>DVHJ01000024.1 GCA_018712145.1 Candidatus Faecousia faecigallinarum | reverse complement strand
CAATGACAGAGGGGGGACGTCCTTGCAAGCCAGACACCTTGCTCCCCTCTGCATGTTATTGCAAATCACGTCCTTGCACCCGCAGACACCTTGCCCCCTTCTGCATGTCATTGCGAACCAGTGCGCACACTGGTGTGGCAATCCGCTCTCCTTGCAGTAGCACAAAACGAAAAGTGGCACTTCAGGCAAATTCGTCGTTCGTTGCGAATTCGCCCTAAGTGCTGCTTTTTCTTGTCCTTTTCTGCGGGGTTACGGATTGCCGCGCCGCTCCGCTCCTCGCCATGACATCCATAAACTTGCTGCGTGTCTGTGTTTGCAACTACCCACGATTATGCAGTAATATGCATCGTGTCAGAATAGAAAAATGCAAAGAGAGACAAGAGACAGATACGCGACAGCACGGACGTCCGTGTCCCACCGGGCAAAATCCTCTTGTCAATTGTTCCAATTTGGTGTATACTTTTTCCCATCAGAAATTTCCGTTGACCGGAAAGTGAGGTTACACGTTTTATGGATTCTGTCAGCATTCGGGACCTGTTTCAACACACCCAGCGCTATGTAGGCAAAACCGTCACCGTTGGCGGCTGGGTGCGTTCGGTGCGGGCCAGCAAGGCCTTCGGCTTTATTGTCCTGCACGACGGCACGTTTTTCACCCCTTTGCAGGTGGTCTACCACGACACCCTGGACAATTTCGCCGAAATTTCCAAGACCAACGTAGGCGCCGCCCTGGTGGTCACCGGCACACTGGTGGAAACGCCGGAGGCGAAGCAGCCCTTTGAATTGCAGGCCACGTCTGTGACGGTGGAAGGGCCGTCGGATTCCGGCTACCCCCTCCAGAAAAAGCGGCACAGCCTGGAATACCTGCGGACCATGACCCACCTGCGGCCCAGAACCAACACCTTCCAGGCGGTATTCCGGGTGCGGAGCTTGATCGCCTATGCCATCCACCGGTTCTTCCAGGAGCGGGACTTTGTCTATGTCCACACCCCTCTGATCACCGGCTCCGACTGTGAAGGCGCCGGGGAAATGTTCCAGGTCACTACCCTGGAGCTGGAGAACCTGCCCCTGACGGCGGAGGGCAAGGTGGACTATACCCAGGACTTTTTCGGCAAGGCCACCAATCTCACCGTCTCCGGCCAGCTCAACGGCGAGGCCTACGCCATGGCCTTTAAAAATATTTACACCTTCGGCCCCACCTTCCGTGCGGAAAACTCCAACACCACCCGCCACGCGGCGGAATTCTGGATGATTGAGCCGGAAATTGCCTTCGCCGACCTGAAAGACGACATGCGCCTGGCCGAGGAGATGATTAAATACATCATTTCCTACGTTCTTGCCCATGCGCCGGAGGAAATGCAGTTTTTCAACCAGTTTGTGGATAAAGGCCTGCTGGACCGGCTGAACCACGTGCTCAACGCGGATTTCGGCCACGTCACCTATACCGAGGCCATCGCCCTGCTGGAAAAGCACAATGACCGCTTTGCCTTCCCCGTCCACTGGGGCAGCGACCTGCAAACCGAGCACGAGCGCTTCCTCACCGAGGAAATTTTCCAGCGGCCGGTGTTTGTCACCGACTACCCCAAGGAAATCAAGGCGTTCTACATGAAGCTGAATCCCGACGGGAAAACCGTGGCCGCCATGGACTGCCTGGTGCCGGGCATTGGGGAAATCATCGGCGGCAGCCAGCGTGAGGACGATTACACCGTCCTTCTGAACCGGATCCGGGAGCTGGGCCTGAACGAAAAGGACTACGGCTTCTACCTGGACCTGCGGAAATACGGCTCTGCCCGCCACGCCGGCTTCGGCCTGGGCTTTGAGCGGTGCGTGATGTACCTCACCGGGATGAGCAATATCCGGGATGTGATCCCCTTCCCCAGAACGGTAAACAACTGCGATCTGTAATCAAAATTTGGGGCTGTCTCAACATGATTTCGGAAAATCATGGGGAGACAGCCCTGTATTTTTTCGTTATTTCTCGGGGAGACGGCCCCGTTTTGACGGACCCGGCAGCAGGTCCTTGCCCCCGCGCACACCTACCCGTCTTCAGCATGTCATTGCGAACCACGTCTTTGCAACCGCGCACACGTCCTTCCTTCTGCATGTCATTGCGAGGAGCGGGGCAGCCGCCCCGCGACGTGGCAATCCGTAACCCCGCAGGGAAACTTTACAAATCGGTAATCCTTAGGGCAAATTCGTAGCGCTTTTCGGATTCGCCCAAAGTGCTGCTTTTCGTTTTGCGCTGCCGCAAAGAGTACGGATTGCCGCGTCGCTTCGCTCCTCGCAATGACATCCATAAACTTGCCGCGTGTTTGCATAATTTGGGGGCATTGCCGGGGTGCTGCCGGAAAGCGTCCTTGCACCTGCGCACACCTACCCGTCTTCAGCATGTCATTGCGAACCACGTCTTTGCACCAGCGCACACGTCCTTCCTTCAGCATGTCATTGCGAACCAGTGCGCACACTGGCGTGGCAATCCGCGTCCCCGCAGAGAAAGGTAAGGAAAAGTAGCACTTAAGGCGAATTCGTAGACTACTTCGAATTCGCCCTAAGTGTTGCTTTTCGTTATGTGCTGCCGCAGGAGAGACGGATTGCCACGTCGCTTCGCTCCTCGCAATGACAGGTCTGGTAGGTGTGCGCACACCCGGGCAGGGGTGCAATGTACCACGTTCCCGCCGGGGGATGCGGATTGTCCCGTCGCTCCGCTCCTCGCAATGACATGCAATAACTTTCCGCGTGTTCGCGCTGCAAGGACGCACTACCGGAACAAATCCGCACCACTTCACCCCTGCAAACCCCTGCCCAGACGGGAAAATACTTTTCCGCCTGACGGAAAATTTGTAAATTTGGGGGAAGACTTTTTCCGTTGGGTATGCTATAATGACGGACAATGGGAAAAATTCCCGTTTTGATCACTGACAAAGGAGGTCTTGCCCGTGAAAAATCTGCGGGGCATTATCGTGGCGGCGGTGTTTGCCGCCCTTTCCCTGTTGTTGCAGACGGTGGCCAGGCACTTTGATGTTTTACTGGATATGGCCTATCCCTTCTTTTCGAAAACAGCGGTGGAATTTTTGGGCAGCACCGTTGGCGGTTCGGACGTCTGCCTGTGGCAGGTGATTTTGGCGGTCTATCTGGCTGCCGTGGTGGTCACCTTGGGCCTAATGATTTTGTTCCGGTGGAATGTTTTCCGGTGGCTGGGCTGGGTGCTGGCGCCGGCGGCCATTGTCTACTTTTTGTTCACCGCCCTGTGGGGACTCAACTATTATAACCGCCCCATCAACGAAAGTATGAAATTGGAGGTCCCGGATTATACCGTGGCCGACCTGCAGGAGGCCGCCCGGTTTTACGGCCAGCGGGCCAACCGGCTGTCCACCCAGGTCTCCCGGGACAGCAGCGGCAATGTGGAACTGCCTACCCTGGCGGAACTGAACCAGGCCGCTGAGGAAGGCTATAATGAGCTGGTGTGGAATTATTCCATTTTTGCCGGTTCCCGTGGGCCGGTAAAGGCCCTGGGTTGGAGCAGCAAGTTCAGCGCCATGGGCATTGACGGGGTGACCGTGGCCCTCACCGGCGAGGCTGCGGTGAATCTGGAGCAGTATGCTTCCCGGATTCCCTTCAATGTGTGCCACGAAATTGCCCACCTGCTGGCCATCGCCCGGGAGGATGAGGCGAATTTTGCCGGATTCCTGGCCTGTGAGGCCAGCGGCGACCCGCTGTTTCAGTACTCCGGCTATCTGGAGGCGTTCTTGTACTGCGCCAATGCGCTGTACGATACCGACCGGGACGCCTGGGAAGCGGTGTGGCAGGACATGTCTCAGGCGCTGCTCCACGACGTGGAGCAGCTGAACCAGGTGGCCGCCGGCCGGGAGGGGCCGGTGCAGGACAGCGCCCAGGCCGTCCACAACAGCTACCTGCAATCCAACGGCCAGGCCGAGGGGATCGAAAGCTATGGCCAGGTGACGGATCTGCTGGTGGCCTGGTATCAGGACCAGTATGTCGAGGACGACACCCCGGAACCCACCCGGTTTGACCCCTACAATTACGATGAGGTATTCCCGGAAAATACCACAGAAGCAACGGAGGAGGGCTGATATGGACCCCATGGCCCAAGTCATTGCCGCCGGCCGGCCCGGCTTGCCGCCGGAGGCGGTGCAGGCCATGTGCCGGTTCGGCCAGGCCCTGCTGGAAAAAAACCAGGTGATGAACCTCACCGCCATTACCGATCCGGCTCAGGTGGGCAGGCTCCATTTTCTGGACAGCCTGACCCTGCTGGATTTGGCGGATTTCCGGGGCAAGCAGGTAATTGACGTGGGCTGCGGCGGGGGCTTCCCCGGGGTCCCCCTGAAAATCGCCTGCCCGGAGATGGAGCTGACGCTCCTGGATTCCCTGGGCAAGCGGATGGATTGGCTGGCCCAAATCCTACCCGGTCTGGGGGTGGAGGCCCGGTGCGTCACCGCCCGGGCGGAGGAGGCGGTGGCCGGCTGCCGGGAAAGCTACGATTTTGCCGTATCCCGGGCGGTGGCCCGGCTGAATGTCCTGTGTGAGCTTTGCCTGCCCTATGTGCAGGTGGGCGGAACGTTTTTGGCCATGAAGGGCGCCGCCGCCCAGGCGGAAGTGGAGCAAGCCCGGGGGGCTATCCGCCGCCTGGGCGGGGAGGTGGAGCAGTTGGCTGCCTTCCCCCAGGTGGGGCAGGAGCATGCCGTGGTGGTGATCCGGAAAATCCGGCCCACCCCCGCCCAATTCCCCCGGCGCTTTGCCAAAATCAAGCAGCAGCCCCTGTGAGCGGGCGGGTGGAAATTTGCCCCGGTAGTGCGCGTCCTTGCAGCGCAGACACACAACAAGTTTCTGCATGTCATTGCGAACCAGTGCATGGGGGCCCCGCAAAGGGTTCCCCTTTGCGGGGAGAGGAGTCCCAAGTGCGTCCTTGCAACCGCAGGCGCGTATCTGTCTTTAGCCTGTCATTGCGAGGAGCGAAGCGACGTGGCAATCCGCTGCCCCGCAGAAAAAGCCAAGAAAAAGTAGCACTTAAGGCGAATTCGTGGGCGGTTGCGGGCTTGCCCCGGCAGCACCCTCTTGCACACGTAGCAACGCGACAATCTTTTGCATGTCATTGCGAGGAGCGAAGCGACGTGGCAATCCGCGTCCCCGCAGGGAAACCCGGCAAGCTGGCACTACTTTGGGCAAATCCGCAGCACCTCTCGTATTCGCCCGAAGTATTCCCTTTCGCCATGTGCTGCCGCAGGAGAGACGGATTGCCACACCAGTGTGCGCACTGGTTCGCAATGACATGCAAAAGACGGGTGCGCTTCTGCGGGTGCAAGGGGTGGTTTGCAAGGACAAGCAGAAGGTGGGCAGGTGTGTGCAAGGGCAAGGGGGTTTCCCGTCGGAAAAGGCTGTACCCAGCACACGGTTGCGGAGTTGCTAATGCGTGTCAAGTTTACGGATGTCATTGCGAGGAGCGAAGCGACGTGGCAATCCGTAACTCCTGCGGTAGGGCATGACGGAGGGCAGTGCCTAAGGCGAATACGGGAAAGTGTGCCACGAATTTGCCCGAAGTAGTGCCAGCTTGCTAGGCTTCTCTGCGGGGAAAACGGATTGCCACACCAGTGTGCGCACTGGTTCGCAATGACATCCATAAACCTGGTAGGCTTGCGCACCTCCAAGCACGGGTGAAATGTACCACGTTTCTGCCCAAGTGCGTCCTTGCAATGACATGCAAAAACCTGCCGCCTGTTCGCACAGTACCGGGGCGCTGCCGGAATTCCCGGACATCGAATCAGATTTCCCGTTTGGAATACACCGTCATACTCACTCCCCTATCCCGCACCAGTATATCCTCTGGCATTTTGGAGAATTTGACTGTGAAAAATATGTCGCCGGACGCCCCTGCAATATTGGATACCTGCAAAAGATAAACAACCCAAAACCATTCTCGCGGGACAAGGAAACTGAGGGCGGAAAACACAAGCAGAAAAACAACAACCGGCGCCAAAGCAATGGTGATGTAACTCCCTTTGCTGTAATAGTCATTGCTGCCTGCAAACGCGCACATACCCGTGAACCCATATTTCACCCTTTTCGTTCCAAACGCCTTCATTGTAATGCCATGAACCAGCTCGTGCAAGCCGGTATAGGCAAACAGAGAACCGGTCAAAACGAGAAACCGGAGCCAGTAATTCGTCAAGCCGGCCTCCATGCTGAACAGAGATGAAATCGGAACCAAACGGTTCATGGGAACCACCATCACCACCGCAATCAGTACCGCCAAAACATTGATGAAAATTAAAATCTTTTTATCTTGATTCATGTCTATCGCGTATATTTCCCGGTAACCGGCGGGCAAATGCTGAACGGCTTTCATGAAAATCACCTCTCGTCCATTAGGATAACATATTCAATGGAAAAAGTCTTCCCATAAATTTACAAATTTTCCGTCAGGCGGCAAAGGGCCAATTTTTCCCGCCTGGGCAAGGCTTTGATGGCCCGCTCCCGGCGCAGAGCCGCCGGCCGGTCTGGGCAGGGCTCCCAGTAGACCAGCCGCACCGGCCGGCGGCCCCGGGTATATTTCGCCCCCCGGCCGGCATTGTGCCGGGCCAGGCGGTGGTTCAGGTCCGTGGTTGCGCCAGTATATAATGTACCGTCCCGGCACAGGAGAATGTAAACAAACCACATAAGCACGCCTCTTTTCGGGAACCTTATCATACCACGGTTTTTCCCCTGGCGCAAGCCGCCCTGCACCTGGGCGGAATGGCCAAAAACCGATGGAAAAAATTCGGGAAATTATATCCTTCCCGCCCCTTGACAAGATGGCGTTCGGGTTGTATAGTAACGTTAGCACTCAGGAAGCGCGAGTGCTAACAGGAGGTGAAATCCCATGGAACTGTCCCAGAGAAAGAAGCAGGTGCTGCAAACGGTGGTGGATCTGTACATCCGTACCGCCGAGCCTGTGGGCTCCAAAGCCATTGCCGCCATGCCTGGCATGAACTACTCCTCTGCCACCATCCGCAATGAGCTGGCAGAGCTGACGGCCATGGGCCTTCTGGAGCAGCCCCACACCTCTGCCGGCCGGATCCCCTCGCCGGCAGGCTACCGGCTGTACGTGGACGAGCTGATGCAGGGCTACAAGCTCAGCGTTGACGAGACCAAGGACCTGAAAAACGCCATGGAGCTGAAAATGCAGGAGTTTGACCAGGTGCTGGACAAAGTCGCTAAGCTGGTATCCCAGGCCACGGACCTGCCGGCCTACACCGTAGCAGCCCGCCGGGGCAAGGCCACGGTAAAGCGGTTTGACATCCTCATGGCTGAGGCCGGGAGTTTCATCCTGGTGGTGATGACCGACGGGGATGTGGTGAAAAACAAACTGATCAAGCTGCCCTTAGCCGTGTCCGAGGCGGATCTCCGGCTCCTGAGCGCAGTGCT
This sequence comes from Candidatus Faecousia faecigallinarum, assembly GCA_018712145.1. GTDB lineage: Bacteria > Bacillota > Clostridia > Oscillospirales > Oscillospiraceae > Faecousia > Faecousia faecigallinarum. The sequence goes on along the minus strand of DVHJ01000024.1, from coordinate 1,571 downwards.
CAACGCCAGCATGACCGGCATTTCCGAGTTTACCGGGGATCTGCTGGAGCGGGTTACCCGCAGCGCCGGACCGGCGGCCAGCCTGGTGCCGGTGATCGTGGACTTCACCACCCAGGTGCTGCGGAGCCAGCAGGATGCGGAGGTGGCCCTGCGGGGTCAGGTCCGCTTGCTGCATCAGCCGGAGTACCGGGATGTGGAAAAGGCCCAGGAGGTGCTGAGCACCCTGGATGAAGAGACCATCTCCAATCTGCCCGCCGTCATGGGCGGGGAAAAAACCCAGATTCTGGTGGGGCCGGAAAACGTGGCCCAGGAGTTGAAGGACACGTCCGTGGTCATGACCAAGTTCGACATTGGCGAGGGAATGCAAGGTCTCATCGGTGTGGTTGGCCCCACCCGCATGGATTACGCCAAGGTAACCGCCCGGCTGAGCTACTTTGCAGAAAACCTGTCCAAGATGTTCTCCAAGCCGGAGCGCAAGCAGCTGGGCAGCGGTGAAACTACCACACAGGAGGACGAAAGTCATGGCAGATAGCAAAAAGAAAAAGAAAATTGAGGAAAAACCGGAGGAAACCCCCGCCCCGGCGGAACCGGTAGAAGCACCGGCGGAGTCCCAGGAGGACAAAGCCGCCGGACTCCAGCAGAAGCTGGATGCCGAGCACGAGGCCCATCTGCGCCTGGCGGCGGAGTATGACAACTTCCGCAAGCGCACCCAGAAGGAAAAGGACGCCAGCTATGCCAACGGCAAGGCCGACGCCATCGCCAAGCTGCTGCCGGTGTATGACAATCTGGCCCGGGCCCTGGCCCAGGATACCCAGGACGCCGCCTACAAAAAAGGGGTGGAGATGACCATGACCGAGCTGGAACGGATTTTCCAGGCCCTGGGCGTGGAAGTGTTCGGCACGGTGGGCGACGCCTTCGATCCCCAGCTCCACAATGCGGTGATGCACGTGGAGGATGAGAACCTGGGCGAAAATGTACTGGCCCAGGTATTCCAGAAGGGCTTCCGCTTGGGCGACCGGGTGATCCGCTTTGCCATGGTTCAAGTGGCCAATTGATTTACCGGGGCATCCCCGGATGATATACAAATAATATTCAACTGCATATAGGAGGATTTTTGTTATGGCTAAAATTATCGGTATCGATCTTGGTACAACCAATTCTTGTGTCGCCGTGCTGGAAGGCGGCGAGCCTGTGGTCATTGCCAATGCGGAAGGCAACCGCACCACCCCTTCTGTGGTGGCTTTCGCCAAGAATGGCGAGCGGATGGTGGGCCAGGTGGCCAAGCGCCAGGCCGTGACCAACGCCGACCGCACCATCTCTTCCATCAAGCGGCACATGGGCACCAATTATAAAGTGGAAATCGACGGCAAGAAATATACCCCCCAGGAAATCTCCGCCATGATCCTGCAGAAGCTGAAGGCCGATGCAGAGTCTTACCTGGGCGGCCCGGTGACGGAGGCGGTGATCACCGTCCCGGCTTACTTCTCCGACTCCCAGCGTCAGGCCACCAAAGACGCCGGCAAGATCGCCGGCCTGGACGTGAAGCGGATCATCAACGAGCCCACCGCCGC
>DVHJ01000023.1 GCA_018712145.1 Candidatus Faecousia faecigallinarum | reverse complement strand
AGTGCGCACACTGGTGCGGCAATCCGTTTTCCCCGCAGGGAAGCCTGGCAAGCTGGTACTACTTCGGGCAAATTCGTAGAAGCTGCAAATTCGCCCGAAGTACTGCTTTCTGCCACGCCTCACCGCAGGAGTTACGGATTGTCCCATCGCTCCGCTCCTCGCAATGACATGCAGAAATTTGCTACGTGTCCGCAAAATTCCTGGGCACTGCCGGTGTACTGCCGGAAAACGTCCTTGCACCCACTGACACGCCTTCGCCTTCTGCACACCTTACGCGCCCCACGCCCTTGCAATCGCAGACGCGTCACCGTCTTCTGCATGTCATTGCGAACCAGTGCGCACACTGGTGCGGCAATCCGTTCTCCCCGCAGGGAAGCCTGGCAAGCCGGTACTACTTCGGGCAAATTCGTAGCACTTTTCGTATTCGCCCGAAGTACTGCTTTCTGCCACGCCTCACCGCAGGAGTTACGGATTGTCCCATCGCTCCGCTCTTCGCAATGACAGGCAGAAGACGGATGCGCCAGTGGAGCCGCCTCCCGATCGGCGGAAATTTGCCGGTTACCAATCTCTTTCCCGAAGGGCTTCCTCGATATCAATGGGAACATCAAACCATTCTAAGATATAACTTACGGTTTCCCCGATACAATCACGAGCTACCGTTTCGATCTCGCTGTCATTCTCCTCAAATTCTTCCTGCAAGCCGTTGACGGCGCAAACCACTTCGTCCAGCTTGTCTTGGATGACCTCGGTGTTTCGTTCGCCGCTCTCCAGCAAACCAATGACCTTTTGCAGTTCACCTTTCACTTTGTCCACCAAAAAATCCGGGTAATATTCGTCCTGGTACATATCGTCCAGCAATGGATAATTGGGGTCAAATGCGTTCATTTTCCTTCTCCTTTCTCATTCCCGTTCTTTTCTCCGCTGGTACGAATACTATACGTTATTTCCGCGAGAAAGGCAATCCTTTTTGCGGATATTTACCCGTAAATTTCCGGTTGGCAATCCCCCTTGGGCTGGGGAAAAGCCCGGAAATACATTTTGACAAAGGTGTGCCGATGGTTTATAATTCATTTGTGCGGACTGTCCGCTTGCTGTGGAAAAATCCAGAAAAGAAAGGATTAGGATTATGTACAAGATTGTCCGTAAGAAAGAACTTAACGCTTCTGTTACCCTCATGGACATCGAGGCCCCCTTTGTGGCCAAGAAGGCCAAGGCCGGTCAGTTCATCATCTTCCGGGTGGACGAGATGGGCGAACGGGTGCCCCTCACCATCGCCGGATATGACCGGGAGAAGGGAACGGTCACCATCATTTTCCAAAAAGTCGGTTTCTCCACCAACGCCCTGGGGGCGCTGAATGAAGGCGACTATATCCAAGACTTCGTTGGCCCCCTGGGCAAGCCCACCAACACCGAAGGCGTCAAGCGGGTGTGCGTGGTTGGCGGCGGCGTAGGCTGCGCCATTGCCCTGCCCTCTGCGGTAGGCTTTAAAGAGGCCGGCTGCGAGGTGGACGTGATTGTGGGCTTCCGGAACAAGGACATTGTGATTCTGGAAGATGAGTTCCGCGCCTGCGCCGACAACCTGTACCTGATGACCGACGACGGCTCCTACGGCGAGCACGGCTTTGTCACCGTGAAGCTCCAGGAATTGCTGGAATCCGGCCGGCAGTACGATGAGGTGCTGGCCATCGGCCCCATCCCCATGATGAAATTCGTGTCCAAAACCACCGAGCCTTTCGGCGTGAAAACCATCGTCTCCCTGAACCCCATTATGGTGGACGGCACCGGCATGTGCGGCGGCTGCCGGGTGACGGTAGGCGGCGAGACCAAGTTTGCCTGTGTTGACGGCCCGGATTTTGACGGCCATCAGGTGGACTACGCTGAACTCATGAGCCGCAACGGCGTCTACCGGGAGCGGGAGGCCCAGGTGAGCAAGGACCACGCCTGCCGCATCGAGACCATGGGCAAGGCCCTGATTCAGTGAGGAGGAAGCTGCAATGGCAAACATGACCATGACAAAAACCCCCATGCCGGAGCAGGACCCCAAGGTCCGCGCCCGGAATTTTGAAGAAGTTGCCCTGGGCTACACCCCCCAGCAGGCCATGGAAGAAGCCGCCCGCTGCCTGGGCTGCAAAAAGCCCAAGTGCGTGGAGGGCTGCCCGGTGAATATCCGCATTCCCGAGTTCATCGGCAAGGTGGCCGAGGGGGACTTCCAGGCCGCCTATGAAATCATCACCTCCACCAACGCCCTGCCCGCCCTGTCCGGCCGGGTCTGCCCCCAGGAGAGCCAGTGCGAGTGCCGGTGCGTCCGGGGGGTCAAGGGCGAGCCGGTGGCCATCGGCCGGCTGGAGCGGTTCGTGGCCGACTGGTACCGGGAAAATGTGAACGCCATGCCGGAGAAGGTGCCCTCCAACGGCATTGCCGTGGCGGTGGTGGGTTCCGGCCCTGCCGGCCTGACCTGCGCCTCCGACCTGGCCAAGAAGGGGTACGAGGTGACCATGTTTGAGGCCCTGCACACCGCCGGCGGCGTGCTGGTCTATGGCATTCCCGAATTCCGTCTGCCCAAGGCCATCGTGGCCAATGAGGTGAAGAAGCTGGAGGCCCAAGGCGTAAAGGTCATGACCAACATGGTCATCGGCCAGGTGCTGTCCATCGACGACCTGTTCGCCATGGGCTTCAAGGCGGTGTTTGTGGGTTCCGGCGCCGGCCTGCCCATGTTCATGCACATCCCCGGCGAGTCCCTGAAGGGGGTTTACTCCGCCAACGAGTACCTGACCCGGACCAACCTGATGAAGGCCTACACCCCCGAGGCAGACACCCCCATTATCCAGAGCAAGGCTGTGGCCGTGGTGGGCGGCGGCAACGTGGCCATGGACGGCGCCCGATGCGCCATGCGCCTGGGGGCGGACAAAGTGTACATCGTCTACCGCCGGGGCGAGGCGGAAATGCCCGCCCGGCAGGAAGAGCGGCACCACGCCAAGGAAGAGGGCATCGAGTTTAAAACCCTGTGCAACCCGGTGGAGATTCTGGGAGACGAAGACGGCCGGGTAAAGGGGATCAAGTGCATCCGCATGGAGCTGGGCGAACCGGACGCCTCCGGCCGCCGCCGCCCCATGGAGATCCCCGGCAGCGAATTTACCCTGGATGTGGACACGGTGATCATGGCCCTGGGCACCAGCCCCAACCCCCTGATCCGCTCCACCACCCCTGGTCTGGAGACCAACCGGAAAGGCTGCCTGATTGTGGATGAAAACGAGATGACCACCAGAGACGGGGTGTTTGCCGGCGGCGATGCCGTCACCGGCGCAGCCACCGTTATCCTGGCCATGGGCGCCGGTAAAAAGGGCGCCGAGGCCATCGATGCCTACCTGAAGAAAGCCTGATTAACCGCCCGGCAATGGCCGGTACGATAGGCACCGGCTCGCCATGGCAGGTTGGCGGCAGGCTGCCGCACAACAAAACCCATGTAGCCATGGCCAATGCAAAACAAATATTGCTCCCTCTATGACAGACGGCAAAAAGTAGCGGTCAATCATAGAGGGAGCAAATTAATCTCACAGAAACCGACGCAAATGATGGAGAACTGCATCTGTTTTTCTTTACCATGCCAAGCCAGTACCGCGCCGCCACAATATTCCTGGGCCAACGGAAAATATAATTTTCACTTGGCAGTATCGCAAAACCATCCAAATATGAAGGAAAACACGATAGATGCTGAACTTTTTGTCGTCCACATCTATCGTGTTTTCGCAATATGGAGGTACCGCCCAGATTTGAACTGGGGAATGAGGGTTTTGCAGACCCTTGCCTTACCACTTGGCCACGGTACCAGAGAGAAGAATAAGGAACGCGGTGGCGTTCCTTATGCAGAAAATGGAGCGGGTGACGAGGCTCGAACTCGCTACCTCCACCTTGGCAAGGTGGCGCTCTACCGGATGAGCTACACCCGCATCCATGGTGCCTCCGGTCGGAATCGAACCAACGACACGGGGATTTTCAGTCCCCTGCTCTACCGACTGAGCTACAGAGGCATGTTGAGCAGAGCGTTTGCTCTGCTCACCTGCATAAATGGCGACCCGGAACGGACTCGAACCGTCGACCTCCAGCGTGACAGGCTGGCGTGCTAACCGACTGCACCACCGGGCCAAATAAATGGTGGGAACAACAGGGCTCGAACCTGTGACCCCATGCTTGTAAGGCATGTGCTCTCCCAGCTGAGCTATGCTCCCGGCTGACTTCGAGGCCGTCAAACGCGGCACATCTCAGCGACGGGTATCATTATACACAGGCCCCCACCATTTGTCAAGCACTTTTTTTGGTTTTTCCCGCAAGATTTTCCCAAAATTATTCCCCTTGAATTTCTCCGGCTTTTCCCGCAAATTTGGAAATATTTACAACATTTCCCGGTGTTTATCATCCACAAGGCCGGTCACATAGGCAACCAAGGGCGCAATACTTGCCTGGTCACGGAAATCCAGCCGCATCCCGTAGGTATCCAATAGCTGCCGGTCCTCCGGCCGCAGCCGCTCCGCTGGACGGCTCAGCAAATAGCGGCGGAGCATGGCCATCATCGCCCGGTGTACCGGTCCTAGCCGGTGGTAATCTATACCGCCCCGGAAATAAAACCGGCGAACCCGGTTCATCATTTCCGGCGTCAGGGCATTGGCCAATGCCTGGTCAATGCGGGTCACGTTGTCCGGGTTACCGGGGTCGGCCAGGCCACAGGTAAACAGCACCAGGTGCTTATCCTGCAGCTCTGGATAGTGCTTCGTCAGCGCCTTGACGCCATGTACCCCACCGGCATATAAACCGCCCCCAAAAATCAGCACGTCATAGTTTGCCAAGTCCCGGGGCTTTGTTACCGCCGGGCAGGATAACGCCTGGGCAATCCACTGGGCGTAGGTTTTGGTATAACCGTAGTGGGATGCGTAAATCACCAAACACCGCATTGTATTCCCTCCCAATTCTGTTGTCTCCGGGCTTCTGCCTATAGTTTACCAGACCGTGGGCAACAGCGCAAGGCACTGGGTGTTGATCTAAATATATTCTTTGTAAAAATTTGCAGAAGAATTGGTAAAATTTTACGGTCAGAAAATCCGTATCCTCCCGGGCAGCGCGGTGTTGGCCGGCGCCGCTGCGGCATTGCCGGGATATACGGCCGTTAAGAGGTTACCTTCTCTGCCATGCGCTGGGCAATGTAAGGCTGCACCTGGTCCCGATCCAGCTCCAAGGCCGCCGCCAGTTCGGTAAACAGCAAATCCTCCGCCCGGCGAAGATAGCTTTCGTCCACCGCACCCACCCGGCCGTTTCGGGCGGTTTGTTTCTTCGCATAAATGGACATGGTGAGCTCCAGTAAAATCCGGCAGTCATAGGTTTTCAACTTGGCCTGGTAATACTCCGTCAGCTCCCTGAGCGCCTTACTGTGGTAGGCCGTCGCCTGGATGGTGGGAATCTGATCAATCAGCGCCTCCGCCTGACGCCGGGACAGGGCCGGCCGCGTTGGCACCTTGGGATTGTCCACCGGCGTGATAATTTTACAATCCTGATACAGTGGCAATAGTGTATACCACAGCCGGCCCCCTTTGTCCGGTCCCACTGCCTCAACCCGGCACACACCGTTGCCGCCGTACACAATCAAGTCTCCAATTTGATACACGGTCAATCACCCGTCCTTTCATTTGCTTATTCCTCCACTATTTTAGCATATTTCTCTGAAAAATGTAAGCACTTTTTTCATTTTTTATGCAGCCTGAAAACTTGGCAAAAATCCAATAAAATCGCTTGGCAATTTACTGTATTTCCGGTAGAATAAAGGTGAAGCTTTCTCCCAGGAAATTGGGAAAACCTTTCCCCGGCCGGCCCCGCTTTTCCCCAGCCGGCTTCGTATTCTATCACTATAGCGCAAACCAGGCAGACAGGAGAACTGCGATGAAGTTAGACCATGACATCACCGCCCTGGTCCGGCAGGCCCAGGAAAACCGGGACGCTGCAGACCAGTTAGTGCGGCAGTACCTGCCATTCATTCAATCTGAGGCTGGAAAATACCGGCATCAGTTTCCGGCGGATAGCTGGGATGACGCCAGATCGGTAGCCATGTTTGCCTTTTACGAGGCAGCACAGGCCTATGATGGTAACCGTGGCGCATTTCTGCCCTTTGCCGGCAAGGTAATCCACAGCCGGCTCACCGACTATCTCCGCAAGCAAATCCGCCATAGCCAGGTGCTGAGCTTGGATGAGCCTGACCAACAGGGCCGCACCCTGATGGAGAAAACCGACGGCGGCCATGATCCGGTGGCGCTGCTCCATGACCAAACCGCCGCCAAGGGAGAGATACTGGAATTTACCCGGGTGCTGGCAGACTACGGTTTGACCCTGTCGGACGTGGCGGAAAACTGCCCCAAGCAAGACAGGACCCTGGACGCCTGCCACAAGGCTTTGGCCCATGCCAAGGCCAACCCTCAGCTGCTGGAGCAGCTGACCCGGACAGGGAAGCTGCCCATTGCCCCCCTGGCTGCAGGCTCCGGCGTGTCCAGAAAAACCCTGGAGCGGCATCGGACGTACATGGTGGCCATTTTGCTGGCCTATACCAACGGGTTTACCATCATTCGGGGGCATCTGGGGCAGATGCGGCCGGGCATTGGGAGGTGAAGGAATTGACTTATTTGGTGATGGAGTGCCGGCAAGCCTATGCCATTGTGCTGGATGAATCCGGCCGGTTTCTCAAAGTGGCCAATCTGGGCTATCAGGTGGGCCAACGGGTGACCCAGGTGGTGGCGGAGGAGCCGCCACGGCCACAGCTGCGGATCATTCGCCGGGTGGCGGCAATGGCCGCCTGCCTGTGCCTGGTGATGCTGGGCCTGTGGCAGCTGCTGCTGTACCCGGTGGGTACGGTGCGCATGCAGATTAACCCGGATGTGCAGATGGAAGTGAGCCGGGTGGGCCGGGTGATTTCCCTGGCAGGGAAAAATGCCGACGGTGAGGTGTTGATTCAGGGGGTAGCCTATCGGAACCGGACGGTAGCGGCAGTGGCCGATGACCTGGCCGACCGGGCCATGGAGCTGGGATATCTGCACACCGGCGGCGTGGTGACCATTGCGGTGGAATCCAACAGCAGCAGCTGGCGGCAGAGCACCCAGGACAAGCTGAGCCAAAGCCTGACCCGGCACCTGGCCGGAGTAGCCGAGGTGCGCACCCAGGAAGAGGACAGCGAACCGGTGGTGATTCCCGTTAACCCCACCCAGCCGCCTACGGAGCCGCCCACTCAGCCGCCTACCCAGCCGCCTACGGAACCGCCCACTCAGCCCACTTCCGGCAGCGGGTGGGACGATTGGGAGGACGACGATGATGACGGCGACGGCGATGACGGAGATGACGACTAGCCAGCCCTAACCACAGCCACCGGGATCTGTTGCAAAATGCAGATTTTGCAACTGGTCCCGGTGGTACTTCGTTGTATTGGCGCAGGCCGCCGCAAGCCGACTTGCGGACACGCATCAAATCTTCTCATGCCATTGCGCATGCGCTCCCGGCAGTGGCATCCAGCCCCACCGGCGTTATGTTGTTAAACAGGTGGCAGCCGGATTCCTCCGCTGCCGCCCGGAATAAATCTGCTCTATTTGCACCTGGAACGGAGTTTACACAAAATTGGGGATCGACCCCTCCTTGCAGTAACACCAAGCTAAAGAGCAGCACCTAAGGCAAATCCGCACCTCTGCCGGTTTGCTTGGAAGCACCTCCCTGCGCACACCTCCCTACCTCAGCCTTGTGGAAAAAAAAGGGCTGCCCCATCATGATTTTTGCAAATCATGGTGAGACAGCCCCAATTACAATTAATGGTACAACGGCTTTAGCTTTTTCCGGTAGATCCGCACAAACAGCGCCACCGTAACCCCGATGCTCACAATCTCTGCCAACGGGAAAGCCCACCACACCAAATCCAACTGCCCGGTCAGGGACAGCAGGTAGGCCGCCGGCAGCAGCAGAAGCAGCTGCCTGGCCACGGAAACGATGGTGGCATATAGGCCGTTGCCCAGTGCCTGGAACACGGCGCACAGCACCACGCAAACCCCGGCCACCAGGAAGCCCAAGCTGATTACCCCCAGGGCCTGGCCGCCAATGTCCAGGAAATGCGCAGTGGGATTAAACATGGACAACAGCAGCTCCGGCACCAATTGGAAGGCCCCAAACCCCAGCAGCATGAAGCCGGTGCCCACGATGCAGCTGAGCAACACCGTTTTTTTAATCCGGTCCGGCTTCCGTGCACCGTAGTTAAAGGCCACAATGGCCACCATGGCGTTATTCAAGCCGAACACCGGCATAAATACAAAGCTTTGCAGCTTAAAATAGGCCCCAAACACCGCCACCGCCGTGGAGCTGAATCCGTTGAGAATCCGGTTCATGGTGAAAGTCATCACCGAGCCCACCGCCACCATCAGCACCGACGGCACCCCCACCGACAGAATCGGCCGGGTAATCTGCCACCGGGGACGAATCGCCGCCAAACTCAGGCGAACCTCCGGATTTTTCTTCCAGTGCAGAAGCATGGCCAGGAAGAAGGCAACAATCTGTCCAATGACTGTAGCCACTGCCGCACCGGCCACGCCCATGGCGGGAATGCCAAGACCGCCAAAAATGAACAGGGGATCCAGGACAATGTTCAATAGCGCCCCTACGCCCTGGGTGACCATAGACAGCATGGTCCGGCCGGTGGCCTGGAGCAAGCGTTCAAAGAGAATCTCCCCAAAAATGCCAAAAGAGAACAGGGTGCAGATGGTTAAGTATGCCGTGCCGCCATCCCGGATCTCCGGAATATCTGTCTGAATGCGGAAGAAATCGTCCGCCCCAAACAGGCCGAACAGCATAAACAGTCCGCAGCACACCGCCGAGAGCACTAAGCCGTTTCCCGCCGCCTGATTGGCCTGGCCGTAAGCCCGGCTGCCCAACGATTTGGACAGCAGCGCGTTCATGCCCACGCCAATGCCGGTGGAAAAGCCGATCATCAGGTTCTGCACCGGGTAGGCCATAGAAACGGCAGTCAACGCATTTTCACTGAGCTGGGCCACGTAAATGCTGTCCACCACGTTGTACAGCGCTTGAACCAGCATGGAGGCAATCATGGGCAGGGCCATGTTCACCAGGAGCCTGCCCACCGGCATGACCCCCATTTTGTTTTCCTGTTGCAAAGCAGCTCCCATTGGCGGCACCTCGTTTTCTTTGTTTTGGGGTTTCGGGGAAGGATAGGCAGGGAAAAATCCCGAACGCTAGCGCATTCGGGATTTTTGGTGACCCGTACGGGACTCGAACCCATGTTACCGCCGTGAAAGGGCGGTGTCTTAACCACTTGACCAACGGGCCTGGTAGCGGCAATCTGATTCGAACAGATGACATACCGGGTATGAACCGGCTACTCTACCGACTGAGTTATGCCGCCATACGCCGCTCCAGCAGTTTTCCACCGGAACAGCTTCGTTATTATAGGAGATTTCTGGGAGCCTGTCAAGCATTTTTTTCAGTTTTTTGATTTTTTTCTCCCCCTGCCGGCGGCAGGGGGAGACGGGGGATTATTCCGGGGAGAACATATCCTTGCCTACCCCGCACAGCGGGCAGACATAGTCCTCCGGCACATCCGCCCAGGCAGTGCCGGGAGCGATGCCGTTTTCCGGATCTCCGGCAGCTTCGTCATAGACATAGCCGCAGACGTCGCAAACATACTTTGCCATATTCATTCCTCCAAAGTAAACTTGATATAGCGCCGGCACATAGCCGGTTACGCTTCTTCCTCCTGCCCGTCCGGTTCTTCCGGTCCGTCATCATCTTCCGATCCGTCATCTTCTTCCGGAGGAACAACGGTTACCCGGTCGGCCTCCACCGCCAAGCCCCGGCGTTTCAGCCGGTGACTCACATTTAGCCGCAGCAGGGAGTAGACCACCGAGGTCAGCGGGATAAAGAACAGCATGCCGATCACGCCGAACAGTTTGCCGCCCACAAACACGGATACCAAAATCCAGATGGGGGACAGGCCCACCGAGCTGCCCACCACCCGGGGGTAAATGAGCTGCTCCTCCAGCTGCTGGAGAACGAAAAACATCACCAGGAAAATCAGGGCCTGCATGGGGCTGACGGTGACGATGAGCAGCGCACCCACCACGCATCCCAAAAATGCCCCCACATAGGGAATCAGCGCAGTGACAGCAATAAACACGCTGATCACCGGGGCAAAGGGCAGCCGCAGAATGCTCATGGTGATGAAGAACATGCAGCCCAGAATCAGCGCCTCTACACACTGGCCGGACAGGAAATTGGAAAATGTCCGGTTGGTCAGGGCCGCCACCTCCACAATCTTGTCCGCATAGCGGCGGCTCACATAGGCATAGAGCATTTTTTTGCACTGCCGGGTAAGCTTCCGCTTATTGGCCAGAATATAAATGGAGATGACAAAGCCGGATACGGTGAGCATCAACACCCCTGCCACTGAGGTGACGGCGGACAGGGCAGTGGACAGGATCTGCTCATAGTTATCCAAAAAGGTGTCCAGCAGCATCCGCAGGTCGATATCCAGCAGCAGAGATTCCAGCTGAGTGGTGTCAATGCCGTGAGACTGCAGGAAAGCATAGAATCGGGGCATGGCGTTTTCTACCGAAGTAATGATTCCCGGCACGGACTGCACCAGCTGAGGAATCAAAATGAACAGCACCAGGAAAATCACCAAAAAACCGCCCACATAAGTGACCACCAGGCTGATATTGGCGTTGGCCCGCTGCCGCACCTTTTTCCCCCGCTTAATCTGGCCCTTGGCCAGCAGCTGCTCCAGCCCACGCATGGGTACGCTGAGGAAAAAAGCCAGAATGCCGCCGATAATCAACGGTTCCAGCAGGTCTGTCAGGAACCAGAACACATCCGCCACCACAGACAGATTGTTGATCAGGGCATACATCAGCACCGCAAATGCAATATAGAATAGAATTTGCGTAAATTTTGTGGTTGGCTTAAATCTTTTCATCCGTGTACGCTCGTTTCCGCCCCCCGGCGGACCGCCGGGGAACTTTGTGTAGTTTGGCCGGTGATGGTGCGGATTATCCGCCACATTGGCGCCGGTCAAAGCCTACGGTACTGGGCCCGCAAGGCAAATACCCGGTGGGGCGCCTGATCCCGGCGGCCTTCCAGGCTGAGCAGGTTCCCCTCCAAGGCCCAGTTTAGGGCAATCTCCTGACCCTCCAGCGCCTCATTTTGGTAGCAGATGTGGAGCCGGGACAGGCAATTGTCCCGGTGAAAGGCACTGGGCAGCAAATCATCCATCCAGTTTAAGTACTTGGTGTTGGACAGGTGGCCGTTACAGTCCAGCTCGGAATACCGGACGGTGCGCTTTTCCACATTGGGGTAATCCCGGCTGGCAATGCCGGCTGGATTGGTCAGCTCCCCGCCCCGGAGCAGGCTGGGCACATGGATGCCGCTGGCCTCCGGCAGCACCATAGCCCGGCTGTGCCGGTTCATAAACAGCCACAGAGCCACCGCCCGGAACAGGGGCTCTCCCTTTTCCGTGCGGCCGGCAAGGTACCTGGGGAAGGCAGTGCGGCTGGGCGGTCCGGGCCAGGTTTCCGTCACCAACGTCTCCCCCATACAAGGCAGACGCTGAATTTCCACCGTCTGCCGGATCACCGCCCAAAACAGATCCTGGGATTCCAGCCGGTCCCGGCCTACCCCCAGCGCCTGGGCATGATCCCCCGCCGCCTCCTGGAGCACTTCCAGGAGGCTGGCCGGGCGCATTCGGCCCCAGCGGTCGCAGTGGGTGGAATCCACATGGGTAATTCGGGTATAAATCAATTGGGAATCCATGGAAAATGATGCTCCTTTTCCCCAGATCAGTAGACGACTACCGTGGTGTTATAGGGAATGCTGTTGTAAATAAACAGGCAGTCTTCATCCATCATCCGCACGCAGCCGGCAGACGCCGGCGTGCCCATGGTGTCATCGTACAGGCCGCCGCCCTCGGTATAGTACAGCCGGGAGTGGAAAGCCTGCCCGCCCCGGAAGCCGGAAATGTTGTACACCCGGTGATGGTCGTGGACATACTCTCCATCCTCGTAACCGGAATAGCGCCAGTAGTCTGTCTTGTAAATGATAGAAAACACGCCGCTTACCGTGGGGGTAGTATTCTTCCCGCTGGCACAGGGGCTGACCCGGATCAGTTCCCAGTTGCCCTGGCTCCCCTGGAAGATGTTCACTTTTTGGGTTTTGAGGTTCAGCCAAATTAAGTAGCCGGTGGGGCTGGAGTACCCCCGCTGATTCACAAAAGCCGTCTTGACGGTTTCGGAATAATCCCAGCTCTGGGTGTAATTCTCCCGGGAGACCAGGTAGTCTGACCAGTCCATCCAACCCACGGTGCCATCCGCCATACGTACCTGGCACAGATTGTCCGCTGCTTCCGGATTATACAGGTGAATTACGGTGGTGCCTTCCGGCACGGTGCGGAGAATGGAATCCCTGTTCCGATCGCCATATAGGTAGGTGTCACGCAGGGTCTCGCCTTCAATATTCACCGTCTGCACAATGTTCAGCGCCTCTGCTTCCTCCCAGACTTCCCGGTCTACCGCCACGGTGAAGGAAGCTTCCACCCGGTCTTCCCCGCAGGTAGCCACCACGGTGAACACCGGATCGGTTTCCGGCGGAGTATCCCCAGCAAAGACATGGCTGTAGGTAGCGGTTGCCCCGTCGGTCATCCAGAAATCCGGCTGGCTGGACAGGAGTTTGCCGTCTAAGTACCACTCCAGAGTGCAGGTGCGGCCGTCGCCGTCGGTGCCAATCCCCGCCCGGAAGCCGGTAAAGGTGGCCTTCACCGTGGCGGTGTTCGCCTGGGGGGTGATGGTAGCCGGGCCGGTGAGCTTGGCCTGAACGCCGTACAGGCCCCAGTCAATCTCCTCCACCAGCTTGCCGTGGTCCAGCGTTACGGTACAGTTCCGGCCCCGGACGGTGATGGTCTGGGCATAGCCACCGCCGGTCAAGGTGATCTCATCGCCGTCTACGGCCACATGACCCACCTTGCCCTCCACCCGGGTGGCGCCGCCGCCGGCCTCACCGGTGAGTTGCAGTTCCCCGGTGGAGGCATTGAGCTTCAAGCCCGGCGTGTAAGACAAAACGGTCTTGGCCGAGCCGCTGACGGTACAGGGGGCATAAACCTGCACCTGCTCAGCCTCCACATCCACGGTGCTGTCTTTGCCGTACACCGCCGTCAGGACAAATTCCCCGCCGGAGGCGGTCATGGTGGACACCACCGCCAGGGTACCGGCGTTCACCTCGTCCATGGAGGCAGCGGTGCCGGTCTGACACCGGAGCACCAGTTGGTCTGACACCGTCACCTGGTGCATATTCACGCCGCCGGTCATGGCCAGCACCAGGGTGCCGTCCAGGGTGTAACCGTCGGGAATCTGCTCCTCTCCCCGGTACAGCACATAGCCGGCCTCCGGCAGTTGGCCGGCCTCATCGCAGATTGCATCCAGGAGCTGATAGAACAGAGCCGCCACCTCCTGCCGGGTGATGGTGGCCCGGGGATGGACAGAACCGTCCTCATAGCCCCGAATACAGCCGGCCTCATACAGGGCGCTCACCGCCTGGCGGGCATAGCCGCTGATCTTACCGGCGTCGGTAAACCGGGTGTAGGCCTCGGGATCCTCCGCCGTCAGACCAAAGGTTCTGGCCAGCACAGTGAACGCTTCCTCCCGGGTGATGGACCGGTTGGGGTTCATCCGGGTGTCGGACACGCCCTGGAAAATGCCCAGGCTCACCGCCGTCCCCAGCTCCCGGTAGTACCAGGCGTTGGGATTCACGTCCTGGAAAGCAGATAGGTCCCCCTCCCCTGTGGCAGCCAGCAACCGCACCATCATGGCGGCCATTTCCACCCGGCTGGTGTAGCCCAGGGGGTCTAAGTTGTAGTTCCCCCGCCCCTCCAGGATACCGTACCGCACGGCAAACTGCAGAGGAGCCTTGGCCCAGGTCTCCGGGAAGGTATAGCCCTCCAGCGGGTCAGGCTCGGTGGGTTCCGGTTCCGTAGGTTCCGGTTCCGTAGGTTCCGGTTCCGTAGGTTCCGGTTCGGTGGGTTCCGGTTCGGTGGGCTCCGGTTCGGTGGGCTCCGCCGGATCGGTAGACGGGGGCTCAGTCACCCCCGGTTCCGTGGGTTCCGGCTCGGTGGCCGGGACCGTGGGTTCCGGCTGGGTGGGCGCCGGCTCGGTGGGTGCTTCTACCCCAGGCGCGGTTTCCGCCGGAACCACCGGCGGCGCGGCCAATGCAACGGTATGCACCAGCGCCGCTGCCAGGACAACGCACCACACCAGGCGCTTCATCCAATGTTTCATTGTTTTCTCCTCCTTTTCCCGCCCGGGGCATGACGCCCCTGGGGCAATGGGTGAATCATAGCATATTTTTACCGGGAACGAAAGCCCCAGGAAAAATCTCAGGTAATGTCCCACCAGGTTTCCACCACTGCCGCCGGGGCGAAGCCCAGGCTGCGGTAGAGCCCCATGGCAGGGTGGTTGGTATCCGCCACCTCCAGCGTCAGGGTATCCCCCTGAGCTGCCGAGAGAAGGGCCGCCGCCACTTCCCTGCCCCGGCCGGGCAGGGCGGCCACCGCCAGCAGCCGGTTGCCCGCCACCTGGCCCAGGCCAATGCGCTGCCCGTCCCGGCGGACGAAGTAGCATCCGCCGCCGGACAGCAGCGCCGGCAGGTCGGCCCTGCCCAGGGCACTGGCGCCGGGCACCGCTGCCATCGCCCGGTTATACCAGGCCAGGTAGGCCTCCCCGTCCCCGGCGGTCAGGGGTTCCAGGGCAGCCTCCGCCGGAGGCAATGCCTGCCGGGGAGCGGTCATCCGCCAAACCCGGAAAGCCGGCTCCCCTGGCAGTTCCCTGCCCCCGGCATAGATCCGGCCGGCACCCGCCATGCGGCAGGCTTCCCTGCACTGGGCAAGCAGGCCCGGTAAGTCCCAAGCTGCCGCCACCAGGCAGTAAGCCGTGCCAAAGGCGGGAATGTGGCGCAGAACCAGCTTTGCGGCGCCGTATGGACAGGTAAATTCCGGTATGTCCCGCATAATGCCCTCCTACCGGCCCAGCCGGCGGCGCAGCAGCCGGCTCAGCCGGGTGAGTACCACGTCTGTCAGCCAAAAGGTCAGATTCCCCAGGACAACCCAGGCGGCCAGGAGCCACAGCGGCTGGCCCTGGATGCCCAGCTGGTCCAGGCCCAGCAGAAACACCAGGGCGGCATACAGCAAAGCCAGGGCCAGGTTGAACACCACCAGCTTGGCCCCCCACCGGAGAAAGGCAGGGCGGATGCGGTCCAGCCCCCGCTTCCAGATGGGGTAGTGGCCCAGGCACACAAACAGCCCGGCACACTCCGGATCGGCGCAGGTCAGGCAGCTGAGGACGGCCACGGCAATGTACCACGCCCAGGCCAGGCGCCGGCCGCACAGCTCCACCACCACCGTCAAAATTACCGCCGCCAGCACCGGGCAGCAGTAGGCCGCCAGGGGGATCACGCCCCCCAGGGCCATGACCACCACCGCCAAAGCGGCGGTTACCCCACACAGGGCCATTCGCTTGGTTCTCATCACCGGTTATGCCTCAGCATATCGTTCTTGATGTTCCACAGCCGCTGGGACAGATCCACATAATAGGTATGGGGATTGTCAAAGCGCTTTACCTCGTCCCAGAGCGTATCCACCTGGGCCAGGCAGTAGGCCCGGATATCCTCCAGGGCAGGGGTTCGGTACACCAGCTCGCCCCGGCGGAAAACCGGCACCTGCATGAGTTTAGCGGTAAAATTGTACACCGTCTTGGTTTTCCAGGTGGCCTCCGGGTCAAAAATTTCCATGTCCCGGCTGTCATCCACGGTCTCGTCGTGAACGCACAGGTAGTCGGCGATGGCCTTGCCGGTGTCATTGCCATAAAAGCGGTAGAATTTCTTAAAGTGGGGATTGGTGATCTTTCCCACATTTTCCGAAATCTTGATCTTGGGGACGATGGCGCCGTCCGGCCCTTCCACCGCCGCCAGCTTATACACCCCGCCGAACACCGGCTCAGACCGGGCGGTAATCAGCCGCTCGCCGACGCCGAACACGTCGATGCATGCCCCTTGGTACAGCAGGTCCTGAATGAGATACTCATCCAGGGAATTGGAGACGGTGATCTTGCAGGTTGTCCACCCTGCCTCATCCAGCATCTGCCTGGCCCGCCGGGTGAGGTAGGCCATATCCCCGGAATCCAGGCGGATGCCGCACTGGGTAATGCCCAAGGGGCGCAGCACCTCATTAAATGCCCGGATGGCGTTGGGTACGCCGGAGTGGAGGGTATTGTAGGTATCCACCAGCAAGGTGGCGTTGTGGGGGTAGAGCCGGCAGTAGGCTTTAAACGCCTCCAGCTCCGTGTCAAACATCTGCACCCAGGCGTGGGCCATGGTGCCTCCGGCAGGCACGCCGTAGAGCTGGTCGGAAATGGTGCAGGCGGTGCCGTGGCAGCCGCCGATATAGGCAGCCCTGGCCCCCAGAATGGCGGCGTCCGCCCCCTGGGCCCGGCGGGAGCCGAACTCCAGCACCGCCCGGCCGCCGGCAGCCCGCACCACCCGGTTGGCCTTGGTGGCAATGAGGCTCTGGTGGTTTACCGCCAGCAGCAGGAAAGTCTCCACCAGCTGGGCCTCAATGGCCGGCGCCCGGACGGTGATGATGGGCTCATGGGGAAAAATGGGAGTACCCTCCGGCACCGCCCAAAGATCGCCAGTGAAGCGGAAATCCTTCAGATACGCCAGAAATGCCGGGGAAAACAGGTTCCGGCTCCGGAGGTAGTCAATGTCCTCCGGAGAAAAGTGCAGCTTCTGGATATAGTCAATGATCTGCTCCAGACCGGCGGCAATGGCAAAGCCGCCGTTGTCCGGGCATTTCCGAAAGAACACATCGAAGTAGCAAATGCGGTCCTTCATCCCGGTTTCAAAATAACCATTGCCCATGGTCAATTCGTAAAAATCGCAGAGCATGCTCAAATTCAATTTTTCTTTGGTTTCCATGGTTTCACGACGCCTTTCCGCCGGCCACGCGCCAGCATATATCCTGATTATATGTACTTCCCCAGAAAATAGCAACCCCCTTTTCCAAAAGAAAAGCCGGGGAAAAGTTTAACCTACTTTTTACAAAAAAACCATTGGCAGGCAGGATTTTCGCAGTATAATGAAATTGGGGAAAAATATTGTGAGAGGATGGATTTCCATGATCTATCTGGTAGAAGACGACGGCAGCATCCGGGAGCTGGTGCTGTACACCCTGAATAACTCCGGCCTGGAGGCCAAGGGCTTTGCCGCACCTCGGGCCTTTTGGAAGGCCATGGAACAGGAGACCCCCCAGCTAGTGATGCTGGACATCATGCTCCCCGAAGAGGATGGCCTGCAAATCCTGCGGAAAATCCGGGCCTCCAGCGTTTGGAAGACGGTGCCGGTGATGATGCTCACTGCCAAAGGCACAGAATATGACAAGGTCATCGGATTAGACGCCGGAGCAGACGACTATGTGCCCAAGCCCTTCGGCATGATGGAGCTGTTGGCCCGGGTGCGGGCCCTGCTCCGCCGCTCTGGCAGCCAGAAAAAGCCGGCGGAGTTTACCGTCGGCCCCTTGTATGTCTCCCCTGCCCGGCATGTGGTGAAGGTCAACGGCCAGGACGTCACCCTGACCTTGAAAGAATATGAGGTTCTGCGGATGCTTTTGGAAAATCAGGATGTGGTGCTCACCCGGGACCGGCTCCTGAACCAGGTATGGGGCTACGCTTTCGACGGGGAGAGCCGGACGGTGGACGTGCATATCCGCACCCTGCGGCAAAAGCTGGGGCCTGCCGGCGAGCTGATTGAAACCGTCCGGGGCGTAGGCTACAAGATCAGCGGCGAAGCATGAGGACGGAGAAAACCCCCCGCATCAAAAATCTGGTGTTTCTGTGCTGCCTGGTGGCCGCCCTGTCGGCGGCGCTGGTGTGCGTGGGGATATTTAACGGCTTTACCTACAGCATGGTCACCCAGGAGAACCGGGAAAATCTCCGGGCCGAGGCCTATTATATTGCCAAAGCGGTGGAGCTCAGCGGCCAAACCTACTTGGAAAGCCTGGATCCGGAGCCGGGCAGCCGTGTCACCTGGATCGCACCGGATGGTTCGGTGCGCTTCGACACAGAAGTAGAGGCCGGAACCATGGATAACCACGGAAACCGGCAGGAAGTGCAGCAGGCCCTCACCGGCGGTTATGGGGAAAGCAGCCGGTATTCTGACACCCTGAACGAAAAAACCTTGAATTACGCCGTGCAGATCGGCGACGGCTCGGTGGTCCGGTTTTCCATCCGGCAGTCCTCCGCCTGGGCCATGCTGAGCAAAGCACTGCTGCCCACCTTGGCCGCCCTGGCCTTTGTGGCCGTTCTGGCCCTGCTGGTGGCAGCCTGGACGGTGCGGCAGATTGTCCGCCCCATCAACCGCATTGACCTGCAATCCCCAGGCAAGAGCCAGGTGTTTGTGGAGATCAAGCCGCTGGTGCGGCGCATCGAGACCCAAAACCAGCAGCTGCGGGAGCAGATGGAGCACCTGACCCAGGAGCACGAAAAGCAGGACCGGTTCCGCCGGGAGTTCACCGCCAATGTGTCCCATGAGCTGAAAACGCCCCTCACCTCCATCTCCGGCTTTGCGGAAATCATCCGGGATGGGCTGGTGAAGCCTGCGGACGTACCCCGGTTTGCCGGAAATATCCACAAAGAGGCCCAGCGGCTCATTACCCTGGTGGGCGACATCATCAAAATCTCCCAGATGGATGACAATCAGGTGCCCATCCAGCGGGAGCAGCTGGATTTGCGGCAGCTGTGCAGCGACGTACTGGACCATCTGGCCCCGGCGGCTGACCGGGCTGGGGTCCGGCTATACCTGGAGGGAGACGCGGATGTGCCCATGATCTCCGGGGCACGGCAAATTGCCGACGAGATGATCTATAACCTCTGTGATAACGCAGTGAAGTATAACCATCCCGGCGGGGAGGTCCGGGTGCAGGTGGCGCCCCGGGGGAAAGATGCGGTAGCCGTGCAGGTGGCGGACACCGGCATTGGCATCCCCAAGGCCCACCAAAGCCGGGTGTTTGAGCGGTTCTACCGGGTAGACAAAGACCGCTCCAAGGAAATCGGCGGCACCGGTCTGGGCCTGTCTATTGTGAAACACGGTGCGCTGTACCACAGCGCCGGGTTGGAGCTGAAAAGCACCCCTGGGGTGGGCACCACCATCACCGTTACCTTCCCGGTTCGCCCGCCCCAAAGCTAAAAGAGAAAAGAGCAGCACTTCGGGCAAATCCGCAACATGGTATGCTCCCTTCCAAGCGAACAGTGAAAAAAACACTGAACGCAAAGAAGGGGGCATACCATTACCTTTTCGCCTAAAGTACTGCTATTTTGTTATGCTCGTCTGCGGAGCTACGGATTGCCGCTTCGCTCCTCGCAATGACAGGCAAAAGGTGGGGTTGCGGATTGTCCAATCGCTTCGCTCTTCGCCATAACAAGCAAAAGATTGTCCCGTATTCGCCCCGCCTGACCTGCAAATCCCCCAGCGGTTATTCTGCCGCCGGCGGTATCGGGTTTTCCCGGATATAAGCGTCCACCAGCTCCGCCGCCCGGCGGACAAACCCGGCGCAGGGGCGGCTATGGTAATAGCTCTGGGTTCTGGGACTGGGGGTAGGGCTGTTGTCCGGATTGTCCAGTAAATCTCCGCACCGCAGCGCCCCGCAATCCTTCCGGAAAGCTTTGGCTACCGCCTGCACCCGGGCATAGTGCTCCCCCTTTACCCGGTCATCCCCCGGCACGGCGTAGCCGTACAGCCAGCCCAGTACCAGACAGGCCCCAGACAAAGCCCCGCACAACTCCCGCATCCGCCCCAATCCGCCGCCAAAGGCGGATGCCAGCCGCATGGCCTGCTCCTCCGGCAGGCCGGTGAGATCGCAAAACGCCACAAACACCGACTGGGCGCAGTTGCACCCCCGGTAAAACAGCTTTTCCGCCTGCTGGCCGTGATCCATGGTCCTCGCCTCCTTTGTGTAAAAATACCACAATTTTCTCACATTGGCAAGGCTGTCCCGTTGACTTGCCGGGAAAATGCGGTATACTGCAATTAACGATATTATCCAAGGAAGGAGCGAAGCATCCATGCGAATCAAAGTCACCGCCGACAGTACCTGTGACCTATCTCCCAGCCTACTGGAAACATACGGCATCACCCTGGCTCCCCTCACCGTGGTGAAAGATGGGGAGCATTTTCTGGACGGGGTCACCATCACCCCGGCAGATATCTTCGCCCACGTGGCCGCCGGGGGCAGCCTGTGCTCCACAGCGGCGGTGAGTGTGGGAGAATACCAGGGACTGTTCTCTCAATTCTCCGCCCAGTATGACGGGGTAATCCACGTCACCATTGGCTCCGGCTTCTCCAGCTGCTACCAAAACGCCTGCCTAGCCGCTCAGGAATTTCCCAACGTCCGGGTAATTGACTCCCAGAACCTGTCCACCGGCCAGGGCCTGGTGGTGTTGGCCGCCTGTGACCTGGGGCAGAGGGCTACCAGTCTGGACCAGCTGTGTCATAGCCTGGAAGCTTTGACCCAGAAGGTGGAGGCAAGCTTTGTCCTGAGCCGCCTAGCGTATATGGTGAAAGGCGGGCGGTGCTCCTCTGCAGCCGCTCTAGGGGCGAATCTACTGGGGCTGAAGCCTTGCATTGAAGTGCGGGACGGAAAAATGCAGGTGGTGAAAAAATACCGGGGCGCCTATGCCAAATGCCTGGCGGCTTACGTCCAGGACCGGTTGGCAGGGCGGTCGGACATTGACCCCAGCCGGCTGTTTATCACCTATACCCCGGTAGAGGACGAGGCGCTGAACGCCGCCCGCCAGGCCGCAGCCCGGTTCGGTCAATTCCGCCAGGTGGAGGAGACCACCGCCGGATGTACCATCTCCTGCCACTGCGGCCCAGGGACCCTGGGCGTGCTGTTTATCCGGAAATGATGACCGCCGACTGCCACATTCACATGGTGCTGGACGGGGTGGATTTCCGGGCCGCCATTGCCGCCCACCGGTCACGCCCCAGAGAAGAGATCATCCGGCGCCGGTTGGCCCGGTATCAGGCGCTGGGCTTCACCTATCTCCGGGACGGCGGGGACCGGTGGGGGGTAGGCTTGCTGGCCAAGGCCCTGGCGGGGGAATACGGCATCACCTACCGCTCTCCCGCCTTCCCCATTCACCGGGTGGGGCATTACGGCAGCTTCATCGGGTTGGGTTACGAAAGCCTGGCCCAGTACCGGCAGCGGCTGGCCCAGGCCAAAGCCCAGGGGGCGGACTTCATTAAACTGATGATCTCCGGCCTCATGGATTTTCACCAGGCAGGCCGGCTGACAGCGCCAGGGCTGCCGCCGGAGGAAATCCGGACACTGATCCACATAGCCCAAGACGCCGGGTTTGCCGTCATGGCCCATGCCAACGGCGCCGGGACGGTGGTGGCGGCAGCTGAAGCGGGGGTGGATTCCATTGAGCACGGGGCCTACCTCAACCCGGAGGCTCTGGCCGCCATGGCCGGCCGGCGGGTGATCTGGGTGCCTACCCTGGCCACCATAGGCAATCTCCGGGGCACAGGGCGGTTTCCCCAGGGGGAAGTGGAGGCAATTTTGGCCTCCGCCCAGGAAAATCTCCGCCGGTTTGCCGCCATGGGCGGGCTGATTGCCCCCGGCTCAGACGCAGGCGCCTTCGCTGTACCCCACGGCCAGGGGAGCGTGGACGAGTACCGCCTGCTAGAGGAAGCTTTGGGCCCAGGGGCACAGGATGTACTGGCCAGGGGAATCGCCGCCCTCCAGGCCCGGTTTTAGCCGCTACCGGTACCTTCCCGGTAATGCAACAAATTGAGAGCATCACCCCAGGCAAATGCACAGCTGGTTGGCGAGTTTGCCTCAGGCCCTGCTTTTGTTGTGCAGTGCTGCCAGGAAAGGTGCTTGCAACCGCTGGCGCGTACTGTCTTTTGCCTGTCATTGCGAGAAGCAAGGCGACGGGACAATCCGTAACCCCGCAGAGGAAGGAAAAAATCAGCAGCACTTCGGGCAAATTCATAGAGCGTTACGGCGCCGCCGGCAGAAGCCGGCGGCGCCGTTTTTCCCGAATTATCCGCTACTATCGTCCTGGCCGAACAACACCCGCCAGTAGTCCAAATCCAAAATCAACGCAGATATGGTGAACTTATTGTACACAATATCGTCAATGGTACTTTCATAATCCTCCGGCAACGTCTCATCGGTGAGCACGGTAAACTCTCCCGTGGCGGCGTTATAGGAGGCCTTGTCGGTAATCCAGCTCCGGTCCTGGAAGATAATCAGCGGCTCGGCGTCGGAGAACATGTCGTGGCCGATATACAGCCGGGAGTCGTAGTCCAGCCCGAACAGGTTACACAAGGTGGGCAGCAAGTCCAAGGAAGAGCAGGGCCAATCCACCGTCTCCGGGGTCATGCCTTTTTTGTAGATGATGCAGGCATTGCGGTACTGCTCAAAGTAGGGGTCAACGTCATGCCCGGCCAGCTCGCTCTGCTCTTCCAGGGTCAGGCCGTAGGGGTAGTGGTCGGCGGTGATGACGATCACCGTGTTTTCCGCCACGCCGGCCTCCTCCAGCCGCTGCAGCAGCAGTTCCATGGCCTGGTCCAGCTCAATCTGGGTGGCCAAATACGCCCGGGGCGCTTCGCTGTAGGGCAGGTCGGCCACTTCATCCTCATGCTTCATGGCCATGGCGTTGCCGATAAAATTATACTGCAGATGACCGGACACTGTCATATAATAGGCGTGGAAAGGCTCCTGGTGGATATAATCCTCCGTGGTCACGTCGATCATTTCCACGTCGGATTCCGGCCACTGCCCCGTGATCAGCTCCTCCAGCCCGTTGCCGTAACCGGTGTAGATATAGCCCAGGTTGGGGTGAGACAGGTGGCGGTAGTAATACTCATAATCGTGATTGTGGTAGGCGTAGGCGCAGTAGCCCAATTCCTTCAGCTGGGCGCACATGGTCATGGGCATATAGTTATCCGCCGACTCCTCAAAGCTCCACACCCCCGCCTCAGGGATGGTGCCGGTCATGGCCACATACTCCCCGTCTGAGGTGGATACGCCCCAGATGGGCGTGTAGAAATTGGTGAAGTTGAAGCCTTCCGTCTGCATCTTATACAGCGTAGGCGTCAGCTCCGGGTCGATGCCCAGGTGGGAAAAGCTCTCCGCTGTGATCAGAATCAGGTTGCAGCCCTTAAACATACCGGTTTTGTCATTCTTTTTCGTGGGGGTCTGGCTCTCAAAATACTGGTGCATCTGGCGGATATCTGCGTCCCCCTCCCCGGCGATGAGGGCATCTAAGTCAATGTCCGTCACATTATACCCGTAATCCTCAGTAGCGGGTGGCACAGACTCGGTGGTCTCCCCAGTGGATTCGCCGGTGGTTGCACCGGTGGTCTCTCCCGCCGCCCCGGTGGTTTCCGGCGGCTGGGTGGTATCGTTGTTCAGCACCAGGCCAGCGGTTTTTGGTGCGCCGAACAGCCGCCACTTCACACTTAGGCGGAAGGAGGTGGCCAGGCCCAGATTGGCGGTGCTTTGCTTCATATCATACTGGTGATGGTACATGTCTGTGGGGGACATTTTTCCGCTGCCCCACAACGGCATGATCCACACGGTGAGCAAATGGTATACCACCAGCACCACCGCCATAAACAAAGTGCTCTTCCAGGAGGCGCCCCCCTTAAAGCTGAAAAACCGGCGGCCAAACACCAGCAGGAACACCAAGGGCAGCGCCAGCAGGATCAGCGTAAACAGCTCCTGGCCGATGGTCTTCAGAATCACGTCCATAAAGCCAAAGCCCTGACCGGCATTGCCCATGGAGGTGGCGGTGTAAAACTGGTCGAACACCCGATAATAAATCAGCTGGGAGGCATAGAGCAGAAATACTGCCCCGGTGTACACAATGACCAGTATCCGGTTCACCTTCGGCCGGAAGGAAGTGGCCAGGATAAACACCAACAGGGCCGGGGTTACCGCAAACAGCAGCCCCAGCCAAAGCCCCGGCTGCCAGAATTGGCCGGAAATGGTGTTGACCCGCACCAGAATCTCCGAAAACTCCAAGGTCAGCCACAGGTACACCAGCAGCCACAGCCGGTTCCGGCGAACCCGGCGAAACCGGTCGTTCTCCCGTTTTGCCGGGGGCTGCCCCCGGCCCTTCCGCCGGCGGCGGTTGCCGCCGGCCGCGCGGCCGGCCGGTCTGGCAGACGCCTTGGCCGGCCGGGCAGCGGCCCTTGCAGGACGGGAGCCTTCTGCATTTGCGCTAACGGGGCGGCTCTGCCGCTCCATGGGCGGCAAATGCCCGGTATCCAACAGGCCGTTTACGCCCCAGGGATCCGACTTGGCGCTGGCGGAGGTCTGCCGGGCTGCGGCCCGGACAGCAGCCCGGTTCATGGCCTCATCCAGGATGCGCTCCCACTCCTGCTTTGCCGCGTCATCATCGGCTTGGGGTGTGGCGCCTTTTTCATATTGATTATCCACAGGCATCCCTCCTGCTGGAGACTGGCCCCAGCCCAAAATTACTGCTACTTATTATAATCACCGGTGGCGAAAAAGCAAGTTCCTCCCAGAAAAAACAGGAAATTTTTCCCATAATGCCGGGAATTGCCTTATCCCACCACTAAACTGCCTTCCACTGCGTACTCTGCCGCCAAAGCCTCCAGAGTCCCCTCCGCCTGGAGCTTAGCCAGGACTTCGTTCACCGCCCCGGTCAAATCGCTGCCCTTCCGCAGCCCCACGGCCAACTCCTCTGTGCCCAAATCCAGTTGACCCTGAATCTGCAAGCCGGTGTATACTGCCGTTGCCGCCCGGGCGGCGAGAATATCCACCACCGCCCCCTGCACCTGGCCGGAGGCCAGGGCCGCCAGGGCCTCCTGTTGGGTGGCCATGGGCAGCCGCTCCACCTCAGGCAGGTGGGCCTGGACCGCCGCCTCCCCGGCGGAGCCGGACTCCACCGCCACCGTCATCCCCGCCAGCTCCAGAGTATCGGCCGCCTCCGCCGGCACCACCAGCGCCGGGCGGCTGGCCAGATAAGTCTGGCTGAAGTCCATCTCCCCGGCCAAGTCCGACCGGGCGGTCAGGCCGCTCCACAGGCAGTCCACCTGGCCGGTAGTCAGGGCTTCCACCCGGCTCTCCCAGTCTACGGCCACAAACGCCGGAGATAGACCAAGCTCCCGGCACACCGCCTCCGCCAAAGCAATGTCAAAACCGAACCAGCCCTCTCCCTGCTGGCTGAAGGGGGGACAGTCCGTCACGCCGATGCGCAGCGTGCCTGTCTCCCGGATTGCCTCCAGCTCCCGAACGGCAAAGGTTTCCTGGCTGCTGCAGGCGGTCAGGATGAGCAGCAGGGCGACACACAGAAATATCCATCGCTTCATATCCGTATTGTTCTCCTGTTTGTTTGAAAATACCCACGGCAAACACGGGGTTTCGGTGATTATACCAGAAACCGCCGGATTTCGCAACCAGCCCCTCAGACGGAAACGTGGTACATTGCTGCCGCCCCCGGAGGTGCGCACGCCTGCCAAGTCTGTCATTGCGCACCAGTGCATGGGACCCCGCAAAGGGGCACCATTTGCGGGGAGAGGAGCCCCAAGGGAGCGTTGCTCCCCCGCTGGCCTTCGGCCGGTGGGGAGCATGGCGGACTTTGGGGCGACGAGGTGTGGCAATCCGCGTCCCCGCAGAAATGCCTGGCAAGTTGGCACCACTTCGGGCAAATCCGCAGCCCCTTTCGTATTCGCCCAAAGTACTACTCTCCGCTATGCCCTGCCGCAAGGAGTACGGATTGCCACGTCGCTTCGCTCCTCGCAATGACAGTGGGGGGACGTCATCGCGCCACACGCCCTTGCTCCCCTGCAACCGCTGACACCCCCGCCTTCCGCATGCCCTCGCGCCCCACCCCCTTGCACCCGCTGACACGCCCCCGTCTTCAGCATGTCATTGCGAACCAGTGCGCACACTGGTGTGGCAATCCGCTTTCCCCGCAGAGAAACCTAGCAACTTAGCACCACTTCGGGCAAATCCGTATACACTTTCCCGCATTCGCCCAAAGTACTACTTTCTGCCATGTACTGCCGCAGGAAAAGCGGATTGCCACGTCGCTTCGCTCCTCGCAATGACATGCTGAAATCTGCCGCCTGTCCGCGTAGGCAGCCACGTGGCGCCTTGGCAAACTCGTTACGCCTTACCATTCGCCCAAACTACCGCCACCTGGCGGCGCGGAGGTATGACCGTGGGCAAAACCG
Organism: Candidatus Faecousia faecigallinarum; assembly: GCA_018712145.1. Classification (GTDB taxonomy): domain Bacteria; phylum Bacillota; class Clostridia; order Oscillospirales; family Oscillospiraceae; genus Faecousia; species Faecousia faecigallinarum. Next base: position 1,629 of record DVHJ01000023.1, on the reverse strand, counting down.
GGCAAACTGATTCTACGGAGGCGATAAGCATGAAAGTTAAGGATGTCATGACTCAGCGGGTCATTCGCGTCGGTCCGGAGGAGCCTGCATCGGTTGCCGCCCGGATGCTGGCCCGGTACAACGTGGGAGCCTTGCCGGTGTGTGATGAAAACGGCAAAATCTGCGGCATGGTCACCGACCGGGACATTGTTTTGCGGTGCGTCGCCAGCGACCGGAATCCGGAGAAGGTACCGGTGCGGCACATCATGACCAGCCGGGTGGTCACGGTGAGCGCGGACATGAGCCTGGCCGCCGCCGCAGAGAAAATGGCCCGGGAGCAGGTGCGGCGGCTGCCGGTTGAGGAGCGAGGCCGCCTGTGCGGCATGCTCACCCTGGGGGACCTGGCCACCGCCCCGGAATACGCCATGGAGGCCGCGGAAGCCCTGGGCCAAATCTGCACCGGCGTCAGCAGCCGGTAAGGCGAAAACTCCCCGAACCTCCCCCCGGCATTTCGCCAGAGGCCAGGTTCGGGGCGTTTCCCGTTTAGTCTAACCCAGTATACAAATCCAAATACCAGGATTGGCCAATCTTGACCAATGGAAGGGTGGTGACGAACAAACGCTCCCGGTCCTCCCCGTCGCCACGATACAGCCCAAGGTCGATGGCCACCCCATCCCCCACGGTAATGCCCAGGTTAGATTGATAAGCATCCACAATATCCGCAAGGTCTTCTTCATCATACTGCACGATTTCTTCTATTTGATAGCCATCCGCCATTCGCCAGAGGCTGGCATAATCATCGCCGGCCATGGAAGCGGCAACCAGCGTATCCAGCTGGCCGCCGGTGAGGCCATTTTCTGCGCAGAGAAGATAACGAACCTTTAGAGGCAGCAGCTCCACCAGGGCGCCGCCATCCCGCTCCATTCGCGCAGTTGCATAGCGGCCTACGGTACCAAACAGCCACCGGGGGTTGGGCCGGGCAGCCATCACCGTGGCAATGGCCACCGCCACCAGCCCGGCCACGGACAAGGCAAATTGCCAGGTGAGCCGCTTTGGCCGGGAGGCGGGAACCTTCGTTTCCAGCCCAGGCGGGTTTGCCGGGAGACCGGTATTGGTCACATTTTCGTTCTCCATTTTCCTTACCTCCTGCCGTAGATTAATCTTTGCGTAAAACCAATTCTTCCCCCTCCAGGGAAATCACCAGCCTGCTGTTGGTCAGCTCGTCAACGGATAGCAGTATGCTCTCATAACCATATTGGTCAGAAAACATTAAACTGTCTCCGGAAAAGCTCCACTTGAACGTCTCGATATTGCCGCCGTTAATGGCAACCCCCTCGCCATCTGCAAAGAATTCATAGCCCATTTCCGGATCGTCTTCCAGCACCCACCGCCCCACCAGCTTGTCCGCGGGAGACTGTGTGCTGCAGCCGTACAGCACCAAAATGGCCATCAGCAAAATGGCAACCAATTGCAAACCTCGCTTTCTTTTCCTCATTTTTCATCCATCTCCTTAAATAAATCATAAATTTTGACTATATAATAGTTAAATTTATTTCTTTCTCTGTATTATTTCCTCTCTTGCAATACCGCGACATGGCATGATTCACTGCCCGCATTGCCACATCACAAGAAATTCTCCACTGCATTTCC
>DVHJ01000022.1 GCA_018712145.1 Candidatus Faecousia faecigallinarum | reverse complement strand
TTTCCCCGGGCTTTTTTCCTTCTCCGGTAATTGACATAATCCCTATGCACGAAAAAAACATTGTCCCCCATGAGCGGACAAAATTTCTGCGGCTGCTGTCTGTTTATCCGGAAACGGCGCAAAAAACCGGTTCCCAATCCACCGCCGGGAACCGGTTAAATGCCGCAGGCGTACGCGCTGAGGCGATGACAAGTTTGATCAGTGCACGTTCCCGGGCACGGGTGCAATGTACCACGTTTCTGCCAGGGGATGCGGGCTGCCGCACCAGTGCCTTGCAACCGCAGGGGCGTTGCCGTCTTCAGCATGTCATTGCGAGGCGCGAAGCGACGTGGCAATCCGCTTCTCCTGCAGCAGCACATAGCGGAGAGCTGCGCCTAAGGCAAATACGCAAGGCGTCACGAATTCGCCCAAACTGCTGCCACCTTGCCAGGTTCCTCTGCGGGGAAAACGGATTGCCACGCCAGTGTGCGCACTGGCTCGCAATGACATGCTGAAGGAAGGACGTGCGCGCGGGAGCAAGGGCGTTTGGTGCGAAGGGTGCGCAGAGGGCGGGGCGTGTCAGCGAGTACAAGGACGCCTCCCCACTGTCATTGCGAGGAGCGAAGCGACGTGGCAATCCGTACTCCTGCGGCAGGGCATGGCAAAGAGCAGCGCTTAGGGCAAATACGGAAAAGTGCTACGGATTTGCCCAAAGTACTGCCAATTTTGTTATGTGCTTCTGCTGGGATGCGGATTGCCACACCTCGTCGCCCCAAAGTCCGCCATGCTCCCCACCGGCCGAAGGCCAGCGGGGGAGCAACGCTCCCTTGGGGCTCCTCTCCCCGCAAAGGGTGCCCCTTTGCGGGGCCCCATGCACTGGCTCGCAATGACATGCAGAAGACAGAGACGTGTCAGCGGGTGCAAGAACGTAGGACGCAATGACATGCTGAAGGAAGGACGTGTGCGCGGGTGAAAGACACTGGTTCGCAATAACCGCAGGTTTGCACGCCCCTGGGCGGCGGGCCTTACAGGGCCTCCCCCAAAATGGACTTTGTGGCGTAGGCATTTAAGGTCATGTCCGCCACGTTCCCCGCCAGGAACTCATAATAGCCCTGGGCCCCGATCATGGCGCCGTTGTCCCCGCACAAGCTTAGCGGCGGCATGTACAGCTCCGCGCCTGCCGACCGGGCGGCCGCCGTCAAATCCGCCCGAATCCGGGAGTTGGCCGCCACTCCCCCGGCCACCGCCAGTTTCCGGTAGCCGGTACCTGCCAGGGCGGCCATGGCTCTGGGCACCAGGGTATCCGACACCGCCGCAGAAAAGCCGGCGCACAGATCCTCCACCACAATCTCCTCCCCCTTCTGCCGGGCATTGTGGATCAGGTTGATGGCCGCAGTCTTCAGGCCGGAAAAGGACATGTCCAGGGGATTCTCTCCGGCCCTGGCCCGGGGCAGGGCATACCGGCCCTCATGGCCCAGCTTCGCCCGCCGGTCCAGGGCGGCCCCCCCGGGATAGGGCATATCCAGCACCCGGGCCACCTTGTCAAAACACTCCCCTGCCGCGTCGTCCAGGGTGCCTCCCAAAATCCGCATTTGGGTATACCCGGCCACATCCACCAGCATGGTATGGCCGCCGGACACCACCAGGCACACAAACGGCGGTTCCAGCGCCGGGTAGGCCAAATAGTTGGCGGCAATATGCCCCCGGATGTGGTGCACGGGAATCAGGGGCACCCCCAAAGCCAGGGCAGCAGCCTTGGCAAAGTTCACGCCCACCAGCACCGCCCCAATGAGGCCGGGGGCATAGGTGACGGCGATGGCGTCAATGTCCCGCCGGGTCAGCCCGGCCTGTTCCAGGGCCTGGCTGGCCAGGGAATCGATGGTCTCCACATGCTTCCGGGAGGCAATTTCCGGCACCACCCCCCCGTAAATCCGGTGCAAATCCACCTGGGAGGCAATACAGTCCGTCAGCACCCGGCGGCCGTCCTCCACCAGAGCCACGGCCGTCTCATCGCAAGAGGATTCCACCGCCAAAATCATCATGGCGTCCACTCCTTTCGCAAAATCAGGGCGTCCTCCCGGGGCTGCAAATAGTACCCCGGGCGCCGGCCCACCTGGGTAAAGCCCAGGCCGGCGTACAACGCCAAGGCCGGCTGGTTGGATACCCGAACTTCCAGGGTCAGTTGGTAGGCCCCCCGGGCTTCCAGGGCGGCAAGCAGGGCCTGCACCAGCCGCCGGGCCACCCCCTGCCGCCGGGCCGCCGGGGAAACCGCCAGGTTCATCATATCCGCCTCCCCCAGTACCGTCTGGCTGCCCACATAGCCCACCACGGTCTGCCCGTCCAGGGCCACCAGCCACAGGCTCAGGGGGTTATCCAATTCCCCGGCAATGCTGTTCCGGCTCCAGGGGTCCGGGAAGCATCTGGCTTCCAGGGCCGCCACTTGGCCAACGTGGGCCAGGGTCATGGGCACAATGGTGATCATTTGGCGTCAAACCAGGTGTTCCCCACCTTGGCCTCCGCCACCAGGGGCACCGACAGCTGGGCAACCTGCTCCATCTGCTGGGTAACCACCGCCTGCACCTGCTCTGCCTCCTCCGGGGGGCATTCCACAATCAGCTCGTCGTGCACCTGCAAAATCAGCCTGGCCTGGAGGCCTTCCAGGGCCTGCTCCACCCGGATCATGGCCAGTTTAATGATGTCCGCCGCAGAGCCCTGGATGGGGGTGTTCAGGGCGATCCGCTGGGCAGCCTGGCGGATATTCCGGTTGGTGCTGCTGAGCTCCGGGATATACCGGCGGCGGCCATAGAGGGTAGTGACATAGCCCTGCTGCTGGGCCTGCTCCACAATGCGGTGCATGTAATCCCGGACGCCGCTGTACCGGTCCAGATAGGCCTGGATATAGTCCCGGGCGGCAAAGCGGCTGACCCCAATATCCTCCGCCAGGGAAAACTCGGAGATGCCGTAGACAATGCCAAAGTTCACCGCCTTGGCATGGCGGCGCTGCAGCGGGGTCACTTCCTCCGGCGCTACGCCGAACACCTGGGCCGCCGTGGCGGTGTGGATATCCAATCCCTCCCGGAAGGCCTGGATCATCAGCTTGTCCCCGGCCACATGGGCCAGCACCCGCAGCTCAATCTGGCTGTAGTCCGCGTCCACCAGCACCCAGCCGGGCCGGGGCACAAACATCTTCCGGATCTCCGCCCCCAGCTCGGTGCGCACCGGGATGTTTTGCAGGTTCGGCTCCGTGGAGGACAGGCGGCCGGTGGCGGTGACCATATTTTGGAAGGTGGTGTGAATCCGGCCGTCCGGGCCGATGACCTTCAGCAGGCCGTCGGCATAGGTGGATTTCAGCTTGGTGAGCATCCGGTAGTCCAGGATGGCAGGGACGATGGGATGCTTGTCCGCCAGCTTTTCCAGCACCTCGGCATTGGTGGAGTAGCCGGTTTTCGTTTTCTTCACCGGGGGCAGGCCCAGTTGGGTGAACAGCACCTCCCCCAGCTGGCGGGTGGACTGGATGTTGAATACCTGGTTGGCATAGCCGTAAATCTCCTGCTCCCGGGCTTCAATCCGCTGGGCCAGCATCTGGCCGAACCTGGCCAGGGTCTCCCGGTCAATGGCCACCCCCCGGGTCTCCATGTGATAGAGCACCGGGCACAACGGCAGCTCAATTTCCCGGTACAGCTTCCCCATGCCCGCCGACTCCAGCTTTTCCGGCAGCACCTGCCCCAGCCGGAACACGGCAACCGCCTGTTCCTCCAGGGTCTGGGGGCTCTGGCCCAGGTAGGCGGTAGCCACCCGGGTCAGGCTGTAATCGTTCAGGGAGGGGTCCAGGTCATAGGCCGCCAGCGCAGTGTCAAAGCACCGGTTGTCCAGGGAAAGGCCCTGGTGCAGGCCGGTTTTGGCATCGTGGCAGATGATGGGCATATCCGAGGGCAGGGCGTCTTTGTCCACGGTACACACCCCACCGTCCCAGGCCACCGCCGCCTGGTGCTCCGGCCCCAGCACCACGGCGCAGGCCGTACCGGCAGGGGGCAGGGCCTGGGCATGGGCAATGGCCGGCTGCTCCTCCACCGGCTCCGGGGCAAAGGCCGCCTGGCGCAGGCCGTAGCGGTCAATGAGCTTCACAAATTCCAGCTGCATAAACAAGTCGTACAGGGCTTTTTTCTCCGGTTCCTTCCGCAGGCAGTCCTCCGGGGCAAAGTCAATGGGGGCGTCGCAGCGGATGGTGGCCAGTTCATAGGACAAAAAGGCCATTTCCTTTCCCGCTTCCAGCTTTTGCCGGAGGCTGGGCCGGAGGGCGTCCAAATTTTCATAGACCCCGGACAGGGTGCCGAACTGGTGCAGCAGATCCTTGGCGGTTTTCGGCCCCACCCCGGCCACCCCGGGGATATTGTCGGAGCTGTCCCCCATCAGGCCCTTTAGGTCCACCATCTGGGGTGGCGCGAAGCCGTACTCCTGGAAAAATTCGGCTTCATGGTAATTGGTGGCTGTGGTTTGGCCCCCCTTGCTCACCACCAGCTTCACCGTCACATGGCCGTCCACCAGCTGCAAGGCGTCCCGGTCGCCGGTGACCACCACACAGTCCCAGCCGGCCTGCCCGCACCGTTTGCCCACCGTGCCCAGCACATCGTCCGCCTCCCACCCGGCGCAGGCAAACATGGGGATGTTCATGGCCCGGAGCACGTCTTTCAGCACCGGCATTTGCTGGGCCAGCTCCTCCGGCATGCCGTGGCGGGTGGCTTTGTATTCCGGGTACCGGGTGTGGCGGAAGGTGGGGCCGTGGAGGTCGAAGGCCACGCACAAGGCCTCCGGCGACTCCTCTGCCAGCATTTTATTGAGGATATTCAAAAAGCCAAAGACGGCGTTGGTATACAGCCCGGTGCGGGTGGTCAGGGGGCGAACCCCGTAAAAGGCCCGGTTGACAATGCTGTTGCCATCCAAAATCATCAGCTTCATACTCTTCTCCATTTCGCCCCCTGGGGGGTATCCGTCACCACAATGCCCCGGGCCTTCAGTTCATCCCGAATCCGGTCGGCCTCCGCCCAGTTTTTCTCCTGCTTGGCCTTGGTTCGCTGGGCAACCAGCCCCTCAATTTCCGGGTCCGTCTCCTGGGTTTCCCGCCGGGCGGCGGCCCGGGCCAGCAGGTCAAGGCTCAGCACCCGGTCCATATCCGCCAGGGCCGCCAGCTTCGTTGCGTCGTTGGTCTTGGCCTTCAACACGTCGTACAGCGCCGTCACCGCCAGGGAGGTATTCAGGTCGGCGTCCATGGCCTGGGTGAACCGGGCCTGCAAGGCGGCCAGGGCGGCTTGATCCACCGGGCTTTGGTCCGCCGGGTCCAGGGCGGCAATGCGGCTGAGCAGCCGCTCCTCCGCCGCCGCCGCATTGTCCAGATTCTCCCAGCTGAACACCAGATTCCGCCGGTAATGGGACTGGAGGCAGAACAGGCGGTAGGTCAGGGGATCATACCCCTTCTTCTCCAGGAGAGATACGGTGAGAAACTCCCCCTTGGACTTGGACATCTTCCCCGACTCTGTGTTCAGGTGGTGGACATGGAACCAGTACTTGCACCATTTGTGGCCCAGATACGCCTCGGACTGGGCAATTTCGTTGGTGTGGTGGGGAAAGGCATTGTCAATGCCGCCGCAGTGCAGGTCCAAATCCTGGCCCAGGTGCTTCATGGAGATGCCGGAGCACTCAATGTGCCAGCCGGGATAGCCCACCCCCCAGGGGGAGTCCCACTTCAGGGCCTGATCTTCAAACTTGGACTTGGTAAACCAGAGGACAAAGTCGTTTTTGTTCCGCTTGTTTCCGTCCTCTTCCACCCCTTCCCGGACGCCCACCGCCAGATCCTCCTGGTCGTGGTCGTAGAAGACGTAGTATTTCTCCAGTTTGGCGGTGTCAAAGTACACGTTGCCCCCGGCCAGGTAAGCATAGCCGGTGTCCAGCAATTTTTCAATGATGCGGATATATTCCCCGATGCAGGCCGTAGCCGGTTCCACCACATCCGGCCGCTTGATGTTCAACTTTTTGCAGTCGGCAAAAAAGGCGTCGGTATAAAATTGGGCAATGTCCAAAACGGATTTATTCTCCCGTTTGGCCCCTTTGAGCATCTTATCCTCGCCGGTGTCCCCATCGGAAGCCAGATGGCCCACGTCGGTGATGTTCATCACCCGCTTCACCGGGTAACCCCGGTAACGCAGGTACTTCTCCAGCACGTCCTCCATGATATAGGTGCGCAGGTTGCCGATGTGGGCATAGTGGTACACCGTGGGGCCGCAGGTGTACATTTTCACCACATCGGGATGGTTCGGCACAAACTCTTCCTTCTGATGGCTCAGGGTGTTGTACAGGTACATGATCAGTCATCCTTTCTTTTGGCCAGCTCCGCTTCCAATGCCTGCAAGCGGCTTCTCAATTCCTGAATTTCCAATTCCACCGGATCGGGGGTGTGGACATGATCCAGCTTTTCCCCGTTTACCCGGACTATCCGGCCGGGTACGCCCACCACCGTGGAATTCTCCGGCACATCCCGCAGCACCACCGCGTTGGCCGCCACCCGGGCATTGTCCCCCACGGTAATGGGGCCGAGAATCTTCGCCCCGCTGCCCACCATCACATTATTGCCCAAGGTGGGGTGGCGCTTCCCCCCGGCAATGCCGGTGCCCCCCAGGGTCACCCCCTGGTACAATAGGCAATCGTCTCCAATTTCCGTGGTGGCCCCGATGACGATGCCGGTGCCGTGATCGATCACCAGCCGCCGGCCAATGGTGGCCGCCGGGTGAATTTCCACCCCGGTGGTCCACTTGGCGTGCTGGGAAAGCCACCGTGCCAAAAATTTGCAGTGCCGCCGGTACAGCCAGTGGGCCGCCCGGTAATATAAGGTGGCATGCAGGCCGTTGTACAGCAGGAAAATTTCCAGCTTTGACCTGGCTGCCGGGTCATTTTTTTGATAGGCGCGTAATGTCTCGCCCAGTCCCATGGTTTTATCCCACCCATCCGTCCCGGCCGGTCTGTCCCTTCCCCGGGAGCCGGTTTTTCATTAGGTTATGCAAAAGCCCGCCTCCTGTTTACGCAAGAGGCGGGCAGAAGTTGCTCGCGGTTCCACTCTGATTTATCGCTTACGGCCTTGACGCGGCCAACGGGGCTGCACCCTTCACTCCCGGACGCACTTGGGGCGCTTCCCGCCGCCGGGCTTCCAGCCAATGGCCCGGCTCTCTGTGGACGATTCCCGCCTTACTCTTTCCGTTCTTCGTGATATTCAATTGCCGCCATTGTACCACCGGCGCCGGGGCCTTGTCAAGGGATTCCTTGGCCCGGCGGTGCGCCTGCCCGCCAGGTTTATGGATGTCATTGCGAACCAGTGCGCACACCTGTGGCAATCCGCGTCCCCGCAGGGAAACTTGGCAGGCTGGCACTACTTCGGGCAAATTCGTATGCACTTTTCCGTATTCGCCTTAAGTACTGCTCTTCGTTATGTACTGCCGCAAGGAGTACGGATTGCCACGTCGCTTCGCTCCTCGCAATGACATGCAGAAATTTGCCGCGTGTCCGCATAATTCCAGGGTACTGCCGGCATACTGCCGGAAAACCGCCTGGCACCCGCAAAAGCGCCTCTTCCTTCTGCATTCCTCTGCGCCAAACGCTCTTGCAACCGCAACGACCTTACCTCCTTTTGCATGTCATTGCGAACCAGTGCGCACACCTGCGGCAATCCGCGTCCCCGCAGAGAAACCTGGCAACTTGGTACTACTTCGGGCAAATTCGTATGCACTTTTCCGTATTCGCCCTAAGTATTGCTTCTTGTTTTGCACTGCCGCAAGGAGTACGGATTGCCACGTCGCTTCGCTCCTCGCAATGACATGCTGAAGACGGCAACGCCCCTGCGATTGCAAGGCACTGGTGCGGCAATCCGCATCCCCTGGCAGAAACGTGGTACATTGCACCCGTGCCCGGGTGCGCACATACCTACCAAACCTGTCATTGCGAACCAGTGCGCACACTGGTGCGGCAATCCGCGTCCCCGCAGGGAAACCCGGCAAGTTGGCGCTACTTCAGGCAAATCCGCAGCACCTCTCGTATTCGCCCGAAGTACTACTTTCTGTCATGTCTTACCGCAGGGAGTACGGATTGCCACGTCGCTTCGCTCCTCGCAATGACATGCTGAAACATGCAGGTGTACACATGGCAATAACGTGGTACCATGGCAAATTTGTCACGTTTTTCGTATTCGCCCAAAGTACTGCTTTCCGCCATGCACCACCCCAGGAGTTACGGAGTGTCCCGTCGCTTCGCTCCTTGCAATGGCAGAAGGAAGGCGGTCTCGGATTGTCCCGCCAGTGACATGCAGAAACTTGCGGTCCTCATCGTTGGGCCAATGCCCTACAGCATGCACCGCCAGTTTTTCCAGAAATACTCCACCCCGGAGTACAAGGTGGTGACCACCACCACGGCAATCACGGTCCACCGCAGGGCCTCCACCTGGGGGAAGGCCATCAACACACACAGTCCCAGCATGGTGCTGGCGGTCTTCACCTTCCCGGACCAGCCGGCGGCAATCACCGTCCCTTTCCCGGCAGCCACCAGCCGCAGGCCGGTGACGGCAAATTCCCGGGTGAGCACCACCATCAAGGCCCAGGCAGGCCACTGGCCCCACTGGCAGAACATGGCCATAGCCGCAATCACCAGGAGCTTATCGGCCAAGGGGTCCAAAAACTTGCCGAAATCGCTGACCTGATTGCAGTGCCGGGCAATGTAACCGTCCACAAAGTCGGTGAGGCTGGCCAGGATGAACAGCCCCAGGGCGGCAAACATCCACAGGCCGGGCCGGCCGCCGCTGGCGTACATCAGGCCCATGTACACCGGAATCATCAGCACCCGAATGAGGGTAATTTTACTGGCTGTGGTCATGCTTCCGCCTCCTGTCCCACCAGATCTCCATCCCGGATTTGTGTCAGCCGCACCAGGCAGAACGTACCCGGCGCCGCCTGTTTTGCCGTAAACCAAACCCGGCCGTCAATTTCCGGGGAGTCAGCATAGGTCCGGCCGTAATACTGCCCCTGCTCCGGGTCATAGCCGTCGGTGATCACCTCCAGGGTCTTGCCCAGCAGGCCCTGGCAGTATTCCTCCATGATGTCCGCCTGCAGCTGCTGGACGATCTCCGCCCGGTGGACGGCAACGGCGGTATCGGGATAGTCCATGGCTGCCGCCGGGGTACCCTCCTCCGGAGAAAAGGGAAATACCCCCGCCCGCTCCAGCCGGGCTTTCCGCAAAAACTGGCACAGCTGATCAAATTCCGCCTCCCCTTCCCCGGGTAGGCCGGTGATGAGGCTGGTGCGCAGCACCAGGCCGGGAAGCTCCCGGCGCAGCTTGGCCAGCAGTGCCCGGATATATGCCCCGGAACCCCGGCGGTTCATCCGGCGCAAAATGCCGTCGTTGATGTGCTGCAGGGGAATGTCCAAATACTTGACAATTTTCGGCTCCCGGGCAATGACGGCAATCAGGGCATCGTCAATTTCATCGGGATACAGGTAGTGCAGCCGGATCCAGTGCAGCGCCGGGATTTGGCACAGCTTTTCCAGCAGCTCCGGCAGCAGCCGCCGGTGGCCGGGCAGGTCCGTGCCGTACCGGCTGGTGTCCTGGGCCACCACAATCAGTTCCCGGACCCCGCCTTCGGCCAGGGCTTCGGCCTCCGCCACCACATCCTCCATCTTCCGGCTCCGGTACCGGCCCCGGAGGGAGGGAATGACGCAATAGGCGCAGCGGTTATCGCAGCCCTCCGCAATTTTCAGGTAGGCATAGTGAGGCGGGGTGGTGAGTATCCGGCCCGTCTCCGCCTCCGGCTGGTCGATGCTGCCAAAGCGGCACACCGGCTCCCCGGCCAGCACCGCCTCCACCGCAGGGACGATCTCGTCGTAGCTGCCGGTGCCCAAAATCCCATCCACCTCCGGCATTTCCCGGAGAATCTCCTCCTGATACCGCTGGGACAGGCAGCCGGTGACCAGAATTTTCCCCACCGCCCCGGCCCGTTTCAGCTGGCCCATGGCGATGATGTGGTCAATGGCCTCCGACTTGGCCGAGTCGATAAAGCCGCAGGTGTTGATCACCACCACGTCGGCCCCCTCGGCCTGGCCGGTCAGCCGGTGGCCTGCCGCCTGAATCCGGTACATCATCTGCTCGCAGTTCACCTGATTTTTGGCGCAGCCCAAGCTAATGAATCCAATGTTTGCCACAGTTATTCCTCCGGTTCCTCATCCGCAAACTGGCCCCGCCGGTGCAATCCCCGGCGGATATCCTGCCAGAGATAACCCCGGCGCACCAGGGCATCCGCGGCTTTTTTCCACGCCTTCCGGTCCGCCTGAGGCCCCAGGCGGCTGTCCAGGAAGCGGTCAATGGCCTCGTCCGGCTCCGGTAAATCCGCCAGGGCCGTATCCCACAGGTCCTTGGGAATTTGCTTTTCATAGAGCATCTGCTGCAGCCGGTTGATCCCGTATCCCCGGGCCAGGCCCCGGCGCACCAGCTGCCGGGCGGTTTCCAGGTCGTCCACCAGGTTCAGCGACTGCATCCAGGCCACTGCGGCCTGGGCGTCCTCCCGGGTTTCCCCCTTGCGCTCCAGGCGGCCGGCCAGATCCTTGGCCGACACCGCCGAGGCCGAAACAATCCGCACCGCCCGCATTTTGGCGGACATGACCCCCGCCGCCGCCCGGATTTTGGCCAACTCCTCCTGGGTCAGTTCCCGGCCGGGGCGCAAGTCAAACTCCGCCACCGTCTGGGGATACAGCCTCAGGGTACTGCCGTCGGACAGGCGCAGCCAGTGCCGTCCCGCCTTTTTCTCCGATACCGACTCAATTTGCATCGTCAAAGTCGTCGGCTTGGACCTCTACCGCCTTCTGTGCCGCCCGGGCCGCCGGCTTGGACCGCAGTCCGGCCTGGAGGGTGTACATGTTGTCCCGCACCTCCTGCTCCAGGCGGTCCATCAGCTCGGGGTGGTCCAGCAGATACTGCCGGGCATTGTCCCGGCCCTGGCCGATACGCTCATCTCCCACGGAGAACCAGCTGCCGCTCTTCTGCACCAGATCCAGCTGCACCGCCATGTCCAGGATCTCTCCGCTTTTGGAGATGCCCTCGCCATACATAATGTCAAAGATTGCCTCCCGGAAAGGCGGGGCGACCTTATTCTTCACCACCCGCACCCGGGTACGGCTGCCCACCACATCGGAGCCGTTTTTGATGGACTCCACCTTCCGCACGTCCAGGCGGACGGAGGCGTAAAACTTCAGGGCATTGCCGCCGGTGGTGGTCTCCGGATTGCCGTACATTACGCCGATCTTCATCCGCAGCTGGTTGATGAAAATCACCACGCAGTTGGTCTTGGAAATGGAGCCGGCCAGCTTACGCAGGGCCTGGGACATGAGCCGGGCCTGGAGGCCCACAAAGCTGTCGCCCATCTCCCCCTCGATCTCCACCCGGGGGGTGAGGGCCGCCACGGAGTCCACCACCACCGCGTCCACCGCGCCGGAGCGCACCAGGGCGTCGGCAATTTCCAATGCCTGCTCCCCGGTATCCGGCTGGGACACCAGCATGGAATCGATGTCCACCCCCAGGCAGGCGGCATAGTCCGGGTCCAGGGCATGTTCCGCGTCCACAAAGGCCACCTCGCCCCCCCGCTTCTGGGCCTCGGCCAGAATGTGCAGGGCCAGGGTGGTTTTGCCCGAGGATTCCGGGCCGTAGATCTCGATGATTCTGCCCTTGGGCACGCCGCCAATGCCCAGGGCGGCATCCAGGGCCAGCGAGCCGGTGGGGATGGCGTCCACCGACATCTCCGGCCGGTCGCCCAGGCGCATCACCGTGCCCTTGCCGTAGGTTTTCTCAATCTGGGCCAGCGCCGTTTCCAGGGCTTTTTTCTTGTCGCTGGCGGGCGCCGGCGCTTCATAGGCGGTTTTCTTTGCTGCCATGTCACTCTTCCTCTCTGTTCTTCCGGGCAAGCACCGCCCGTTCAATGTGATTGTAATCCGTTTTCCGCTCCACAATGGTATAGCCTCCGGCAGTGAGCAAAGCGCACACCGCGTCGCCCTGCCCCAGGCCGAACTCCAGGCACAGCCATCCGCCGGGCTTCAGCCGGCCGGTGTAGTTGGCCACAATGGCCCGGTAGAACTTCAGCCCGTCCGCCCCGCCGTCCAGGGCCAGGGCCGGCTCATAGTCCCGGACACTGGGCTGCAGGCCCGCCATATCCCCGGAGCGGACATAAGGGGGATTGGCCACAATTAAATCAAAATTACCCAGGAAAGCCGGCGCCGGGCTTAAGGCATCGGCCTGGACACAGCTTACCCTGCCGCTGAGCCGCTGGCCGGCCACATTCCGCTTGGCCACCGCCAGGGCCTCCCGGGAGATATCCGCCAGGGTTACCCGGGCGTCCTTCACCTTCCGGGCAATGGCCAGGCCAATGCAGCCGGAGCCGGTGCACAGGTCCAGGATTCGCGGGTCCTGCTCCAGAAACAGGGCCTTTTTCATGGCCAGCTCCGCCACGGCGCAGGTATCGTCCCGGGGAATGAGCACGTCCCGGTTGACATACAAAGTCATGCCGTAAAAGTCCCACTCTTCCAAAATGTAGGCCAGAGGTTCCCCATCCACCGCCCGGCGGGTAAAGTCCGCCATTTTCCGGCAGACCTCCTCCCCGGCGTAGCTGTCCTTGGCGGCAATCAGCTGGGCCTGAGGCTTCCCGGCGGCGGCGCACAGCAGCTCCCGGGCAATGAGGCTGGCCCGCTGCTGGCCCTCCCCAGGCAGCAGGGCCTGGCGGGCGTCCATGTACAGGCCGGCGTAGGTCTTCACCATCTGTCCGCACCCTCCTGCTCCGGCAGCACCGCCTCCAGGGCGGCAATGCCCACCTGGATCATGGAATCATCCGGCTCATTGGTGGTAAAGTGCTGGAACCACATCCCCGGTGCGGTGACAATCCGGGTGAGCACATTGTCATGGCGGCCCACCAAGCGGTTGATCTCATAGCCGATGGACACCACCAGGGGAATGAGCAGCAGCTTGAACACAATCATGAGCAGCCGGTACAGGAAGCTGCCCTGGATAGCCGCCAAAGCCGGGGCAATGGCCAGCAGCAGGGACGAGCCCACAGAAAACACCAAAATGGACAGCACCATCACCACCAGCAAAAAGCTGGTGCCGCACCGGGGATGGAGCCGGGTCTGGGCCCGGACATTTTCCACCGTGAGGGGGAGCCGGGCTTCATAGCAGCGGATGGTTTTGTGCTCGGCGCCGTGGTAGGAAAACAGGCGGCGCATGTCCTTCATCCGGGAGATGAGGAACATATAGACCACAAAAATCACCAGCCGGATACCGCCCTCAATGAGATTCAGCAAAAGATTATTGTGCACCCACCGGTCAAACAGGCCGCCGATGACCATGGGCAGCAGGAAAAACAGGCCCACAGACATACACAGGCCCAGGACAACGGCAAAGGCCACCAGGGCCTGTTGAAACTTCTCGTTGCCCAGCTTCTTCTCCAGCCACAGGTCCAGCTTAGAGGCAGGCTCCCCTTCCTCCGGGGACAGGTCGGCTGAGCGCATCAGCGCCTTGACCCCCGTCACGTTGGAGTCCAGGAAGTTGTACACCCCCCGGATAAAGGGCCAGCGCAAGGGGGATTTTGCTTTGGGCAGCTTTCTGGCCTTCACCTCCACGGTCAGGCCGTCCTTGCCCCGTACCACAACGGCGTCCTTCTCCGGCCCCCGCATCATAATGCCCTCAATCAGAGCCTGGCCGCCGATCATTGTCTTAAATTTTTCTTGGGATTGTTTCGCCATGGTTTGTCGCCTTTCTGTGTCTACTGTTCGGCCTCCGGCAGGCGGATGGTCACCAAAGTGCCGCCGCCCTCCGCATTTTCCAGGGTCAGCTGCCCGCCGTGCATTTCCATAATTTCGTCGCACACCGCCAGGCCGATGCCGGAGCCCCGGGCCTTGGAGCTGCCCTTAAAAAACTTCTTCTTCACCAGGGGCAGCTCGTCTTCCGGAATGCCGGGGCCATAGTCCCGAATGCGGATCACAATGCCGCCGGCGTCCCGGCTCAAAGAAGCGTCGATATACTTGCCCTCCCCGCCGTGTTTTGCCGCATTGTCCAGAACATTCAGCAGCACCTGGCGCATGCGTTTGGGGTCGCAGGGCACCTCCGGGATCTGCTCATCATTTTCCTGCACCCGCAGGGTGATGCCCTCCTGCCGCAGGCGGGAGCCATACATATACACCGTATCCTCAAATTCCGCCCGGATATCCGTTGGCTCCACATTAAGGGTCATGCGGCCGTCCTCCATGCGGGTAAAGTCCAGCAGTTCCGTCACCATTTCCGTCAGGCGGCGGCTCTCCCGCTGGATGATGGCCATGCCCCGGCGGGTTTCCTCCGGGTCCAGGGTGTCGGCGGACAAGAGGGTCTCGCTCCAGCCGCTGATGGCCGTCAGCGGCGTGCGCAGCTCATGGGACAGGGAGGAGATAAACTCCCCCTGGAGCTTTTCGTTCTGGTTGATTTTGTTGGACATATCGTTGATGGTCTCTGCCAGTTCCCCGATCTCATCGTCGTACTTGGCCTTGATTTGCACGCCGTAGCTGCCGCCGGCAATGCGCTTGGCGGTGGCGGTGATCTCCGCCACCGGCTCCAGAATAGAGCGGATATAGAAATTGCTGCTCATGGCCACCACCAGAACGAAGAGGAACCCGGCCCCCAGGGCCGTCAGGGCAACCAGAACCAGCTGCTGATCCACCACCTGCATACTGGTCACATGGCGCAGCACGCCGATGACCTCGCCGCTGGTGTAGATCATGGGGCTGGACACCGCCATGATCCGTTCTCCGGTGGCAGGGTCCCGGCCCACAAACACCGAGACTTGCCGGGTAGAAATGGCGTCGGCCACGTCCGACGTGGCCGGGTCGCTGCCGCCCCACTGGCCGTAGGAGGAGGCCACAATCCGGCCGCTGGCGCTGATAAATTGCAGCTCGATGGTATTTTTATCCTCATAATTCCTGGCATAGGAAATACAGGACTGATAGTATTCATTGTAACTCTGCCCAATATAGTTGGCAAAAAACTCCGTGGTTGTTCTGGCCCGGTGGGTCAGATCCGCCTGCATATTGGAATAATAGTAGGCGGCAAAGGCGGCGGTAACCACCAGAACAAAGGCTGCCGCCAGGATGGACACCGGTCCTACCGTATGGGTCATCCATCTGGCCCGCAGGCCCTTGATGGGCTTATGCTTTTTCCGGTTTACGCGCCCCACTTATATCCGAACCCCCAGACTGTGGTGATGAATTTCGGAGATGTGGCGTCGTCCTCGATTTTGATCCGCAGCCGGCGGATATTCACATCCACAATTTTCAGTTCCCCGTCGTAGTCCCTGCCCCAGACTGCCGTAAGTACATCCTCCCGGGAAAGGGCCCGGCCGGGGTTCTGCATAAACAGCTTCAAAATGGCATACTCCACCTGGGTCAACCGGATCCGCTCCCCGTTTTTTTCCAGGGTGCGGTTGCGCACATTCATTACAAAAGGCCCCTGGGTCAGCAGCTCTGCATCCCCCGCCCCGTCGCCGCCGATGCGGCGGTACAGCGCGTCGATCCGGGCCGTCAGCTCTGCCGGGGAAAAGGGCTTGGTCACATAGTCGTCGGCCCCGGTCATCAGGCCGGTGACCTTGTCCATCTCCTGGGTACGGGCAGTGAGCATAATGATGCCGATCTGCTTGTTGGTTGCCCGGATATTGCGGCACACCTCGAACCCGTCCATATCCGGCAGCATGATGTCCAAAATCGCCACGCCGATATCCGGGTTATCCTTTAACCGCTCCAGGGCCTCCGCCCCGGTTCCGGCCTCAACGGCGTCATATCCGGCCCGCCGCAGGTTGATCACCACAAAGCTGCGGATATTCACCTCGTCTTCCAAAATCAGAACCTTTTTCATTGCGGTCACCCTCCTTACATTTCCCCGGTTCGCCAATCCTCCCGGATAAAGTTGAACCGGTCAATCAACTTTTCCTCGCTGAGTCCCTGGGACCGGCCGGTTTGGGTCAGCGCCGCGGCGTAGACCACCTCGTCGGTCCGGTTCAGGATAAACCGCCCGTCGGACTGGGCCGCCTGCTCCCGGTCGTCCCCGGTAAAGGCGTAGACCGTGAATATGGCTTTGTCCTCCAGGGAAAACACATAGCCCTGGGTTTGGCCTACGCCGTTGCCCCGGGTGACGTGGAGCTGGCGCATCCAGTCTTCCTCCAAGGCCATGTACCAGTGCTCCACATAGTTGTGAAAGGTATAGGCTTTGTCCACCTCTTCCCCCCGGGGGGTCAGGTTATACCACCGGAGCAGATCCTGACGGCTGAGGGTCTGGGTATCCGGATAGACCTGGGCAGGGATCTCCACTAAGCCGTCGTTGTCGATATCGTCCCCATAGACATAGTAGTTGCGAATGGTTTTCACACTGGTGGCGGATTCGCTGGACAAAGACACGTTGGTAAACCGCCCCTCTACCACCGCAAACACGTCGGTGATGATGGTATCCTCATCGTAAACGCTGGCGGCAAACACCCCCTGGACGTTGCCGTACATTCCCCCGGAGGTCAGCCGTTTCATGGACTCCACCGGGACGGACATGGCCGCCTCGGTATCCCGCTCCATCACGCCCCGGTGATAGTCGTACATCTCCGCCACCCCGTTGCCGGTGTCGGCCCCGGGCCGCAGCACCACCAGCTCCCGCCGCTGGTCATTGTCCAAGTCGGCGGTGATGTACCGGGTATACCCGGCGGTGAGAATGGTATCCGCCTGGCCGGCGCCGAAGGAATAGACGGACAGGGAGTGGAGCACCTCGTTGCCCACCTGCCGGCCCACCACCAGCTCCAGACCCGGCGCATCGTCAATGTCCACATACTCCACCTGCTCAAAGGTGGTGCCTGCGGTCTGAATCGCACCGGTGTTTACATAATTTCCGTCCTGCTTGGTAAACACAAAAATCTTCAATGGACGGTCGTCGGTGCCTTTGGCAAAGACCAGGGCCTCCTGCCGGCCGTCGCCGTTGAGGTCGGCCATCTGCACCGTCTGTTGGTTATCCCCCTGAATGGGGGCGCTGTACTCCAGCCCGCTCATGACGCCGTCAATGGCGGCCTGGAGATTGTTATCGTCCTCCGACCGCTTGGGCAGCCGGTACATTTCGTCCACCGTTTTCATCATACACCCGGACAGCGCCAGGCTCAGGGCCGCCACAAGGGCGGCCAACCGGATTTTCCCCACCGGCAGTTTCCTCCTTCCAGGATCCGGCCGGAAAAGCCAGGGTTCCCGCCCCGGCGGCAGCCGGCCTACGGGGAAAATTATACTCTACCTGCCGGGAAAAAGCAAGAAGGCAAAGCCGGGAAGTCATTGCAGCACAACGCTGCTCTCTCCCAGCAGCCTGCCCAGCTCCGCCAGCATGTCCGGCTCCGGCTGGCATTGATACCCCCGGCGCACCTTGGTGTCGGCAAAGTACAGCAAGGTGGGCACCGTCCCGGGGAACATCTGCAAAATGGCCCGGGTTTTCCGGTAAGCCGGCGCCGATTCGCTGGGCAGCCGCAGGTACAGCCGCCGGGCCGGCGGCGCCGGGGGCCGGGATTCCGGCGTTTGCCGGCGGTGGGCATACTGCTCCACCGGCGCCGCCTGATTGGCCACAATCTGGGGCTCCTTTTCCTCCCGGATGGACAGCCGGCCGGTAACCACCACCGCCGCCCCCTCCTTCAGGCAGGCGCCGTATTGGCTCAGGGTATTGGAAAACACCAGCAGCTCCACGGTCCCCGTATCATCCTCCAGGGTGATATAGGCCATGGTAGAGTTGTTTCTGGTGGTTTTCATTTTTATCTTCTGTACAATGCCCGCCACGGAGACCACCGTATCATCCTCCACCGGCCCCTCGTCGTCGGTGAGGCTGGCAATGGTCATCACCTTGGTGCCCCGGAGGTATGCCCGGTAATCGTCCATGGGGTGGCCGGACAGGTACAGGCCGGTGGCCTCCTTTTCCATGGCCATCCGCTCGGACCGGCTCACCTCCGGAAAATCCGGCACGGTGGCATCCTGGGCCGGATCCAGGGGACCAAACAGGCCGATTTGCCCCTCCACATTCCGGCGGCGGCCCTGGGCCACTTCATCCATTGCCCCTTCATACATGGCCAGCAGCTGGCTCCTGCGCAGGCCAAAGCAATCCATGGCCCCGCATTTGATGAGATTTTCCACCACCCGCTTGTTCAGTTCTCCCTCATCCATCCGCCGGAGAAAATCCTCCAGGCTGCGGAAGGAACCGCCGGCCTGGCGCTTGGCCGCAATGGTCTGAATCAATCCCCGGCCAACGTTTTTCACCGCGCCCAGGCCGAAGCGGATACCCTCCGGCTCCACCGTGAACTTGTCCATGGACCGGTTGATGTCCGGCGGCAGGACGTCAATGTCCATTTCCCGGCACTCGGCGATATAATCCGCAATTTTTCCGGCGCTGTCCAGCACGGAGGTCATCAGCGCCGCCATATACGGCCAGGGGTAGTGGCACTTCAGGTAGGCCGTCTGGTAGGCCACCATGGCGTAACAGACCGCGTGGGCTTTGTTGAAGGCGTAGTTGGCAAAGTCCACAATCTCATCGTAAATGGACTGGGCAACCGCCTCCGGCACCCCGTTGGCCACCGCCCCGGGGATGCCCTGGGCGCTGTCGCCATAGACGAACACCTGCCGCTCCGCGGTGATTACCTGCTGCTTCTTCTTGGAAATGGCCCGGCGGATATTGTCCGCCTGGCCCATGGTATAGCCCCCCAGGGTGCGGAAAATTTCAATGACCTGCTCCTGGTAGACAATACAGCCGTAGGTCACCCGGAGAATCGGCTCCAGCAGCGGGGTTTTGTAGGTGATGCCCGCCGGATTCAGCTTATTGGCAATAAACCGGGGAATGGAATCCATGGGACCGGGGCGGTACAGGGCCACAATGGCCGTCAAGTCTTCAATGGAGGCCGGGCGCATGTTGACGCATACCCCGGTAATGCCCGCCGACTCCAGCTGGAAAACCCCCTGGGTCTTGCCCTGGGAAAGCATGGCATAGGTCTCCGGATCGTCCTCGGGAATACTGGCCACGGAAAAGCCCGGCTCTGTCCGGCGGATGATTTCCTCCGCCTCGGCAATCACCGTCAGGTTCCGCAGGCCCAGAAAGTCCATCTTCAGCAGGCCCAGCTCCTCGATGGTGGTCATGGGATACTGGGTCACCACCGTATCGTCGTTTTTCGACAGGGGGACATAATGCTCCACCGGCAGGTTGGTGATGACCACCCCGGCAGCGTGGGTGGAGGTGTTCCGGGGCATCCCCTCCAAGGCCCGGGCGGTGTCGATTAACTGCTTCACCCGGCTGTCTCCGTCGTACATATCCCGGAGCTGGGGGGAGGACTTCAGGGCCTCGTCCAGGGTGATGTGGAGGGTGGAAGGCACCAGCTTGGCCACCACATCCGTCTCGGCATAGGTAAAGTTCAGCGCCCGGCCCACGTCCCGGATGGCGCCCCGGGCGGCCATGGTGCCGAAGGTGACGATCTGGGCCACATGGTCTGCCCCGTACTTCTCCATCACGTAGGCAATCACCTCGCCCCGGCGCTCCTGGCAGAAGTCCGTGTCGAAGTCCGGCATGCTCACCCGCTCCGGGTTCAAAAACCGCTCGAAAATCAAGGCATATTTCATGGGGTCCACTTCCGTGATGTGCAGGCAGTAGGCCGCCATGGACGCCGCGCCGGAGCCACGCCCCGGCCCCACCGGTATCCCATGGGTTTTGGCATAGCGGATAAAATCCCAAACGATGAGATAGTAATCCACGTATCCCATCTTGGTGATCACGTCAATTTCATATTCCAGCCGTTGACGGTAGGCTTCCGGCGGCCGGCTGTACCGGGCGGCAAAGCCCTGCTGGCACAGTTCCCGGAAATAGGTCTGGCTGGTGTAACCCTCCGGCACCGGAAAGACCGGCAGTTTATATTCGTGGAAGGAAAACTCCACATTGCACCGCTGGGCGATTTTGGCGGTATTTTCAAAGGCCTCCTCCATCCCTGGAAACCACTGGGCCATCTCCGCCTCGCTTTTCAGGTAGAACTCCTCGGTTTCAAACCGCATCCGGTTGGGGTCGTCCACCGTCTTGGCCGTCTGGACGCACAGCAGCACGTCCTGGGTTTTCGCATCGGAGCGGCGCAGGTAGTGGGCGTCATTGGTGACCACCAGGGGCAGCCCCGTCTCCCGGGCCAGGCGGCGCAGGCCGCTGTTCACCGTCCGCTGGGCGGGAATACCGTGGTCCTGCAACTCCAGATACAGGTTATCCGGGCCGAAAATCTCCGCCAGCTCCAGGGCATAAGCCTTGGCCCCGGCATAGTCCTGGGCCATCAACCGCCGGGGAATGGCCCCGGCCAGGCAGGCGGACAGGGCAATTAAGCCCCGGCTATGCTGCCGGAGCAGGGATAAATCCACCCGGGGCTTGCCGTAAAAGCCCCGGAGAAAGCCCTGAGACACCAGGCTGGACAAGTTGGCGTACCCTTCCATATCCTTGCACAGCAGCACCAGATGATATGCCTCGTTGTCCACACCGTGTACCCGGTCGTCCATTGTACGGGGAGCCACATAGACCTCGCAGCCGATAATGGGCTTGATTCCCGCGGCCTTTGCCGCCTTATAGAAGTCAATGACCCCATACATCACCCCGTGGTCGGTGATGGCCACCGCTTCCTGGCCCAGCTCCTTCACCCGCTCCATCAGGCCGGCAATCCGGCAGGCCCCGTCCAGCAGGCTGTATTCCGTATGCACATGCAAGTGCACAAACGCCATGGCTATCCCTCCTCAGCCAGTTCTGTCAACCGCCGCAGCCGGTAACTCATGGAAGATTTGGTGATGGGCGGATTCATCATCCCGGCCAGCTCCGTGAGATTGGACTCCGGGTAATTCAGCCTGGCCTGCGCCGCCTGCCGCAATTTCTGGGGCAGCTGGGAAAGCCGCCCCTGGCTTTCCAGGCGGCGGATCGCCGCCAGCTGGACCTGGGCGGCGTCCACCGCCTTGGAGATGTTGGCATCGTCACAGTTGACCCGGCGGTTGACCTTATTTTTCATCTCTTTTTCCACCTTGGCCTCCATAATGGCCATGGCGGACACCGGCGCCCCCAGCAAAGTCAGGAAGTCCTCAATGGACGCGCTGTGCTTAAAATACAGCACGCTGCTGCCCCCCCGGACAGCCAGTTTAGGGTACACCCCCAGCACATCCTCCACTAAGCTGTAGGTCTCCCGGCTCACATACCGGTGAGTGGTGGACATCTCCAGATGGTAGCCCTTGGCCGGATCGGTCACCGAGCCACCCGCCAGAAAAGCCCCCCGGAGAAACGCCGTCTTGCAGCAGTCTTCCTCCAACACCGCCAGGTTCACATGCAGCGCAACGCTGTCCCGGCTGAAGCCATAAGCTGCCAGAATCCGCTCCAACCGGTCCGGCCGGGAGATGGTAAAGCACTGCTTGCTCCCCTGGATTTCCGGCTCGCCGTCAAACCCGAAACCAAACGCCCCCCGGAACAGCCTGGGCAGCAGCCGGGCAAAGTCCTTGCTCTCGGTGACAATGCGGATGCTCCCGGCGGTAAACGTATTGCAAAACAGCAAAATGCCGTAGCACTGGGCCCTGGCACAGCAGGCCTGCCCAGGCAAATTCCGGCAAAGTTCTTTTTTTACCTCTGCGGAAAAGGACATGGCCCTCCCCTTTCTGTCAAAGCCGGATCACTTCCGGCTCCAAAGTAATGCCGCTGGTTTCCCGTACCCGCTGCTGCACATAGTGGATCACTGCCAGCACGTCCGCCTCGGTGGCGCCCCCCAGGTTGACCACAAACCCGGCATGTTTGGCAGACACGGCGGCGCCCCCTACCCGGTAGCCTTTCAGCCCGGCCTGCTCAATGAGCTGGGCGGCATAGCCCCCCACCGGCCGCTTGAAGGTAGAACCGGCCGAAGGCAGCTCCAGGGGTTGGGAAGCCTTCCGGCGGGCCATCAATTGGGCCATGGTCTGCCGGATTTGGGCCGGATCGCCAGGGGTGAGGCGGAAGGTGCCGGCCAAAATCACCAGCGGCTTGCCGGTAAACCCGCTGCGCCGGTAGGAAAACCCCTGCTCATCCCCGGTAAGCACCCCGGGATTGCCCCCGAAGTCCAGGTACTCGGTTTGGATGGCCACCTGGGCCATTTCTCCGCCGTAAGCGCCGGCATTCATATACAGGCCGCCGCCCACAGAGCCGGGGATGCCGTGGGCAAACTCCAGGCCGGACAGGCCCAAGCTGGCGGCAAAGCTGGCGGTGGCCGCCATGGTGGTGCCGGCCATGGCCCGGATGGTGTCCGGGCCGGTCCGCTCTACCCCGGTCAGGGCGCCTTTGGTGCAAATCACTAGGCCGCGCCTGCCCCGCTCGGCGGCCAGCACGTTGGTGCCGCTGCCCAGCACCGCCGGCACAATTCCCCGGCCACCGGCCCAGGCCAACAGGCCGGATAACTCCTCCACGGTAGACGGAAAGGCCATCACCTCTGCCGGACCGCCGATGCGAAAGGCCGTGTGCCTGGCCAGCGGCTCATCCAACCGCAAAGTCAGGCGGGGAAAGGCCGCCTTGATCTGTTGCTGTAGCTGTGTCATATAAACGCCTCCGGGTAGTTCAATTGTATTTTATGAAAATGTTGGACAAATTTGTGGATAGTTGCGGGTTTTCCTGGAAACGTACTTGCGATGCGTACGCGTTACTGTCCTCCGCCTGTCATTGCGAGGCGCAAAGCGATGGGGCAATCCGTTCTCCTTGCGGTAGTACAAAACGAGAAGCAGTACTTCAGGCGAATACGAAAAGTGTGACGGATTTCCCCTGGGAAAGCGTAGTTGCCCATGCAGACAGCTACATGTTTCAGCATGTCATTGCGAGGAGCGAAGCGACGGGACAATCCGCATCCCCTGCGGCAGCGCAAAACGAACAGCAGTACTTTGGGCGAATGCGGGAAAGTGTAACGAATTTGCCCTAAGTACTACTGACTTGCCAGGCATTTCTGCGGGGACGCGGATTGCCACACCAGTGTGCGCACTGGTTCGCAATGACATGCAGAAGGAAGGACGTGTGCGCGGGTGCAAGGACGTGGCGCGCAAGGTGCGCAGAAATTTGCCGGGTGTCAGCGGGTGCAAGGACGTGGGGCGCGATGGCACCTCCCCCACTGTCATTGCGAGGAGCGAAGCGACGTGGCAATCCGCTTCTCCTTGCGGTGGAGCATGACAGAAAGCAGCACTTCAGGCGAATACGGAAAAGCTGCGAATTTGCCGGGACGCTGCCCCATTCCCGTCCCGTAATCCGGTGTGGATTACTATAGCATATCCGGAATTCGGATGCAAATGAATCCTCCGCCGCCGGAAAAGGAAGCATAGCCCCGCCCCAGGCAGCATATGCTGGGGTAAACGCCATAGAAGGAGGGCTGCGCCATGGGGACAAGAGTAACGGAACTGCGGTGTAAAGAGGTGATCAACATTTCCGACGGCCACCGCCTCGGTTTTGTGGCCGACGTGGAAGTGAAGCTGCCGGACGGCCAGGTGGTAGCCCTAGTCGTCCCCGGGCCGTGCCGGTTTTTCGGCCTGTTTGGCCGGAAGGACGATTATGTGGTTCCCTGGAACTGTATTCGCCGCATGGGCTCGGATATCATCCTGGTGGATCTGGAACCGGATAAATGCCGGGTTCCCCGGCCAAAACCCGGCTGGTTCTAAAGGCTAACCGGCTCCTTACTCCCTCTAACCAACAAATTATGACAATTAATACAATATATCTCCATTTTTCGGAGAAGTCTGTCGAATTACCAGGAACGATTGTTTGAGAAAACGCCTTGCAAAACCTGTGGCTTTGTGATAATTTAACACTGTCGCAGCAACGGTCATTGCGGATTGGCCGGAGGACTGTCTAATCATCGTTGGAGGAGAGGAAAATTATGGAGAATCGGATCAAAGTATTGGTCGCAGACAGCAGCGAGCCATTCTGCGGTCACTTAAAAAGTGCTTTGGCGCCAACCGGCGCCTTTGATCTGGTGGGCATTGCGCCGGACGGAGAGGAGGCCGTCCGGCTTCTGCAAGAGCTTCAGCCGGATATCCTGGTTATGGATCTGATGTTGCCCAAGCGGGACGGCATTAGCGTCCTGCGCTTTGCCCAGGAAATGGACAAGCCGCCGGTGACAGTCGTCACTTCCGGCCTCATTACCGACTATGTGGCCACCACCGTGTCCAACTTGGGGGTACAGTACGTGATGCTCAAGCCCTGTGACATGGACAGCCTGGTGGAGCGGTTGGAGGAAATCCGGGGCAGTCAAAGAGCCAAACAGCTGAAGCTTGTCCGCCGCAATCCCCAGCCGGAGGCAAACATCGAAACCATGGTCACAAACATTATCCATGAAATCGGTGTCCCGGCCCATATCAAAGGCTATCAGTACCTACGGGAAGCCATTATCATTGCGGTCAATGACATGGATGTGATCAACGCCATTACCAAAGTGCTCTATCCCCAGGTAGCCAAAGCCTTCAGCACCACCCCTTCCCGGGTGGAGCGGGCCATCCGCCACGCCATTGAAGTGGCGTGGGACCGGGGCGACCTGGATACTTTGCAGCGCTTTTTCGGTTACACCGTAAGCAATACCAAAGGCAAGCCCACCAACTCTGAGTTCATCGCCCTGATTGCCGACAAGCTGCAGCTGCAGCTTAAGTCCGGCGAGGCAATCCAGTAGCCGCCCCGCCCCGCAGTGTCCGGACAAACGCCCCCCGGTCAGCAGATTGGAAGAAGGCTGACCCAGCCACCAAAACCGTTGCGCCGTTATCCAGGCAGGTCTGAAATGTGTCCAGATTTACGCCGCCATCCACTTCCAGCAGGCACTGGGGATTGTGCCGCCGGAGGATGGCGGCAATTTCCGCCAGCTTGGGCATCACTTCTCCCAAAAATTTCTGCCCGCCGAAGCCCGGCTCCACTGCCATCACCAAAACCAGACCGCATAAGTCCAAAAATGGCAGAATATCCCGGACCGGCGTGGCCGGTTTCAGGCTCAGCCCCGGGATTGCGCCAAGCTGCCGGATGCGCATCAAGGCTTTTCTGGTGTTTTCCGCCGTATCCGCTTCCACATGGACAGTCAACACATTGGCGCCGGCCTGGCAAAACGCCTCTACATAGCGCAGCGGCGCCTGAATCATCAGGTGAACGTCCAGCGGCAGGGGCGACACCCGGGACAGGGCGCCGACCACGGGAATGCCAATGGTAATATTCGGCACAAACACGCCGTCCATCACATCCACGTGGACATAGTCCGCACCGGATTGGGCAATGGTCTGGATATCCCGTTCCAAATTGGCAAAATCGCCAGACAAGACAGAGGGAGAAATCTTGATCATCGTCTGATCTCCTGTACCATTCCGAAATTTTTTGTCACCGGACAGCCTGTCCAAGCATACTGGTGAATATGCGGACGCCGCTTCCGCCTAAGCGCAGGCCGTCCGCTGATATACTGGAGGCCCTCCGGGGCCTCCAGGTAGGGCAATGCATAACCGCCTCCGCACAGGACATACTATGCCCGAACCCAATACAAAAGGAGGCGTATGTCATGAATTGCCATGCCAACAAGTCCATCGAATGCACTGTGGTCTCCTGCGCCAACCACTGCGGCGAGGCCAACTACTGCTCCCTGGACAAGATCCGGGTGGGCACCCACGAGTGCAACCCCTCCATGGATCAGTGCACCGACTGCATGTCCTTCCGCAAAAAGTAAAGGGCGCCGGGGCTGCCGCAGCTTTCTGCGGCAGCCTTTACCATTTCCAACACAAAAAAGGACTTCCATTTTTCTCCATTGTCCGGTATAATGGTGCTACCTACCATCCGGAACGGCAGTTGGCAAAAACTTCCCCCACGCCAAAGTCCAGCCGGCGGCAACCGGTCAATCTCCCGTTTTTCCGCAAAAACAGCAGCGTACCGGTTTGGGGCCGGCGGATTGCCCGTTTTGCAGGCGGCAAGGAGACAAGGCTTTCCACACCCTATCACCTTTAGTATATGCCATCCCCCGGAAAAACGCAAGCCCGGAGAGAGGAGGTTCAATGAAGCGGAAAATCAAAAACAGGCATCTGGCGAAAATTGCGGATATGATCATCAGTCTTTACCACCTGGATGTGCCGGTCTACGCCGCCAATGCCGCCTACTTCATCATTTTGGCCGCCTTTCCCATGGTGATGCTCCTGTTGAACCTGCTGAGCTATACCACCTTAGGCGGCGGGACACTGGTTGAAATCCTGGAAAATATTATTCCCGACGCCCTGATGCCGTCGGTGGCCCGGCTGCTCAACGGCATGTTTGCCAGCTCTTCCACCACCTTGGTGTCCGTGTCCGCCCTGGCCGCCCTTTGGGCTGCCTCCCGGGGGGTTTTTGGCATCCTGGTGGGGCTGAACCGGATCTACGGGGTACAGGAAGACCGGGGCTATGTGTTCACCCGGCTCCTTAGCCTGGTGTATACCTTCTTATTTTTGCTGGTGCTGCTGCTCACCCTGGCCCTCCACGTCTTTGGCCAGACCATTCTGGCCCAGATTCCCGAAAGCGACAACCTGGCCTTCCGGCTGCTGCTGGATGTAATTTCCAGCCGGTTCCTGCTGCTTCTGTGTTTGCAGACCGCCCTGTTCACCGCCATGTTCATGTTTCTGCCCAACCGGCACAACAAGCTGCTGCCTTCCCTGCCAGGGGCGCTGTTCGCCTCCCTGGGCTGGCTGCTATTTTCCGACTTTTTCTCCATTTATGTGGAGCATTTCAGCAACTACTCCACCGTGTACGGCAGCCTGTCTGCCATCGCTCTGGCCATGCTGTGGCTGTACACCTGCGTGGCCATTGTGTTTTACGGCGGCGCCCTGAATAAATACCTGTCGGACATCGGCTACCAGCTGCGGCTGCGCCGCCAGCGGCGGAAGGAAAATTCCAGCCAGGATTAACCATCCCTGGAACATTTATTTATACCCAGTTCATATTTTTCCCTTACCATATGGCCCAAAGGGGCGTGGATACGTTGTTTGGATATGTTGCCGCCAGCCTTCAGGAGCTGGATCAAACCCAGCGGCAGCGGTATATGGGGGCCTACTGTGGCATTTGCCGGGCCATCGGCCGCCGCGCCTCCGGGCCCAGCCGTTTAGCGCTGAATTACGATATGGTCTTTCTGGCCCTGCTGCTGTCGTCCCTGTACGAGCCGGAGGAAACCACCGCCCCTGGGCGGTGCCTGCTGCACCCCCTGTCTGCCCGGCCATGCCTGTCCGGTCCAACGGTGGACTATGCCGCCGATATGAACGTGGCGCTGGCGTTCTTCTCCGCCGACGACCACTGGCGGGATAATCACCGGCCCGACGCCCTGGCCCTGCGCACCCTGTTAAAGCGGCACTACCCTGCCATTGCCAAGCAGTACCCCCGGCAGTGCCAAGCCATCACCGGCTGCATCAGCCGGCTGAGCCGACTGGAGCAGGACCGTTGCCCGAATCCGGACATGCCGGCCAACTGCTTCGGCCAGCTGATGGGAGAGCTGTTTACCTGGCGGCAGGACCGCTGGACGCCGTACTTAAGAGAAATGGCCATGGCCCTGGGCCGGTTCATCTATTTTATGGACGCAGCGGTGGATTACCGGCAGGACTGCCGCCGGGGCAACTACAATCCCTTTGCCGCCATGGACGCCCCGCCAGATCCGGCCCGGTGGGAGCAATATCTGGTGCTGGAAATGGGCCGGTGTACCCGGATCTACGAAATGCTGCCGCTGGTGCAGGATAAAGCGCTGCTGGATAACATTCTTTACAGCGGCGTGTGGATCGCCTACCGGCAAAAGTTAAAAAAAGAGAGCGCTAGGAGGAGCAATGCATGATGGACGATCCATACAAGGTGCTGGGCCTGGAGCGGGGCGCCTCAGACGAAGAGGTCAAAAAAGCCTACCGCCGCCTGGCAAAGAAATATCACCCGGACGCCAACCCCGGCGATCAGGAGGCCGCCCGGAAGATGCAGGAGATCAACGCCGCCTACGAGCAAATCAAAAACCCCCAGAGCAATGCGGAAAGCGGCGGCAGTTATGGCGGCGATCGCTATGGCGGCTACGGCTCGGATCCCTTTGGCGACGTGTTCCGCCAGTGGCAGCGGCAACAGCGGCAGCAGGAGTCGGCCCAGTTCCACTCCAATGAAGCCCAGGCCGCCTACCGGTACATCCAATATGGCCGGTTCCAGGAGGCGTTAAACGCCCTGGGCAGCGCCCCGCTGGAGCGCCGGGACGCCCAGTGGTACTACCTGAGCGCCATGGCCCACGACGGCATGGGCAACCGGGTCATGGCTTTGGAGCAGATGCGCCAGGCAGTGGCCAAAGCCCCGGACAATGCCCAGTACCGGCAAATCCTCCAGGAGCTGGAGCAGGGCGGTTCCGTCTACCGCCGTCAGGCCGGAAACTTCCAGGGCTACGGCAGTTTTGGGGATCTGTGTATGCCCCTGTGCATGTGCTTCGGCGCCCAGTGGTGCTGCTGCCCCCGGTATTGACCGGGCGGAAAAATTTTTTGAAAAAAGTAGTTGACAAACCTCCCCTGCCGTGGTAGAATACGGGAGCGTTGAGGCCCACGGGCCTTCAACATAAATGAAGGGGTAACCCTTCCCCATGAGTTGGTGTTGATTGCGGTGAGGGTCCACCTGTTCCCATCCCGAACACAGAAGTTAAGCTCATCTGCGCCGACAATACTTTGCGGGCGACTGCACGGGAAGATAGGTAATGCCAACACAAAAACCGGTTCACCTTGGTGAGCCGGTTTTTTGCATGTGGGGTACCGCCCGGCAAACGAAAGGTAGGTTGTTATGTTTTGTCTCACGGTTCTGATGGACGGCCTTTCCCCACGGCGCCATGATCTGGCCGCCCAGCACGGCTTGTCCTTCCTATTGGAAACAGCGGGGTTTTCCCTGATCTTTGACTGCGGCGCCGGGGAAAGCACCTGGTCCAACGCCCTGGGGCTGGGCCGGGACCTGACCCGGCTGGACGCCATTGTCCTGAGCCACGGCCACTATGACCACGCCGGAGGACTGGCCAGCTTTCCCCAGCGGCTGCCGCCGGTGTACACCGGCCCCGGATTCCTCTGCCCAAAATATGCCCGCTGCGGCCCAGGTTACACCTGCCTGTCCCCTGGCTTTTCCACCGGTTTCTGGGCAGGGGTAGACCACCGGACGGTGGACGGACAGACCCCGCTCCGGCCAGACATACTTCTGATTGGAGGCTTCCCCCGGTACTATCCGTTTGAGGCCGTGTCCGGCCGGTACTTACGCCGGGGGACCGAGGGAATGGAGCCGGACGAATTTACCGACGAAATCTGTCTGGCGGTGGTCACCGAACGCGGGGTAACCATGGTGGTGGGCTGCGCCCATCCGGGGATCTGCAACATGGTGCGCCACGTGCAAACCGTGACGGGCAGGCCGGTCATCCGCCTGGTGGGCGGCTTGCACCTGAACAAAGCAGAGCCTGCCCGGCTGGAGGCCACCGCCCAGGTCATGGCCGGTTGGCCCCAGCTCACCTGCCTGGGGCTAAACCACTGCACCGGCCAGGCGGCGGAAACGCGCCTGGCCCAGGGCAGGCAGGCCGGTCACCTGGCGCCGGGGGACTGCCTGTTCTGGTCATAGCCCTCCCCCAACCCCTGGCGCGTTTGCGATTTCCCGCGCCGCTTCCCCCCAGGGAAAAGCACGAAAATGCGGCACCTTAGGCAAAATGGCAGCAGGTAATGACCCGCAAAAAAACAGTGACGCCCCGGCGGCGCAAGCGCACTGCCGGGCGCACCAAAACAAGGGCTGTCTCCCCATGATTTCGGACAATCATGGGGAGGCAGCCCCTTTTCCTTATCCAATCAGCCCGCTGGTGGGCGCCGGGGTAATCACCTGGCCCAAGCTGCCGGCCAGGCGCACTTCCACGGTTCTGCCCTGGGCATCGGCTTTGGCCACAGGAATCAGCAGCACCCAGTTGGCCATGTCCATGGTGTGGATCTCCGGAACCGTGACGGTAAGCTCCGCCACCAAGGTATTCCCCTCCACCTTTACCTCCACGGTGTGCCGGGCGGAGCCGGTGTTGGTCACCCGGGGAACCAGCAGCAGGTCATAGCTGGCAAAAAAACCGCCGTCGTAGATCTCTGCCGATTCCGTCAACGTTTGGGAGCCAATTTCCAAGAGGAAGGCGTCCAAGCTCTGCCGGTCGCTTGCCTGCATCATGGGCAGGCTGTTCTCGTCCTGGCTGGGGTATTTACCCATCAGGCCCTCCAGCACTGTCTGATCCACATCCTGGGTACGAATCACCTGCGGTTCCGTAGAATCCAACGGCTCTGTGGTGGTTTCCGGGGGCTGGGTGGTTTCTTCCGGTTCTGTGGTCTCCGGCGGCTGGGTGGGGGCGGTGGTTTCCGGCGCTTCCGAGGATGGCAAAGTTTGCTCTCCTCCCGAGGGTTCGGTGGTTTGGGTGCCTGGGCGGCAGGCCCACAGGCCCATCACCACGGCCAGCAGCAGTAAGCATACTTTCCATAATTTCATGGGAATTCCTCCTTGTGGTGTTCTTTGTTAATCCAGACGGAAAAACGGCGGCGTGGTTGCGCAAAACCCCCTTCCCCTGCGTATGCTGGACGGGAGGGAAGACGCATGCCAAATCCATTATTTCTGCCAAACCAGCGTCCGGCTGCCGCCGCCCGGCTAACCGGCGCGCCGGGTTATGAATCCATTCGGGGCCAGGTTCTCTTCTACCCCGCCCCCGGGGGAACCATTGTGGTCACCCAGGTCAGGGGCCTGCCGGCAGGGCGCTTTTTCGCCATGCATATCCACCAAGGCAGCAGCTGCCAGCCTCTGGGCGCCGACCCCTTCGGCCAAGCCGGGGGCCACTGGGGCCCTCCGCCCCACCCGGAGCATTGGGGAGATTTGCCGGTGCTGCTGTCCAGCCGGGGCTATGCCTGGTCGGCGGTGTATACCGGCCAGTTCCGTCCGGAGCAGGCCAAGCACCACACCGTCATTCTCCACCGAAATCCGGACGACTACCGCACCCAGCCTGCCGGCAACGCCGGAGACCGGATCGCTTGCGGCGTTATCCGGTAGGCCCGCCGCTTTTCCCGCCGCCGGCGCAAATGGGGCTGTCTCACAAACACAGAGACAGCCCCGGCAATCCGTTTCCCCCTGCCCATGGTGTCTATCCCTGAAACGCCCTTACATCCGCTGACACGTATCTGTCTTCAGCATGTCATTGCGAGCCAGTGCGCACACCTGTGGCAAATCCGCACCACTTACCATTTCGCCTGAAGTACTACTCTTATGTTATGCACTTCTGCGGAGATGCGGATTGCCGCGTCGCTTCGCTCCTCGCAATGACATGTTGAAGGCGTGTCTGCGTATGTAACCACGTTCTCCTGGGGCAAATCCGCAGCCTGTGAGACGTACAGAAGGGCCTGCTGCAAACTTTTGCAGCAGGCCCTGGCCACTATTCTTCACTCGCTTCTGTGGGCGGTTCGGTGGGCGCTTCGGTTTCCGGCGGCTCAGTGGCGGGAGGGTCCGTTGCCGGAGGGTCCGTTGCCGGAGGATCCGTGGCCGGCGGCTCGGTGGCTCTAGGTACCACCGCCACCACTTTGTTCCGGACGGAGTAGGAGGAATCGTCTTCAAACTCCTCGGAAATCATGGTGTCGGTTTCCTTGTCCCATTTCTGGCGGTAGCTCTTGGCGGTGTAGCCGGTGTAGGGGGAGACGATGGTCTCGCCGTCTTCATAGGAGCCGTCGGTGATCTCCCGCTCCACGGTTTCCCAGGGGGTGCGGGAAGTGGTTTCCGTCCGCATTTTGATATAGTAATCTTTGGTATCGGTGCCCACAAATTCAATGTCTACCACGCCGTCGTGGACGGAGGCGTCAATGCGGATGGGGTAGTCGGTATTGTTCCGGAACTGGTAGTCCAGGGAGCCCCAGTAGATGGTGGCGTCCAATCCCAGGGGCACGTAGTCCACGGTAAAGGTGTGCACAGCCCGCTCCACAATTTCCAGGTCGGCATACAAGGTGCACACATACAAGGTAGAAGCCACCTGGCAAACGCCGCCGCCGACCTCCGGCTTGGACTCCATGCCGGAGAACACGGTAGCTTCCCGGTAACCCTTTTCCGCGGTGCGCTGGCCCACCACTTCATTGAAGGAAAATACTGCCCCGGGTTTGACAATATAGCCGTCAATGGCCTCGCAGGCCAGAATCAGGTTGTGGGTCCGGTCATTGTTCCAGGTGTGTTCGGTTTGCAGGGAAGAGAGCACATCTTCAAACAGGGCGTCTTCCAGGGATGCTTTGGTATCCTCCGGCACCAGAATCTGGAACTGCACCTGGATGGTCTGGCCCTCATCCGCCTGGGCAAGTTGGGCTTCCAGATCCGCCTGGACAAAGCCATAGCCCAGGGTTTCCTTGGAGGCCTCATAGGTTTCCTCATTCAACACCGCATCCACAGGGGCAGTGCAATATTGGGTGAACAGTTCGGCCGCGTCAATGGTTTCCGGCAAGGTCTCCGTATAGGTGGTGGAGATCTCCGACAGGTCTCCGGCGGCATAGGCGTCCAGAATCCGGTTATACAGGGCCTCCGTGTCCAGGTGCCGGCCAGCCGTGCCGGTCTGGATGGTCATGGTTTGGCCGTTTTCCACATAGTAGGGCTCGGTAAAGTCAATGAGGGTTACTTCGGCGGTATCTTCCCCCTCCTCTTCGCTGTCTTCTTCGCCGCCGTCCTCTTCATCGGGTAAGCGGTCCGGCAGGGCATACTTGCTCAGATCCGGCTTGGTTCCCTCTACGGTCACCGTAGGCTGGGTCAGGGTGCTTTCAATCTCTTCCCCCAGCTGGTTCACCGCGTCCCGGATATAGCCGGTATCCATGGTGAGAAAGTCGCCCAGCTCCAGGGTGTGGGTGGTGAGGGCGGCGGCTGAACGGGCCCTGGCCCGTTGAAACATGTTGCCGTCCCGGCCGTAGTCAAACGCGGCCTGAGCTGCCGCCCTGGCATCCAGGCTTGCGCCGGTGTCTGCCGGGGTGAGCACCAGGCTCCGGTCTTGCAGGCGGATGGTCAACGGTTGGGCGTAGAGTTCTTCCGCCTTTTCCGCCAGGGCCTGGGCAGCCTCTTCCTGGGTCATACCGCTCAGGTCAATGCCCAGCGCGTAGACATTGTCGAAAATCAGGCCGTCATCCCGGGAATAAATCCAGAGAAACACGCCTATGCCAACCGCAAGCACCGCGCAAAATGCGATCAGTGCAATCATCCATTTTTTCTTTCCGTTTCCCCCGGAGCGTTCCGCCTCAGCTTCTTGTTGGGTGAACCGCTGAAACTCCGCCGCCATCCGCGCTTTTTCTTGGGCGGTGGTTTTCTTCCTGGGTTGTTCAAATCTACCTTTTTTAATCGCTGATCTCTCCTATCTCCAGCGGGAAAGTGTCCCGGTAGTCATTGCTGGCCCCTCCCCGCAGGGACCAGTGGGTATATTCTAGCACAATTCCCCTGAAATGCAATTACATTTCCCCATCAATAATGTAACAATTATGTGAATCTCCGGAAACAAAAACTTGACACTTTCCCATTGCTCGCAGGCCATATGCGCTGTGTCAACGTCCAGATCAACCACGCAAGGCGCTCCATGTCCGGCTGAACCACGGTGTGGATATATCCGCCGCCGGCCTCTTCATATTCGCGGAACAAGTCCCAAAACCCATCGGCTTCCATTCGCGTCCACTTTGAAAAAAAGTGGTATACATTTCCCGGAAAATGTGTTATACTCTATTGTGATTGCGTGCCAATGGCGCTGTGCGGTCGTTCCCAGCTACTCTGGGTGTTTGCGCCGGACGCGGAGAATTTCATCACAACAGCCGTTTTTTCGGTGCAGGCGGAGCGTAGCGGGGCTCCAATGCCCGAAAGCCGGGTGTTTCATTTGTCATGCGCTTCTCCCCGGGTTCGGCGGTGCTTGACCTCAGAATTAAAAGAAATCATATTATATATTAAGGAGTTGTATATTTTTGACAGAAAAGCTAAAAATTATTCCCTTAGGCGGACTAAATGAAATTGGTAAGAATATCACTGTCCTGGAGTATGGTAAGGACATGATTGTGGTGGACTGCGGCGTGGGTTTCCCGGAAGATGATATGTACGGCGTTGACCTGGTGATTCCTGATTTCACCTACCTGGTCAAGAATCAAGCCAAACTCCGGGGCTTCTTCATTACCCATGGTCACGAGGACCACATCGGTTCCCTGCCTTATGCGTTACAGCAGGTTTCCGCACCGGTGTACGTCACCCCCATGACCGGCGGCTTGATCCGGCTAAAGCTGGAGGAACACCATCTGACCGATAAGGTAAAACTGGTGACCCAGAAGCCGGGCGATGTGGTGAAGGCCGGTTGTTTCCAGGTGGAGTTTATCCATGTGAACCACTCCATTGCCGACGCGGTCTGCTTCTGTATCACCACACCGGTGGGCAAAATCGTCATGACCGGCGACTTCAAAATTGACCCCACTGCTGAAGAAGGCATGATGGATCTGGGCCGGTTGGGCACATTGGGCAATGAAGGGGTGCTGGCGCTGCTGTGCGACTCCACCAACGTAGAGCGCACCGGCTATACCCCATCGGAGCAAGTGGTGGCCGAGAGCCTGGACCGGCAGTTTAAAAATTGCAGTGAGCGGATTATCATCACCACCTTCGCCTCCAACATGCACCGGATTCAGGCGGTGCTGCAAACTGCACACCGCTATGGGCGGAAAGTGGCAGTCACCGGCCGCAGCATGGAAAATATGCTGAAGGTAGCCACGGAGCTGCACTACCTCAAAGCACCGGCCAATACCATTGTGGACATTGCCTCCATCAAGAGCCTACCTAAGGATCAGGTAGCCATTGTCTCCACCGGCTCCCAGGGCGAAAATATGTCCGCCATGTACCGCATGGCCTTCTCCACCCACAAGCAGGTGGAAATCCAGCATGGCGACCGGGTGATTATCTCCGCCTCCGCCATTCCCGGCAACGAAAAGGCCATTTCCAGAATCATCAACGAGCTGTACCGGAAGGGTGCGGAGGTGATGTATGAAAAGTCCGAGGGGCTACACGTCTCCGGCCACGCCTGTCAGGAGGAGCTGAAAATCATCCACGCCCTGACCAAACCCAAATTCTTTATTCCCGTCCACGGCGAGCAGCGGCACCTGCAAATCCACGCCAAGCTGGCCCGGCAGATGGGCATGAATCCCAAAGATGTGATCATCGCCGACATTGGCCAGGTAATTGAGCTGACCAACCGCACCTGTAAGATCAACGGCATTGTCCCCGCCGGCAAGGTGCTGGTGGACGGCGCCGTGGTGGGAGACGTGGGCAGCGTCGTGCTCCGGGACCGGAAACACCTGGCCCAGGACGGTATGCTGGTGGTGTGTGTCAACCTGTCCAGTCAGGACGGGTCGGTGATCTCCGGCCCGGACATCATCACCCGGGGCTTTGTATACGTCAAGGAGTCCGAGACCCTGATGGAAGAGCTGCGGCTCTTGGCGGAGGAGGCGTTGGAGCGCTGCCGGAAGAAGGGCGTGCGGGATTGGGCCACCATCAAGTCCGCAATAAAAAGCGACCTGTCCGGCTACCTATACAAAACCGTAAAGCGCAATCCCATGATTTTGCCGGTGATTACGGAAATCTAAGGGAGCTCCCATTCAACCGGCAAGCGCCGCTGCTTGGCCCCAGGCGATTGATTCAGCGGTTTCCTAAGGACCGGTTAGGCTTCCGGCCAGCCACAAAAAAACATCGCCCCGGCGGCAGAGCATTCCCGCTCCGCCGCCGGGGCAATTGATTTTGCCGGCGGTTTGCCCCAATTTCGGGGCAGTTGTTTGGAGAAACCTGCCAAGCATTTCCAGCCTGGTTTTTGATTTTCTTGTCTATTTTTTCGTTTGCCCCTAGCGCAGCCGGGGCCAATGTGGTATAATCCATCCAACAGCGCCGGATGGAAGGAGAAACGACAATGGGACTGATCAAAGCAGGGGCTGGTTCGGTGGGCGGCGTTCTGGCCGACCAGTGGAAGGAATACTTTTATTGCGAAGCCATGCCCGCCAACGTACTGGCCACCAAGGGGATCAAGCGCACCTCAGGCCGGTCCTCCAACACAAAGGGCAGCGACAATATCATCAGCAGCGGCTCGGTGATCGCCGTGGCCGACGGCCAGTGCATGATGATTGTGGATCAGGGGAAAATTGTGGAATTTTCCGCCGAACCCGGGGAGTTTGTCTATGACGCCTCCACAGAACCCACGATTTTTGCCGGTTCCTTCGGCAGGAGCCTGCTGGATACCTTTAAAACCATGGGCCGCCGGTTCACCTTCGGCGGGGAGCCGCCCAAGGATCAGCGGGTGTATTACTTCAATACCAAGGAACTCACCGGCAACAAATACGGTACCCCCAATCCGGTGCCCTTCCGGGTGGTTGACCAGAATATTGGCCTGGATGTGGATATTTCCATCCGGTGCTTTGGGGAATTTAGCTATCACATTTGCGACCCTATGCTGTTTTACCGGAACGTGTGCGGGAATGTATCCCAGGATTACACCCGGGAGAACATCGATAGCCAGCTGAAAACGGAGCTGATGACCGCCCTTCAACCGGCTTTTGCCAAAATCAGCCAGATGGGCATTCGCTATTCCGCCCTGCCGGGGCATACCCTGGAATTGGCGGAGGCCATGAATGAGGTGCTCACCCCCAAGTGGCGGCAGCTGCGGGGGCTGGAAATTGTCTCCTTTGGGGTGTCCAGCGTTTCGGCCGCCCCGGAAGACGAGGAGATGATCAAGCAGCTCCAGCGCAACGCGGTGTTCCGCAATCCAAATATGGCGGCGGCCCACCTGGTAGGCGCCCAGGCGGAGGCCATGCAGGCAGCGGCGGCCAACGAAAATGCCGGCCCGGCCATGGCGTTTATGGGGATGAACATGGCGGCAAGGGCCGGGGGCGCCACCCCCCAGACTTTGTTCCAGCTGGGCCAGCAGGAGGCCCAGCAAACGGAACAAACCACTTGGCAATGCGGCTGCGGCCAGCAGGTTTCCGGCAATTTCTGCCCCAACTGCGGGAAGAAGCGGCCCGAACCGGAGCAATGGCGCTGTGGCTGCGGCGCCATGGCTTCCGGCAACTTCTGCGCAAACTGCGGGGCAAAGCGGCCGGTGGGCTGGACTTGCGCCTGCGGTTCGGTGAATCAAGGGAAATTCTGCCCGGCCTGCGGCCGGCCAAAGCCTGCCGCCGCCCCCCTATACCGGTGCGATAAGTGCGGCTGGACCCCGGAAGATCCCCAGCATCCCCCCAAATTCTGCCCGGAATGCGGCGACCCCTTTGACAGCGGGGACGCCCGGTAACCCCCCTGTACCCTGCGGGCACGCCCGTCAGGATAGAACACGTATGGGTTGAGCGCAATTTGTCAGAAATCAAAAGGAGGAGCCTGATATGAAACTGAGAAGCACATTGAGCATTGTCCTGATTGTGGTGCTGGCGTTTGCCGTCGCGGCTTGCAGCAGCGAGCCTGCGGCAGCCAGCGCCGCCGGTACTTACGTCCTGGAGAGCATCACCGCTGAAGGCGTTACCCAAAACATGTCGGACCTGGAAGCCCTGGGCATGTCGGCGGAGGATTTTTCCCTGACCTTGGAAGAGGATGGCACAGGCGCGCTGACCATGCTGGGCGAGTCTGTGGAAGTGACCTGGGATGAGACCGGCATCACCGCAGAGGGAGACACCGTTTCCTACACCCTGGAGGATGGCAAGCTGACCCTGACAGAAGACGGTCAGACCATGGTATTTGCCCGGCAATAATTCCCATAACCGCTCAACCCAAACGGTGCGCCCGCCTGGGATTCCCAGGCGGGCGTATCAGACTGTCGAAAAACCCCTTCAGGGCTTTCCGACAGAAGTTTGCAGTCTGCTACGCCCAGGAATTGTGGGCCGTAGGCCCACAATTCCCACACTTCGCAGCCTGAGATGTATTTTCTGCCAGGTACACGCCCCGCAGAAAATGATTTTAACTTTTTTCGCCGCCGCAGCGGCGAACTTAAGCGAGACTTTTTTGACAAGCTGGTATGCCCGCCTGGCCAGCCCCGGGCGGGCGCGTTGGATAACAAAGAGGAATCCATATTATGCCCACAGAACTGACCAACTACCAATGCCCCTCCTGCACCGGCCCGCTGCATTACGATGGCCACAGCGGCAAGCTGACCTGCGACTACTGCGGCAATGCCTACACCCCGGAGGAGATGGAGGCCATCTATCTGGCCCAGGGCCAGCCGGAGGGGCCGCCTGAGGCGGCGGAACCCCCTGACCGGGAAGAGGACTGGACCCCGGACAATCTGCAAGCCTACTCCTGCCCCTCCTGCGGGGCACAGCTGCTGTGCGAGGCCACCACCGCCGCCACCAGCTGCCCTTACTGCGGCAATCCGGCCATTGTGCCGGGCAAGCTCTCCGGCAGCCTAAAGCCGGACTACATCATCCCCTTCCGCCTGGATAAGGCGGCGGCCATGGCAGCGCTGCGCAAGCACTATACCCACAAGCCCCTGCTGCCCAAGGCATTCTCCGGGGAGAACCATATCTGCCAGGTTCAGGGGGTCTATGTGCCGTTTTGGCTCTTTGACGGGGAGGCCTCCGGCAGTATGGTGTTCCACGCCACCCGGAGCCGTACCCGCCGGGCCGGGGATACGGAGATTACCACCACCGATCACTTTACCCTCCACCGGGCGGGGCACATGGCCTTTGCCCGGATTCCCGCCGACGGCTCGTCCAAACTGCCGGACGGCCACATGAATGCCATTGAACCCTTTGACTATGGCCAGATGGTGGACTTTTCCCAGGC
The DNA here is from genome assembly GCA_018712145.1 of Candidatus Faecousia faecigallinarum. Classification (GTDB taxonomy): domain Bacteria; phylum Bacillota; class Clostridia; order Oscillospirales; family Oscillospiraceae; genus Faecousia; species Faecousia faecigallinarum. Next base: position 1,600 of record DVHJ01000022.1, on the reverse strand, counting down.
CTATCTGCCCGGTTTTCTGGCCCACCGGTACGATGTTCCCGCCCGGGATGCATCCGCCTCTGTCCGGTCCCGGATGACCGGGAGCCTGGCCGGCGCTCTGGCGGCCACGGCCATGGGATACCAGACCTGCATGCCGGTGGGGCAGCAGCTCCGCGCCCGGCAGACCAAGGTTTCCTATGCCCTGCTGCCGGTGTGGCTGCTCCACACCCGGTGGAAGGATAAGGATTATCTGTTTGCCATGAACGGACAAACCGGGAAACTGATTGGGGACCTGCCGGTATCCTGGGGCCGGTTTTGGGCCTGGTTCGGCGGGATTTTCGGCGGGGTAACCGCTGCGGTATTTCTGATTTTGCTGCTGCTGTTTTAGGAGGTGGGCCAATGCGGAAATGGATGATGGTTGCGGTACTCCTGGTTTGCCTGGCCCTGCCTGCCGGGGCCGGCGGCAGCGCTCTGTGGGATGAGGCAGGGCTCCTGTCCGCCGGGGAAGCCCAGGCCCTGGAAGCCAGAGCCGTGGCCTTGGCGGAGACCTATGATTTTGGTATTTATCTGGTCACGGTGCCGGATACCGGCGGCCGGGACGCCTATGCCTACGCCACAGCGCTGTTCCAGGATTGGGATTTGGGCTATGGCGGGGAACGAAACGGGGTGATTTTGCTCCTGAGCATGGCCCAGCGGGAGTATGCCCTGGCTGTTCACGGGGCGTACGGCAGGGCGGCCTTCACCGCCTATGGCCAGGACAAAATGACGGAGGCCTTCCTGGAAGACTTTGGCAATGATCAGTGGTATGCCGGGTTTTCCAGCTACCTGGACAGCTGCGAAACCTATCTGGCCGCCGCAGGGGAGGGCAGGCCCATCGGCCAAAACACGGATGCCCAGCGCCATGGTGCTTTGATGAAGCTGGCCGGGGCGGCGGCAGTTGGCCTGGTGGCTGCCGGGGTGACTTTGGGGATCTTCTGGGCCAGGATGCACACGGCCCGCACGCCGGGCACCGCCGCCGGCTATGAAACTCAGGCTGGTTTGCAGCTGACCCAGCAGCTGGATATTTTCACCCACCGCACAGAATCCCGGCGGGTCATTCCTTCGGAGAACGCCAACGGCCAGCGCCACCACAGCGGCGGCGGTTTTTCCGGGAAACGGGGGAAATTTTAATCCGGATTTGCCCCAAGTACCACTGGCTTGCCAAGTATTTCTGCAGGGAAGCGGATTGCCGCGTCGCTTCGCTCCTCGCAATGACATGCAGAAACATGCGGCGTGTCAGCGTTTGCAAGTACCTTTCCTAGCAGCACCCTGGCACCACCTCCTTGCATCCGCAACAACGCACCCGTCTTCTGCATGTCATTGCGAACCAGTGCGCACACTGGTGTGGCAATCCGCGTCCCCGCAGGGAAACTTAGCAAGTTGGCAATACTTAGGGCAAATCCGCAGATTCTACGTATTCGCCGGCAATAGTTGCGTTTTGCTTTGCGCTGCCGCAGGAGATGCGGATTGCCACGTCGCTTCGCTCCTCGCAATGACATGCTGAAACTTGCTGGGTGTCCGCATAGGCAAGGACGTTGTACCAGGTAAAACCGCTACCGTCTACGCATTTTTCCTCGTGCCC
>DVHJ01000021.1 GCA_018712145.1 Candidatus Faecousia faecigallinarum | reverse complement strand
GATGCCGGGATCATTGACGGTGTTGGCAACAACACCCTGGCGCCCCGGAACAACGCCACCCGGGCCCAGGTAGCCGCAATGCTCATGCGGTTTGACCAGCTGGGCTAAGCGAGTAGATTCTGCTTAACGCAACGGGATACCATCACGCGATAATCACATGGCCCGCCGGGATTTCCCGGCGGGCCAATTTTTCCGCTGCCGCTTTGGCAAGACAGCTCCGCTGTATTTTGAGAACGGTTTTCACAGATCTTTATGGCAAGAGATGAACTACGCTTCTGCCGCTGGGGATGGGCAAACATGGCGTTTCAAAGCTTCAAAGGTTTCTGCGCTGATCACATGCTCCATCCGGCAGGCATCCTCGGCGGCTACCGTCGGGTCCACCCCCAGGCTGGCCAGCCAGGCAGACAGGAAGGTGTGACGCTCGTAGATTCGCTGAGCAATTTCCAGCCCCGGTGGCAGCAGAGTGATGTAACCGTCGGCATCCATTTCCACATAGCCGTTATTTCGCAGGTTCTTCATGGCGACGCTGACGCTGGGCTTGGAGAAGGAGAGCTCATTTACAATATCAATTGAGCGCACAGCGCCCTTTCTCTTATGCAGCATATAAATGGTTTCTAAATAATTTTCTGCAGATTCCTGAATTTTCATGCAGTACGCTCCTTTCCTCAGTTGCTTCATGTCATTATTCTACCATAAACCGGCCCTGGGGTGCAATCCCCATTTTGCTTTGCAATTGCCGCTGCGGTATGGTATACTACGGGTAAATCGGGAAAACCACAAAGGGGAGGAGAACTAGCGCTTGAGTCAAACCTGGATGCGGCTGGACAATGCCGCCAAAATTTTCCCCGCCGTGCGGCGGCGGGATTGGAGCAATGTTTTCCGCTTGTCGGCCACTTTAACTGAGCCGGTGGATCCCCAGATTTTGCAGCAGGCGGTGGAGCAGGCGGCCCCCCGTTTCCCCTCCATGCTGGTGGGACTGCACCGTGGGATGTTTTGGTACTATTTGCAGCGGGTTAGCCAGCCTCCCCAGGTGCACCAAGACGGGGCCTGCCCCCTAATTCATATGACCCGGCGGGAGATGCGGCGCTGCGCCATTCGGGTGCTGTACTACCACAACCGGATTGCGGTAGAGTTTTTTCACGCCCTCACCGATGGAAACGGCGGCCTGATTTTCCTCAAAACCCTGACCGCTGCCTACCTTTCCCTGGCCCAGGGGGTAACGATCTCCCCGGGTCAGGGGGTGCTGGATCTCCGCCAGCCTCCCCGGCCTCAGGAACTGGAGGATAGTTTCCAGCAGGCGGCGGGGCGGGTGCCTCTGAGCCGGCGGGAGCCCAGCGCCCTGCACTTAGACGGCCGCCGGGAGCTGGGGGCCTTTCTCCACCTCACCGTGGCCACGGTGCCTACGGAGCAGCTGAAGGCAGCGGCCCACCGGTACCGCTGCTCGGTGACGGCCTTTTTGTCTGCGGTGATGCTCCAGGCCATTTTGGCGGTGGCCCCCGGCCGCCGGGGGCGGAAGTGGGCCAAGGTGGCAGTGCCGGTGGATCTGCGGCGGCTGTTCCCCAGCCAGACCCTGCGGAACTTTGCCCTCACGGTCAGCGTGGGGGTGGATCCACGGCTGGGCAGCTACACTCTGCAGGAGCTGTGCAAGGTGGTCCAGGGCCAGCTGGACAGCCAGGTGACCCCCCAGCAGATGGCTGCCCGGGTGGCGGCCAACGTGAAGCCGGAGCGGAGCCTGGCCCTGAAAATTGCCCCATTGCCCTTAAAAAATTTAATTATGCGCTTGGTTTACCGGGTGTCCGGGGAGAGTAAAGGCACCCTGAACATCTCCAACCTGGGACTCACCCAGCTGCCGCCGGAGATGGCCCCCTGGGTGGAGTATCTGGATTTCATTATTGGCCCGCAAGCCACTTACTATAACAATTGCAGCGTTTTGTCCTTTGGGCAGTGGACCAGAATCAACCTGATCCGCAGTCTGGTTTCCCCGGTGCTGGAGCGGGCTTTCCTCACCGCACTGGTGGAGCTGGGGCTCTCCGTCCAGGTGGACAGCAACGGCAGAAAGGAGCCATAGCATGTACTGTATGAATTGCGGCGTCCGGCTGGGGCCAGGGGAGCAGCGGTGTCCCCTGTGCGGCCTGCGGGCGGTGCATCCGGATTTGCCTCCCCAGCAGGGGGAGCCCTTGTATCCCCCCCAGTGGTCGGCTCAGCAGCCGGAGCGCAGCGGCCTGCGGTTCCTGCTCACTGCCCTGTGCCTGGTGGGCATTGCGGTGTGCCTACCGGTGGACCTAAATCTCACCGGCCGGGTTACTTGGTCCGGCTTTGCCCTGACCGCCATGGGGGCAAGCTACGCGATTTTTGTGCTGCCCCTGTGGTTTTCCCGGCCTAACCCGGTGTGGATGATTCCTGCGGATTTCCTGGCGGTGGGGCTGATGCTGCTGTACATCAACTGCAAAACCGGGGGTGGATGGTTCCTCTCCTTCGCCTTCCCGGTGACGGGGCTGTACGGCCTGCTGACTACCGGGGTGGCAGCTCTGGTGCGGTATGTTCGCCGTGGGTACTTTCTTATCTTCGGCGGGGCCTGCATTGTCTACGGCTGTTCGGCCATGCTGCTGGAGCTGTTCCAGAGTATCACCTTTGGCTCCCCCATGTTCCGGTGGAGCTTATATCCCGTGGCGGTGCTGTCCGCCTTTGGCCTGTTTTGGGTGCTGGCGGGGTTGATTCCCCGGTTGGGGGATGCCCTGCGAAAGCGAATCTTTATTTAGTCCAAGGAGCGGTTATGGGTAAAATTGTATTTTTTGACATTGATGGCACTTTGGTGGACAATGCCACCCAGGTGATTCCGGACTCTACGGTCAAGGCTCTGGCCCAGCTGCGCCAGGCAGGGCACCTGGCGGTGCTGAACACCGGCCGGCCCTACACCCACCTGGACCCCCGGATCTTGGCCATGGACTTTGACGGCTGCGTCAGCGCCTGCGGGATGCAGGTCCAGGCCGGGGGCAGGCGGCTCCACTGGACTGGAGCCACCCAGGCGCAGTGCCGGCGGATGGTGGAACTGTGCCGGGCTTGGGATATGGACACCATGTTCGAAACCCCCACCGGAGCGGTGCACATGGGCCCCCTGGGGCAGGAGGCGGAGACGGAGCTGGCCCGGATTGCCCAGCGGGGCCTGACCGTGTCCCAGGATGTGGAGAACATGGAGCTGATCAAGCTGGTGGCCTATGACCCGGCGGGGACGAAAACCGCCGGGTTCTGCCAGGGGGTGGGGGCGGACTTCACCGTGATCAACCGGGGCCGGGGGATGCTGGAGCTGGTGCCGGCGGGCAACAGCAAGTCCACCGGCATCGCCATGGTGCTGGAGCGCTTCGGCCTGGACCGGCAGGACGCATACGCCTTCGGGGACAGCACCAACGACCTGCCTATGTTCCGCAGTGTAGGCACGGCGGTGGCCATGGGGGGCAGTCCGGCGGCCCTGTGCCAGGCGGCGGACTATGTCACCGGCACGGTGCTGGCGGGGGGCATTGCCCAGGGCCTTGGCTGGTGCGGCTTGATTCCGAAATTTCGAGAATAATTCCTATTATTGGATTGATTTTTCGCTGCCTGACCAGTATAATGGCAGTAGCAAATCCGGCCACCGCCGGCAACGATTCACCGAAAGGAGCGCGCAGGATGTACTGTGTGAGAAAAGTAACTGACGACCTGACCTGGATTGGCGGCAACGACCGCCGCTTGGCCCTGTTTGAGGGGGTGTACGATATCCCCCGGGGTGTGTCCTACAACGCCTATGTGCTGACGGATGAGAAAACCGTGCTGTTTGACACGGTGGACCACGCCGTAGACAAGGTGTTTTTCGAAAACCTGGACCATGTGCTGTCCGGCCGGCCTCTGGACTACCTGATCGTCCAGCATATGGAGCCGGACCACGCCGCCACCATTGAATCCGTGGTCCGCCGCTACCCCGGGGTGAAGGTGGTGTGCAACCAGAAGACCGCCGCCATGATGGCCCAGTACTTCACCTTTGACGTGCCAGCCACGGTGGAGCTGGTGAAGGAGGGGGACGTGCTGGATACCGGCCGGCACCAGTTCACCTTTGTTATGGCTCCCATGGTCCACTGGCCGGAGGTGATGGTCACCTACGACCTGAAGGAGAAGATTTTGTTCTCCGCCGACGCCTTCGGCACCTTTGGGGCACTGGACGGGGCGCTGTTCGCCGACGAGGTGGACTTCTTCCGGGATTATCTGGACGAGGCCCGGCGGTACTACTGCAACATTGTGGGCAAGTACGGCACTCAGGTCACCGCCCTGCTGACCAAGGCCGCCGGGCTGGAGATCAATATGGTCTGCCCCCTCCACGGCTTTGTGTGGCGGCGGAACATCGGGGACTTTATCGAAAAGTACCTGGCCTGGGCTACCTACACCCCGGAGGAAACCGGCGTGGTCATCGCCTACGCCTCGGTGTACGGCAACACCGCCAATGCGGCGGATATCCTGGCTTGCCGGCTCCGGGAGTTGGGCATCAAGACCTGCGTGTACGACGTGTCGGTGACCCCTGCATCCTATATCGTGGCCGCTGCCTTCCGGTACAGCCACCTGGTCTTTGCCTCCACCACCTATAACGCTGGGATTTTTGTGAAGATGGAGGATCTGCTCCGGGACCTGGCGGCCCACAACCTCCAGAATCGGACGGTTGCCCTGGTGGAGAACGGCTCTTGGGCCCCCACCAGCGCCAAGCTCATGGGGGAGATTCTGGCACCGCTGAAAAACATGACCATTCTGGACAATCCGGTGACCATCCGCTCCGCGGTGAAGGATGTGCAGCCCCTGGCGGATTTGGCGCAAGCCATCGCCCAATCCATTCCCCAGCCGTCTACGGCAGCGGTGGATAAGGCGGTAGACCCCACCGCCATGTTTAAGCTGACCTACGGCCTGTTCGTCCTGTCCGCCAGAGACGGGCAGAAGGACAACGGCTGCATCGTCAACACGGTGATTCAGCTCACCGATACCCCCAAGCGGGTGGCCTTTGCGGTGAACAAGGCCAACCTCACCCATGACATGATCCTGAAAACCGGGCAGTTTGCCATTTCGGTGCTGTCCCAGGACGTGCCCTTCCAGGTGTTCCAGCACTTTGGGTTCCAGAGCGGCAAGAATACGGAGAAATTTGTCCATTGGCCCGGGGCGGAGCGCAGCGGCAACGGGGTGCTGCACCTGACCCAGTACGCCAACGCAGTGATCTGCGGCAAGGTGGCCAGCACCCAGGATTGGGGCACCCACACCCTATTCGTGGCCGACGTAACCGAGGCCCGGGTACTGTCCAGCCAGCCCTCGGTGACCTACGCCTACTATTTTGAGCACATTAAGCCGAAGCCCGCCCCCCAACTCACCAAGAAGAAGGGCTGGGTGTGCAAGATTTGCGGCTATGTCTATGAGGGTGAGACACTTCCTCCGGATTTTGTCTGCCCGCTGTGTAAGCACGGCCCGGAGGATTTTGAACCCATTGGATAAGAAAATGGGGAGCCTGCTGCAAAACTGAACTGCTCCCTGTCAAGTAGACAGATAAAAAACGAAATTCTTTTTACCAGGATTCCAGAAATGGAGTCCTGGTTTTTCATTCGGGCCGCCTCCAATCGACTGCGGTGATTGCCCAGCACAAAACCGGTTAGGGGGTTCCCTTAAACCAGTGCGCGGTGACGTCCAATCCCCATTCCGGCGGCGGCGCGACCAAGGTACGCGGCCCGGTGGTGAGAAAAAGGTGGAAAAATAATAATAGCAGACCCCCAGGGGTTAGCCTGGGGGCCTGCCGGAAAAGAGGGGAGGTTGTTCTACTGCGGAGCATACAAACGTTGGAAGCGCCGGGCACTTACGCTACCAACATGCACCGTGGTATAACTACCATGGACAATATACCACACGAAGTTCCAAAATGCAAGAGGGAAATCAAAAAAATTTCAAAAAATTTTTTGGCTTGCGCGGGAGACATTTTCCGGCTTTCCCGCGCTGGCCGGATTTGCTGGTAGCGGCGGCAAAATTTTGCCCCAAAAAGCAAGTACCGGCAAAAAACTACTCCAAATTTCTGCTGCCTGTGGTATAATTCAGGCAAAGGTCCCACAGTGGCCAATGGGACAAGCGGGAGGAGAGCTATGCTGACCTACAAGGGAAAGGATTTTTTGCTCAACGGAGAGAAGTTCTCCATCTATTCTGGCGCTATCCACTATTTCCGGGTATTGCCAGAATATTGGGCTGACCGGCTGGCCAAGCTGAAGGCCGCCGGATTTAACACGGTGGAAACCTACGTGTGCTGGAATCTCCATGAGCCGGAAAAGGGGAAGTTTGACTTTTCCGGCCGGCTGGATCTGGCGGCGTTTTTGCAGACGGCTCAGCGTTTGGGGCTGTATGCTCTGGTGCGTCCCGGGCCTTACATTTGTGCCGAGTGGGATAACGGCGGCTTGCCGGCCTGGCTGGCCCGGGAGCCTGGGATGCAGGTTCGCTGCGGCGATCCCCGGTTTATGGCCCATGTGGCGGATTTTTTCCATCGGCTGCTGCCGGCCTTGGCGCCTTTGCAGGTTTCCCGGGGGGGCAATATTCTGGCGATGCAGGTGGAAAACGAGTATGGCAGCTACGGCAATGACAAGGCCTACCTCCGTTTTCTCCGGGACCTGATGCAGGATCAGGGGATTGATTGCCTGCTCTATACCTCCGATGGTCCCACGGTGGACATGCTTTCCGGGGGACGGCTGGATGGGGTACTGCCCACCTTGAACTTTGGCAGCGGGGCAGGGGAGGCGTTCTCCTTGTTGGCCGGGGAAGACATCCCAAAGATGTGCATGGAGTTCTGGTGCGGCTGGTTTGATCACTGGGGAGAGCAGCACCACGCCCGAAATCCGGAGAGTGTGGTGGCAGAGATCCGGAGCCTGCTGGAGCAGGATGCCAGCTTTAATGTATACATGTTCCATGGGGGGACGAACTTCGGCTTCACCGCAGGGGCAAACCGGAATCTGCGTTACCGGCCCACAGTGACCAGTTATGACTATGGCGCGCCCCTCAATGAATACGGGGATTATACCCCCCTGTATTACGCATTGCGCCAGCTATTGTGCAGCCACCGGGGGATTACGCCGCCCCCTTTGCCGCCCCGGCCGCAGCTGCAAGCCCCGGGCCGGGTGGAGCTATCCCGGCAGACTAGCCTGCTGGGACAGGCTCTGGGCCAAATCCACCACAGCCCACTGCCCCGGTTCATGGAGGACTACGGCCAGAGCCACGGCCTCATCTATTATGAGACGGCGCTGCCCGGCCCTACTGCCGGGGGGTGGCTTACCTGTGAAAATCTCCACGATCTAGCCTGGGTGTTTGTGGACGGCAAGCTGCTGGGTAGCTTGGATATCAGCTGCCCCCGGCGCAAGCTAGAGCAGCTGAAGCCGAAAAACCGCCTGCCCTTGCCCCCTTGCCCGGCGGGGACAAAGATCGGCGTTTTGGTGGAGGCCATGGGCCGGGTGAACTACGGTCCTGGCCCCATGGACCGGAAGGGGATAACCGGCTTGCGTCTAGGGGGTCAGTACCTGATGGACTTTACCGTGACGACTTTGCCCTTAGACGATTTGTCTGGCCTGGACTTTACCCGCCCTGCCGGAGGGTATCCCCGGGTGTACCGGGGGACGTTTACCGTGGACAGCCAAGATGAGTGTTTTGTGGACTTGTGCAACTTTACCAAAGGCATGGTGTATGTGAACGGGTTTAACCTGGGCCGGTACTGGAACAGGGGGCCGCAGCAGACGCTGTACCTGCCCGGCGTCCTGCTTCACCCGGGAAAATCCAATGAGATCACCGTTTTGGAGCTATCCGGCTGCGCCCAGCCGGCGGTTTGCCTGACGGATTCTCCCCGCCTGGGATAGGGGAATTTGGCAAAAACTGTCGGAATTGCTTTTGCGCATTGGCATTTTTGACGGAAGTATTGGGGGAATTTTGCCGTCCCAGGCGGACGAAAATCCGCAGCAGAGGACAGCGTTCTCCAAGCTGTGGTGAAATTGGCACAAAAACTGGAGTGTTTTTTCCGAAATGTATCCTTTGTGTACTATAAAATAACGTTTTGATACTTCCAACCCCCTCTGGAAGAAGCTATAATAAATCCGGAAAAGGAATTCGGTTTTTGTGCAAAACGACAACGAACCCAAATCAA
>DVHJ01000020.1 GCA_018712145.1 Candidatus Faecousia faecigallinarum | reverse complement strand
CAATCCGTAACTCCTGCGGTAGGGCATAGCAAAGAGCAGTACTTAAGGCGAACACGGAAAAGTGCAACGAATTTGCCTTAAGTGCTGCTCACTTTTTGGTTTCTCTGCGGGGAGAACGGATTGCCGCACCAGTGTGCGCACTGGTTCGCAATGACAACCGGGGAGCGTGGGTGCGAATTCGCCCAAAGTATTGCCAAGTTGCCAGGTTTCCCTGCGGGGAAAACGGATTGCCACACCAGTGTGCGCACTGGTTCGCAATGACATGCAGAAGACAGAGGCGTGGCTACGGGTGCAAGGTAGTGGCAGACAATAACATGCAGAAGACGGGCAGGTGCCAGCGGTTGCAAGGACGTCCCCCACTGTCATTGCGAGGAGCGAAGCGACGGGACAATCCGTAACTCCTGCGGTAGGGCATAGCAAAGAGCAGTACTTAAGGCGAACACGGAAAAGTGTAACGAATTTGCCTTAAGTGCTGCTCACTTTTTGGTTTCTCTGCGGGGAGAACGGATTGCCACACCAGTGTGCGCACTGGTTCGCAATGACAACCGGGGAGCGTGGGTGCGAATTCGCCCAAAGTATTGCCAAGTTGCCAGGTTTCCCTGCGGGGAGAACGGATTGCCACAGGTGTGCGCACTGGTTCGCAATGACAACCGGGGAGCGTGGGTGCGAATTCGCCCGAAGTACTACTTTTCGCTTGGTGCTCCTGCGGGGACGCGGCAATCCGTAACCCTGCCCGGGTTTTGCCGCCGAGTTGCGGCCGGGGGGAATTTATGGTATACTGGGCATAATCCCGGCCCCGTGGGCAAAGCTACGGATATCTACCGTAGGGAGGAAATTGCCCATGTGTACTGCAATGGCGTATCAAACCAAGGACCACTATTTCGGCCGGAATCTGGACCTGGATTGCAGCTACGGGGAAACCGTAACCGTCACCCCCAGGCACTACCTCTTCGCCTTCCGGCAGGCCCCCGCCATGCCCCGGCACTATGCCATCATCGGCATGGCCCACCTGGCCGGGGGCTACCCGTTGTACTATGACGCCACCAATGAGGCGGGGCTGAGCATGGCGGGGCTGAACTTCCCCGGCAACGCCGTGTACCGCCCGGCGGCCCGGGGCAAGGACAATGTGACCCCCTTCGAGCTGATCCCCTGGATCCTGGGCCAGTGCGCCAGCCTGGGGGAGGCCCGGCGGCTGCTGGACCGGCTGAATCTGCTGGACCTGGCATTCCGTCCGGACATGCCCCTGGCGCCGCTGCACTGGATGCTCTCCGACAAAACCGGCTGCCTGGTGGTAGAACCCCTGGCCGGGGGCCTGGCGGTGGCGGATAACCCGGCCCAGGTATTGACCAACAATCCCCCCTTTGCCTACCAGCGCACCAATCTGTCCAACTACCTGAACCTTACCCCCCGGGAGCCGGAAAACCGCTTTGCCCAGGGCATCCGTCTGGAAACCTACTGCAAGGGCATGGGGGCCATGGGCCTGCCCGGGGACATGTCTTCGGTGTCCCGGTTTGTCCGGGGGGCCTTTGTCCGGCTGAACGCCGTGTCCGGGGCGGGGGAGGAGGAGAGCGTGGCCCAGTTTTTCCACCTGCTGGGGGCAGTCAGCCAGCCCCGGGGCTGCGTCCGCCTGGACAATGGCGGGTATGAACTGACGGTGTACAGTTCCTGCTGCAACGCCACCCGGGGCATTTACTACTACACCACCTACGAAAACAGCCGCCTTTCCGCCGTGGACATGCACCGGGTGGACCTGGAGGGCAACCGGCCGGTGTCCTACCCCCTGACCCGGGGGCTGCAGGTGGACTGGCAAAATTGACCGCCGCCCCCAGGGCGGCAGAAAGGATGGAAGGAACATGACCGATCAGGAACTGATCCGGCAAGCCGAGGAAGCGGGGTTCGCCGCCGCGGCGGTGGTCCCCACTGGGGAGATCCCCTTTGACGCCAGCTTCCGCCCCTACTGTGAGGAGAACCTCTGCGGCAAGTATGGGGTGAACTACTCCTGCCCCCCGGATTGCGGCACCCCGGAGGAGATGGCCCGGCGCATTACCGGGAAAAAACGGGCGCTGGTGCTGCAAACCATCTGGGAGATCGACGATTACAGCGATAACGAAGCCATCAAGGCCGCCAAGGGCGCCCACAACCGGACCACCATCGCCCTGGCCAAGCAGCTGCGCAGCCAGGGCCTGCCGGGGTTTATTGTGGGGGCCAGCGGCTGCGCTTTGTGCAACCCCTGCGCCATTACCCAGCACCAGCCCTGTAAATTCCCGGATTTGCAGTACTCCTGCATGTCCGCCTACTGCATTTTTGTGCGGAAGCTCACCGAGGGCTGCGGCATGGAATATGACTGCGGCCAGGGCCTGCTGGCCTTCTTCGGCATGTACGTCTGCGACTAGGACTTGATGTCCTCGCTGATTTTGGTCATGGAGTCGGAGGGACGGCAGCCGATCACCTTTTTAAACACCCGGGAAAAGTAATTGTAGTCGTTAAAGCCTACGCTTAAGGCTGCCTCGGTGACGGAAGCGCCGGATTCCATCAGATAGATGGCCTGGTAGCACCGCAGCCGGTTTACATAGCCAATGATGGTGCTGCCGGTGTGCTGGCGGAACAGCCGGCAGATATAGCTTTTGGTCAGCCCCATTTCCCGGGCAATATCGTCCAGGCCAATGGCCTTGGTATAATTCTTGGCGATGTAGTTCAGCACCCGGCGGCTGTACCCCAGGGTGCTGTCATACTGGGCGGTTTGTACCGGCGCGGTATCCGCCTGGTAGTGGGCATGGAACAGCTTGCCACGTCGCGGGGCGGCTGCCCCGCTCCTCGCAATGACATGCAGAAGGTGGGCAGGCGTGCGCGGTTGCAGGGACGTTTGGCGCGAGGACATGCGGAAACTTGGCAGGTGTGTGCGGGGCAAGGACGCAATGACATGCAGAGGGCGGGTAAGTGTTCGCGGTTGCAAGGACGCTTTCCGGCAGTGCCCCCTGGCAAACGCAGACACGCGGCAAATTTCTGGATGTCATTGCGAGGAGCGGAGCGACGTGGCAATCCGTTCTCCTCGCAGTAAAGCAAAACGAAAAGCAATACTTTGGGCGAATCCGAGAAGCGCCACAAATTTGCCCTAAGAATTGCCAATTTGCAAAGTTTCTCTGCGGGGAAACGGATTGCCGCACCAGTGTGCGCACTGGTTCGCAATGACATGCAGAAGACAGAAAGGCGTCTGCGGTTGCAAGGACGTGGCGCGCAATGACATGCAGAAGGAAGGACGTGTGCGCGGGTGCAAGGACGCGGTTCACAATGACAGGCAGAAAGCGGGCAGGCGTTCGCGGTGCAAGGCGGCAAAAATCCGGAAGCCCCCCGCGGGGGACTTCCGGTTCGTGCTATACCAGCCGGCTGCCTGCCGGGATGCTGCCGTCCAGCATCACCAAATGCAGCTGCTCGCCCCGCTCGGCGGACAGAAGCATTCCGCAGCTCAGCTGCCCCATCATCTTCCGGGGGGCCAGGTTGGTCACCGCCACCAGGGTCTTGCCCACCAGCTCCTCCGGCGTGTAATACTTGGCAATGCCGGAGAGAATCTGCCGGGGCGTCCCGGTGCCGTCGTCCAGGGTGAATTTCAACAGTTTTTCGCTTTTCTTCACCTTTTCGCAAGCCAGCACCTTCACCACCGTCATCTCCACCTGGGCGAAGGTGTCAAAGGCAATTTCCGGCAGCGGCTCCGGCAGGGGCTCCGCCGCCGGGGCGGCGGTGGCGTTCTCCAGCTCCGCCAGCTCCTTGTCCAGGTCGATCCGGGGGAACAGGGCCGGGCCGGACTCCACCTGGGCCTGCTCCGGCAGCAGGCCCCACCGGCCTAAGCTATCCCAATCCGCCGGGGGATTGCCCAGCCGCCGGAGAATCTCCGCCGCCGTTTCCGGCATGAAGGGGGAAAGCAGCCCCCCAGCCAGCCGCACCGCCTCCAGCAGGTTGTACAGTACCCGGGCCAGTCTCGGCCGGTTGGCCTCATCCTTGGCCAGCCGCCAGGGCTCGTTTTCGTCAATATACTTATTGGCCCGGCCAATGAGGGTGAAAATCTCCTCCAGGGCGGATTGGAAAGCATAGCGCTCCATCTGCGCACCCACCTTTTCCCGCAGGCCGGCGGCCAGGGCGATGAGGCCGTCGTCTTTCTCCGCCAGGGCTTCCTGCTCCGCCGGGAGCTTGCCGCCAAAGTACTTCTGCGCCATGGCCACGGTGCGGGAGACCAGGTTGCCCAGGTCGTTGGCCAGGTCGGTGTTGATGCAGCCGATGAGGGCCTCGTTGGAGAAGTTGCCGTCGCTGCCGAAGGGGAAGGTGCGCAGCAGGAAGAACCGGAGAGCGTCCGCCCCATACCGCTGGGCCAGCAGGTACGGATCCACCACGTTGCCCTTGGACTTGGACATTTTCCCCCCGTCCAGCAGGAGCCAGCCGTGGCCGAACACCCGCTTGGGCAGGGGCATGCCTAAGCTCATGAGCATGGCCGGCCACACAATGGCGTGGAAACGGACGATTTCCTTGCCCACAAAGTGGACGTCCGCCGGCCAGAAGGTATCATAGTCGTCATATTGGCCGTTGGCAAAGCCCAGGGCGGTGACGTAGTTAAACAACGCGTCCACCCAGACGTAGACCACATGCCCCGGATCGAAGTCCACCGGCACGCCCCAGGTGAAGCTGGTGCGGGAGACGCACAGGTCCTCCAGCCCCGGCTTAATGAAGTTGTTCACCATTTCGTTGACCCGGCTCCGGGGCTGGAGGAAGTCGGTGTTCTCCAGTAGATCCCGCACCCGACCGGCGTACTTGGACAGGCGGAAGAAGTAGGCTTCCTCCTTGGCCGGCTGCACCGGCCGGCCGCAGTCCGGGCATTTGCCGTCCTTCAGCTGGCTGGGGGTCCAGAAGGACTCGCAGGGAGTGCAGTACATGCCCGCATAAGTGCCTTTGTAGATATCCCCGTTGTCATACATTTTCTTGAAGATTTTCTGAATGGCCGAGACATGGTAGCCGTCGGTGGTGCGGATGAACCGGTCATAGGAAATGTTCATCAGCTTCCACAGGTCTTTGACTCCCTTGTCCCCCTCCACAATATTGTCCACAAAGGCCTTGGGGGTCAGGCCGGCTTCCTTGGCCCGGGTTTCGATTTTCTGGCCGTGCTCGTCGGTGCCGGTGAGAAAGCACACCCGGCAGCCCTGCAGCCGCTTAAACCGGGCCATGGCGTCGGTGGCCACGGTGCAGTAGGTGTGGCCGATGTGGAGCTTGTCCGAGGGATAGAAAATCGGCGTGGTTATATAGAATTTCTCACTCATGATTGATAACCTCCAGAAAAGAAAATGCCGGAAAAGACAGGACGCTGCCCCCGGCTGCGGATTTGCCTTGGGTATTGCTTTCTGCCATGTGCTACCGCAAAGAGAACGGATTGCCACGCCAGTGTGCGCACTGGCTCGCAATGACATGCAGAAGGAAGGACGTGTGCGCGGGTGCAAGGACGCGGTGCGCAAGGTGCGCGGAAACATGCCGGGTGTCAGCGGTTGCAAGGGCGTGGCGCACAATGCCATGCAGAAGGAAGGACGTGTGCGCGGGTGCAAGGACGTGGGGCGCGTAAGGTGTGCAGAAGGCAGGGCGTGTCAACGGGTGCAAGGACCTCCCCCACTGTCATTGCGAGGAGCGAAGCGACGTGGCAATCCGTTCTCCTGCGGTAACACAAAGCAAGGAGCAGTACTTAAGGCAAACACGGAAAAGTGTATACGAATTTGCCCGAAGTAGTGCCAGCTTGTCAAGTTTCACTGCGGGGATGCGGATTGCCACGCCAGTGTGCGCACTGGCTCGCAATGACATGCAGAAGACAGAAACGCGTCTGCGGGTGCAAGGACGTGGCGCGCGATGACATGCAGAAGGAAGGACGTGTGCGCGGGTGCAAGGACGCGGCGCGCAATGACATGCAGAAGGAAGGACGTGTCAGCGGTTGCAAGGACGCGGTGACCTGCAAAAGGCGGGCAGGTGTTCGCGGGTACAAGGACGCGGCGCGCAATGCCATGCAGAAAACGGGTACCCGGAACCGCCAATTCCCCAATTTACTGGAATAGTACCATGTTTGCCCGGGAAAGTCAACCTGTGGGCAAGGGTTGCTAAAATCCATGGGGCAGCACCTGGTTAGTTTATGCAAACTGCTGAAAATGCCGCCGGAATTTCCCAGAGGGCAAAAACCCATTGACAAGAACTGGGAAAGGGTGTATGCTGTATGAAGTTAGGGGGTTCTAACTGCCGGATTGCCCGGCGGTTAGAATTCGCTAACAGAATCTGTACAGATACACAAAGGAAGGATTGTCATGATGCCTTTAACCCTGGCCACAGTGGGTGAGGAAAATATCATCCGCAAAATCGGCGGCAAACCGGAGGTCCGGCAGCATTTGGAAAACCTGGGTTTTGTGGCCGGCAGCGCCGTTACCTTGGTCAACGCCATCGGGGGAAACCTGATTGTGAAGGTGAAAGAATCCCGGATTGCGGTGAGCAAGGAAATGGCCCAGAAAATCATGGTATAACCGAAGGAGGAGCAGGATGAAAACACTGAAGCAAGCCAAAATTGGCGAAACCGTGAAGGTGGTAAAGCTGCACGGGGAGGGGGCGGTGAAGCGCCGGATCATGGACATGGGCATCACCCGGGGGGTGGAAATCTATGTCCGCAAGGTGGCGCCCCTGGGCGACCCGGTGGAGGTTACCGTGCGGGGCTACGAGCTCTCCATCCGGAAGGCCGACGCGGAAATGATCGAAATCGGGTAAAGGCCGGGAGCAAGAAGGTTTTCCGGCAGCAGCCTGGCAGTGCCCCCTGGCAACGCTGACACGTTTCCACCTTTCGCATGTCATTGCGCACCAGCGCGTTGCTATGCGAACACTTGGCAAATTTTTGCATGTCATTGCGAGGAGCGAAGCGACGTGGCAATCCGCATCCCCGCAGGGCAGCCTAACCAGTTGGCTGCTGTTTGGGCAAATCCGTAGACAGCTGCGTATTCGCCTAAAGTGCTGCTTTCTGTCATGTCCTACCGCAAGGAGAACGGATTGCCACGCCAGTGTGCGCACTGGCTCGCAATGACATGCAGAAGGAAGGACGTGTGCGCGGTTGCAAGAACGCGGCTCGCAATGACATGCAGAAGACAGAAGCGCGTCTGCGGTTGCAAGGACGCAGTGACATGCTGAAGGAAGATGCGTGTCAGCGGCTGCAAGGCACTGGGGCGCGATGACACCTCCCCCCTGTCATTGCGAGGAGCGAAGCGACGTGGCAATCCGTTCTCCTGCGGCAGCACGAAATGAAAAGCAATACTTTGGGCGAATACGGGAAAGTGCATACGAATTTGCCCTAAGGATTACCAATTTGCAACGTTTCCCTGCGGGGTTACGGATTGCCACACCAGTGTGCGCACTGGTTCGCAATGACAGACTTGGTAGGTGTGTGCGAATTTGCCCAAACAGCAGCTAACTTGCCAGGCATTTCTGCGGGGACGCGGATTGCCACGTCGCGGGGCGGCTGCCCCGCTCCTCGCAATGACATGCAGAAGGAAGGACGTGTGCGCGGGTGCAAGGACGTGGCGCGCAATGCCATGCAGAAGGCAGATGCTGTCAGCGGGTGCAAGGACGTGGCGCGCAATGCCATGCAGAAGACGGCGAGGCGCCTGTAAGTACTATCCCCAGCAAACACAACGAAGAAAGTGAGGCAAACGGAAATGGAACTGCGCATTGCCCTAGCGGGCAATCCCAACAGCGGCAAGACCACCTTGTTCAACGCCCTGACCGGGTCGGCCCAGTATGTGGGCAACTGGCCCGGCGTGACGGTGGAGAAAAAGGAAGGCAAGCTGAAGAAGAACAAGGACGTGACCATCACGGACTTGCCTGGCATCTACTCCCTGTCCCCCTACACCCTGGAGGAAGTGGTGGCCAGAAACTACCTGATCAACGACCGGCCGGACGCCATCTTAAACATTGTGGACGGCACCAACCTGGAGCGGAACCTGTACCTCACTACCCAGCTCACGGAGCTGGGCATCCCGGTGGTGGTGGCCATCAACATGATGGACGTGGTGCGCAAGTCCGGCGACAAGATCAACACCGCTGAGCTGTCCCGCCAGTTGGGCTGCCAGGTGGTGGAGATCTCCGCCCTGAAGGGTACCGGCATCCAGGAGGCCGCCCAGGCCGCCATCCGGGCCGCCGCCGGGGAGAAAACCGTGCCCCAGCACACCTTCTCCGGGGTGGTGGAGCATGCCCTGGCCCACATCGAGGAGGCCGCCGTCCACGACATGCCCGCTGAGCAGCAGCGTTGGTACGCGGTGAAGATCTTCGAGCGGGATGAAAAGGTGATGGCCCAGCTGAAGATTCCTGAGGCCACCATGGCGCACATTGAGGCGGATATCCAGGCTGCGGAAAAGGAGCTGGACGATGACGCCGAGTCCATCATCACCAATGAGCGGTATGTGTACATCGCCTCCATCTTAAAAGGCTGCTATAAGAAAAAGTCCGCCGGGAAGCTGAGCACCTCGGACAAAATCGACAAAATCGTCACCAACCGGATTTTGGCGCTGCCCATTTTCGTGGTGATTATGGCCCTGGTGTACTCCCTGTCCATGGGCAGCTGGTCCTTCTCCATCGGCACCATTGCCACCGACTGGACCAACGACGTGCTCTTCGGCGAATGGGTGCCCAATCTCTTTGACAGCTTCCTGCTGAACGCCGCCGGGGAGCCGGTGGTGGCGGGCTGGCTCTACAGCCTGATTCAGGACGGCATCGTGGCCGGCGTAGGCGCCGTGCTGGGCTTTGTGCCCCAGATGCTGGTGCTGTTCCTCCTGCTGTGCATCCTGGAAGACGTGGGCTACATGGCCCGGATCGCCTTCATCATGGACCGGATTTTCCGCCGGTTCGGCCTGTCCGGCAAGTCCTTCATCCCCATGCTGGTAGCCACCGGCTGCGGTGTGCCCGGCATCATGGCCTCCCGGACCATTGAGCAGGACCGGGACCGGAAAATGACCATCATGACCACCGGCTTTATTCCCTGCGGCGCGAAAATGCCCATCGTGGGCATGCTGGCCGGCGCTTTGTTCGGCGGCTCTGCCTGGGTGGCCACCTCCGCCTACTTCATCGGCGTGGCTGCCGTCATCGTCTCCGGCATTATTCTCAAGAAAACCAAGGCCTTCTCCGGGGATCCGGCGCCCTTTGTCATGGAGCTGCCGGCCTACCATGTGCCCTCTGTGGGCAACGTGCTCCGGGGCACCTGGGAGCGGGGCTGGTCCTTCATCAAGCGGGCCGGTACGGTGATCCTCTTAAGCTCCATCGTGCTGTGGTTCCTCCAGGGCTACGGCTTTGTGGACGGGGTGTTCCAGGCGGTGGAGGACAACAACCACTCCCTGCTGGCCGCCATTGGCAACGGCATCGCCTGGCTGTTCCACCCCCTGGGCTGGGTTGGCGACTGGGCCTGGAAGGCTGCCGTGGCTACCTTTACCGGCCTGATCGCCAAGGAAGAAGTGGTGATGACCTTCGGCGTGCTGTATAACTACGCCGGCGAACTCAGCGAAGCCGGCGACGAGATCTGGGGCCTGCTGGCCGGGGATTTCACCGCCCTGTCTGCCTACAGCTTCATGATCTTCAACCTGCTGTGCGCCCCCTGCTTCGCCGCCATGGGCGCGATTAAGCGGGAGATGCACAACGGCAAGTGGACCCTGTTTGCCATTGGCTACATGTGCGTGTTTGCCTATGTGGTTTCCCTGATTGTCTATCAGGTGGGTTCGATCTTCACCGGCGGGGTGAACATCCCCTGGCTGATTGTGGCGCTGGTGCTCCTGGCGGGCATGGTGTACCTGCTGTTCCGGCCCTACAAAGAGTCCAAAACCCTCACCCTGAAGCAAAAGGTGTCCACGAAGTAAATTTGCGAAAGGTGGGATATCCATGTTTGCCTGGTTCGGGGAGAACCTGGCCACCATTGTGGTGGGTTTGGTACTCCTGGGGATTGTGGCCGCCATCGTTGTCCATTTGGTGAAGCAGCGGAAAAGCGGCCGGTGCCACTGCGGCAGTAGCTGTGGCAGCTGCCCCATGTGCGGGTCCTGCCACCCACCGGAAAACGAGACCAAGTAAATGGGGCCTGCCGTCAAAAGAGACGGCAGGCCCCCATTGTTTGGCCGGCAGTGGGTTGGGCACCTGCGGTGCCAGGCAAATTCGCAAGTGGTTGCGCATTCGCCGGAAATAATTGCTTTTCGTTCCGCCCTACGGCAACGGATTGCCCCGTCGCTTCGCTCCTCGCAATGACATGCTGAAGGAAGATGCGCGTCAGCGGTTGCAAGGGGGCACTGCCGGTGTACTGCCGGAAAGCGTCCTTGCAACCGCTGACATGCCACCGTCTTCTGCACACCCCTCGCGCCAAACGCCCTTGCAACCGCTGACACCTGCCCGTCTTCAGCATGTCATTGCGAACCAGTGCGCACACTGGTGCGGCAATCCGCATCCCCGCAGTGAAACTTGACAAGCTGGCACTACTTCGGGCAAATTCGTATACACTTTTCCGTGTTTGCCTTAAGTACTGCTTTCTGTCATGCCCTACCGCAGAGAGTACGGATTGCCACGTCGCTCCGCTCCTCGCAATGACATGCAGAAATTTGCAGCGTGTCAGCGGTTGCAAGGACGCACTACCAGGCAAGCCCGTAACCGCCTACGTATTCGCCCAAGGTGCCGCTTGCTTTTTGCTTCCTCTGCGGGGATGCGGATTGCCACGTCGCTTCGCTCCTCGCAATGACATGCAGAAATTTGCAGCGTGTCCGCGCTTGCAAGGACGCAATGACATGCAGAAATTTGCCGCGTGTCCGCGTTTGCAAGGACGCAATGACATGCAGAAGACAGAAGCGCGTCAGCGGTTGCAAGGGGGTTTGGCGCAATGACATGAGAAACATGTAGCGTGTCTGCGTGTGCAAGGGGCACTGCCGGGCAGAAGATGGTTGCGCGGGTGGGTTTGCATGGGGCGCCGCTGGAGAACGTCCCCGGGGCCGCCCCCCTCCGGGCCTACTCCCCGGTAATCTCCGGCCGCATGGCCAAAATATCCGCCGCCCAGCCGTTGGCCTGGGCCTGGAGACCGTCCGCCTTTTCCCCCATGGCCTGGGTGAAGGCCGGGTCATCGATGGAGTCCAGGTTGATCCGCACGTTGTACAGCGCCCCCAGCACCGCCGCCCGGGCCAGGAGCACCGCCACCAGGGCGTCGGTCACCGCGTTTGGGTTGCCCTGCTCCACCCCCCGGGCCAGGTGGGGCAGCAGCCCGGCGGCAGCTTCCGCCACCGCCATGGGCACCTGGGCCGCCTGCTTTAATCCTGCGGTCATGGCCGCCCGGCGGGCGGCCTTCTCTTCCTGGGCCGCCTTGGGCATGGCCAGGGCGGCCATGTAGCCGTCAAAGGCCCGGCTGTCCGCCTCCACTGCGGCAAGGAGCTGCTCCCGCGCCCCTTCCGCTGCCTGGCACAGGGCCTCCATGGCCCCCTGCCCGGCGGCATACTTCTCCCTGCCCAGGGTGAGCCGGGCCACCATCTCCCCCAGGGCCGCCGCCAAGGCCCCCGCCAGGGCCGACACGCTGCCGCCCCCCGGGGCCGGGGCGTCGGAGGCGGTGACGGCGGCAAACTCCGCCACCGGCAGGCTGTACAGCGGCCCGGTCACAGCCGGTTCTCCAGCACCTGCTGGCCGTCAAACTTCTCCAGCTGCAGGTAGTAGGCGGCGCAGTCCAGCAGGGCCTGCTGGGGCACCAGCCCCACAATCTCGCTGCCCAGCACGTTCACCCCGTACCGCCGGGCTTCCATTTTCACCGTCTCAAACACCCGGTACATGGCGGTCTGGGTGAAGTCGGTGAGGTTCATGGACACCTGAGCCAGATTCCGGTCCGCCAGGTGGACCCCCATGGCCTTGCAGTACCGGAAGCCGCCGTTTAAGTGGCGGATGGTCTTGGCAATGGCGGAGGCAATCTCCACATTGGGGGTGTCCAGGTTGATGTTATAGGCGATCAGGGGCATCCGGGCGCCGATGGCGGTGACGCCGCCGGTGGGGTGGATGGTATCCGGCCCGAAGTCCGGCCGCCACATGGGGTCCTTCATTTTCTCGGCCATGCCCTCAAACTGGCCCTTGCGCACCTCCGCCAGGTTCACCCGGTGGGGGGCGGTGGCGGAGCGCTCATACAGGAAGAAGGGCTGGCCATACTTCTGGGCGGCCAGCCGGGCGGTTTCCTTGGCGATCCGGTCGGCATCCCCCAGGGTGGTGCCCCGGATGGGGATGAAGGGAATCACGTCCACGCAGCCCATCCTGGGGTGCTGGCCCTGGTGCTTGGTCATGTCGATGAGCGCCACCGCCTTGCCCACCGACTCCACCACCGCATCCCGGAGGGGCTCCGGCTCTCCCACGATGGTCAGCACGCACCGGTTGTGGTCGTGATCCCAGGTGTAGTCCAGCAGCCGCACCCCGGGCTTGCCCCGGAAGCAGTCGCACAGCTGCTCGATGACGGACAGATCCCTGCCCTCGCTGTAGTTGGGTACGCATTCCAGAAGTTGATTCATGGGTTGATCTCTCCTTGTCGTTGTGATGGTTGGATGTTTGTCTATGCAGCCGCGCCCACGTTCTTGCAACCGCAGGCGCGTCTCTGCCTTTTGCATGTCATTGCGCGCCACGTTCTTGTACCCGCTGACACGCCTTCTGTCTTCTGCATGTCATTGCGAACCAGTGCGCACACTGGTGCGGCAATCCGTTTCCCCGCAGAGAAACTTGGCAAGCTGGCACTACTTCGGGCAAATCCGTATGCACTTTCCCGTATTCGCCTTAGGCGCTGCTCTTTGCTTTGTGCTGCCGCAGGAGTTACGGATTGCCACGTCGCTTCGCTCCTCGCAATGACATGCAGAAGGTGGGCAGGTGTGCGCGGGTGCAAGAGGGTGGTACCGGGGTGAGTGCGCAGGCAGCTGCGGATTTGCCATAGGCGCTGCTTTTCGTTTTGCGCTACCGCAGGAGTTACGGATTGCCACGTCGCTTCGCTCCTCGCAATGACATGCAGAAATTTGCTACGTGTCCGCATAATTCCCGGGCACTGCCGGTGTACTGCTGGAAACGCCCTTGCAATCGCACTCACGCCGCATGTTTCTGCATGTCATTGCGCAAACGTCCTTGCACCCGCTGACACGCCTCCGTCTTCTGCATGTCATTGCGAACCAGTGCGCACACTGGTGCGGCAATCCGTTTCCCCGCAGAAATACCTGGCAAGACAGTAGTACATAGGGCAAATTCGCAGTTTCTACGTATTCGCCGGGAAAAGTTGCTCTCTGTCATGTCCTA
>DVHJ01000019.1 GCA_018712145.1 Candidatus Faecousia faecigallinarum | reverse complement strand
GGAGATCCGCTGCTTCTGGCCGCCGGACAGCAGTGCCCCACGCTCGCCCACATAGGTATCAAAGCCGTTGGGCATGGCCATAATATCCTCATAAATCTCTGCCTGTTTGGCCGCCTGGTAGACCTCTTCCTCAGTGGCGTCGGGTTTGCCATAGCGGATGTTCTCAAAAATCGTATCGGCAAACAGGAATACATCCTGCTGGACAATGCCAATGTTCTGATGCAGGGAGGCCTGAGTGATTTTTCGGATGTCGGTGCCGTCTATGCAGATGCTGCCGGAGGACACGTCGTAAAACCGGGGTACCAGCTGGCAGAGGGTGGATTTGCCACCGCCGGAGGGGCCGACAATGGCCACCGTCTCCCCAGGCTGAATGTGCAGGTCCACATGGTGCAGCACGGCCAAATCTCCGTCGTAGGCAAAGGACACGTTATTGACGTCAATTTTCCCCACCGCCTTATCCAGGGCAACCGCGTCAGGCGCGTCTTTCTGGCTGGGCTCCGTGGCCATGATTTCCCGGAAGCGGGACAGGCCGGCAAAGCCGCTGGCAAACATTTCTGAGAAATTGGCCAGCTTGCGCAACGGATTGACAAAGGTGCCGATGTACAGGGAAAAGGTCAGCAGATCCGCCAGCTGCATTTGGCCGTCCATAATCAGCCAGCCGCCCACGGCAATGACCACCACCTGAAGACTGCACAGGAAAAACTCCATGGTGGAGTTGAATCGGGCCATTGCCTTGTGGAACTGCCGCTTGGAGGTTCTGTACTTCCCGTTTGCCCGGCAGAACCGGTTGTTTTCCCAGCCCTCGTTGGCGAAGGCCTTGGCGGTGCGAAAACCGGACAGGGAAGATTCAATTTCTGTATTGATGTGGCCGATTTTCTGCTTGACCGCTTTGGAGGCGGCGGACATGCGCTTGCGTTGGGTGGTCACCACCAGGGCAAAAATGGGCAGCAAAATGGCCACCACCAGGGCCAGCTTCCACTGGATGGAAAACATGATGCCCAATGCCCCCAGGATGGTGATGCAGGAGATCACCGTGTCTTCCGGCCCGTGGTGGGCAAGCTCTGTTAGATCAAACAGATCAGAGGTCAGCCGGCTCATCAACTGGCCGGTGCGGTTCTTGTCGTAAAAATCGAAGCCAAGCTCCTGCATATGGGTGAACATATCCCGCCGGATATCCGCTTCCACCAGAATGCCGAAGGTGTGGCCCCAATAGCACACAATATAATTTAGCGCTGTGCGGATAATATAGCACACCACCACCGCCGCCATCACCAGGAAAAAGGTGCGGTATGCCTTATCCGGCAGCCATTGGTACATGGCCGTCCTGGAGACCAGGGGGAAGGCCAGATCAATTAGGGCCATCACCATGGCGCAGGCCATATCCAAAGCAAATAGCCGCCGGTGAGCCTTAAAATAGGAAAAAAATATCCCCAGAGAGCTTTTTTTCCGGTATTCCGCCGGAGTCATCATGGTACATTCCTCGCTTATTGTTCAGATTTTCGCCTCCATTATACAGCGTTTTCGAAAAGATGCAAGGCGTACCGGGGCAATCTTTTTCCCAGAATAGAAGGCCACGCCTCTGGCCATACTACCACCATCCACAAGGAAAGGAAGGTACACAGATGGACACCCTTGCATTGCTGTTATCCATTATCGGTGCGGTAAACTGGGGCCTGGTAGGCATTTTCCAGTTTGATCTGGTGGCCTGGCTGTTTGGCGGCCAAACTGCCGTGGTCAGCCGGGTGATTTACACGCTGGTGGGTCTGGCCGGGCTGTGGTGTGTGAGCCTACTGTTTCGCCGCCGCAGCCATGTGGGTTACGCCGATTGATCTGCGGAAAAATAACCGATTCGGGGCCGCTGATTTGACCAGTGGCCCCGAATACATAGTTCAGACTGTCGAAAAACCCCTTCGGGGCTTTCCGGCAGAAGTTTGCAGTCTGCTACGCCCAGGAATTGTGGGCCGTAGGCCCACAATTCCCCCACTTCGCAGCCTGAGATGTATTTTCTGCCAGGTACACCGCCCCGGCAGAAAATGATTTTCACTTTTTTCGCTGCCGCAGCGGCGAACTTAAGCGAGACTTTTTTGACAAGCTGATAGTTGTTTATTCTCTTACCCGGACGATGCAGGTGTAAGTTTCCCCATCGTAAGTGGCGGTGATTTCCGTGTATCCAGCGCCCACGGCGGTGACGGTATTTCCGCTGACTGTACACACGTTGGTGTTGCCTGGGGTCCAGGTTACCTCTAAGGTGTTGCCCTCGCTGTCCTCCAAGCGGAGGGTGAAGCTCTCGTCCACGGTGAGGGTGACGTCAGTGTGGCTGATGGTGGCAGAGCCGGAGGACTCGGTAGGCTCTTCTTCTTCAAAATTGCACCGCACGATGCATACCAGCTCCTGTCCGCCGTAGGTGGCCCGAATCCGGGTGGTGCCCGGCGCTTCGGCGGTGACCAGGCCGCTGCTGGTGACGGAAGCGACGGCGCTGTTGTCGCTGGACCAGGTGAGCTGGCTGGCGTCCAGGCCGGATACCCGCAGCCGGGTGGTTTCTCCCAACTGGAAGAAGGTGATGTCCTCCCGATCCAGGGACAGCTCCCCATCGGGTTCTGCGGGCTCCGTGGTTTCCGCCGGTTCGGTGGTTTCCCCAGGCTCCGTGGTTTCCGCCGGGCCGGTGGCCGCCGTGGTGCCGGTGCTTGCCCAGTCGCACACTACGTTGCACACCGCCTGGGCTTGACCACAGGTGATGGTGATGGTTGCCTGGCCAGGGGCCACGGCCACCACAGTACCCTCGGCAGTGACGGTAGCCACGCTGGGATCGCTGGATTGGAAGCTGAGTGTGTCGGTGGTGTCTGCCGGGGTTAGGGTAACGGACAGCAGCCGGCTTTCCCCGGGGGCATGGAAGGTAATGCTGGCATCGGCGGTTACAGCTTGGCAGGCGTTCAGCGCCGCCGGTTCGGTGGTTTCGGCAGAACTGCCACGATTCGGGAACAGGTAGGGCCGGGCGAAACGGTAACCGATATACAAAGCAAACAGGGCAACTGCGACGCCCAAAATGGCGCAGGTGATTTGATCCCGGCGGGACACGCCCTGCTTCTTGGCGGCAATGGGTTTTGGCGGTTCACTGGGCGCCTCTTCCCTCTGGGGAGCTCCCTCTGCCGGTTTTGCCCTGAATGGCTTGCCGGTATCCCTGGCTGCTTTGCCGGACTCCGTTGGCTGGACCGGCCGGGATTTCTGTTTTTCTTCTGGCTTTTCTTCCGTTAACTCTGTTGGAATGGATGGCTTTTTTGGTGCATCTGCCTCGGGCTGGCTTTCTTCCGGTTCTGGCCAGACCGGCTCTGTGGATGTTACTTCGGTTTCCCTTTGGGCGGCCGGTTTCTTTTCTGGCTGTCCCGCCGGTTCTTTCGGGTTACCTTTCGGCAGCAGTCCGTCCACGGCGATAATGGTGTCATCCATAGACGGCGTGGCTTCTTTTGCCTGAACCGGCGCGGATTCCCCGCCGGCTGCTTG
Source organism: Candidatus Faecousia faecigallinarum (assembly GCA_018712145.1). GTDB lineage: Bacteria > Bacillota > Clostridia > Oscillospirales > Oscillospiraceae > Faecousia > Faecousia faecigallinarum. The sequence continues at coordinate 52,776 of DVHJ01000019.1, read as the reverse complement.
GTTTGCGCCACAGATTGGGCAGCGGCCTTCATTGGAATCATAGATTGTTCCACAATATTCACAGATGATTTTGCTCAACGTTATTCCCTCCGTTTCGGTACAGGCGCAGTGCCCGCCGCGCTTCGACGTTATCTTATCATTTTCTCACCCATAAAACAACTACAATCCTGTTGCTTTTTTCGCCTTTTTCGCTTATCATATAAGGTAGTGACTGTTTTTAAGGAGGCGATGGATTTGCCGGATGCAAAGACCGTGTCCCCATTGCTGGACGAGTTTTCCCTGGGGAAGCCCTTTAGTAGCCACAATGGTATCACTTGCTGCCCCGCAATTCACACTGTCACAAAGGAAAAATTCATTTTAAAGCAGATATCCATCCCGGAATCCCAGATTCAGGTGGATGCCATGTTGCTCACCGGCGCGTGCGCAGACCGCAACGCCGCTCAATTGTATTATGACGGCTTGGCCAAGGCGCTGGAAGCGGAAATCCATGTGTTGGCTGACTTGGCCCAGACCCGAGGCTTCGTCCCCTTTTATAACTGCCAGACCACGCCCAAGGCGGATGGCGAGGTTGGCGTAGATGTATGGGTGCTCAGTCCGTACCGGACAACGCTTTCGGCTTACACCAAGCGCCACACCATGACCCACTTGGGCGCGGTGAATTTGGGCATTGACCTGTGTGCTGCCTTAACCATTGCCCGGAAGGCCGGCTATCTGTATCAGGATCTGAAGCCGGAGAATGTGTTCATTACCCAGCAAAAGCAATACCAGCTGGGGGATTTGGGGTTTGTTGCCCTGGATGAGTTGCCCTATTCCACGTTTCCGGACAAATACCGCAGTATCTATACGGCGCCGGAGCTGTTTGATGACTTTGCCGAACCAAACACTACCATGGATATTTATGCCCTGGGCATGTTGCTGTACCGGATTTATAACGGCGGCGCCGGTCCGTTTGATGAAGATGGTCAATCTGATGGGGAAAAGCGCCGTCTGGCTGGGGAGGAACTGCCGCCGCCAAAGTATGCTGACTACGAATTAGCAGCCGTCTTACTGAAAGCGGTGGCATTTGACCCCAACGCCCGGTGGCAAAGCCCGGAGGAAATGGGCCAGGCAATCGTTAGCTATATGCAGCGCAATCCGGTAAACGATTCGCTGATTGCGCCGCCCATTGTAAATGACCCTGTTTTGGATACGGTAGACCTTCCCTCAGAGGAGCCGGAGGTAACGCCGGGCGCTGAGTTGGAGGAAGTGCATGCCCAACCGGCTGAGAAGGACCCAGATGCCGCAGCGAAAGCGGATGATGGTAGCCCGGCTGCCTCGCCTCCGGAGGCTGCTGAGCCAGCACCGCCAGCCTCTGTAGCGGCGGACGAACCGGAGGATGAGACGTTGCCGGGTGAGGAGGATCAGGCTGGGCCGGTGCAGGATCAGGAGCTGGCGGAGATCCTCAGCCGGGCGGAGACATTCTTGGAAATACCGGGGGTAAACCGGCCGTTGCCGGAAGAACCGGAAGAGACGGCGAATCCCGCACCGGCAGAGGAGGAACCGCCGGAGGAGGACAGCGGCCCGGCGGAAGGGGAAGCGGGTTTGTTCCCCAAGCCCCATTTTTCCGTGAAAAAACCGCTGATCTTCCTGGGGGTGTTGGCGGTGATTGCCGCGCTTGTGGTAGGCGGACTTTATTTCTACCGCAGTGTTTACTGCATCCCCGTGGACAGCCTGGAAGTCGTGGATGTGACTTTGGACTCTCTCACGGTATCCCTGAGTACCGGGGCCGACCCTGCCGATCTGCGCCTGAGCTGCCAGGATACCTATGGCAATACTTATTCTGCTCAGCTCCAGGATGGCAGAGCCACCTTCACTGGCCTGAATCCCAATACCCAGTATACCATCAGCGTGTCTATTTCCGGCTTCCATAGACTGACCGGGCAGACGCGGATCAGCTATACCACGCCGTTGATGACAGAGATTACGGCATTCACCGCCCTCACCGGCGGGGAAGACGGCACAATGATTTTGAGCTTTACCTCCGACGGCACAGAGCCGTCTCAGTGGACGTTGTTCTACGGACCGGAGGGCGGCGCAGAGCAGTCGGTTACCTTCACTGGCCATACCCAGACGCTGACTGGCTTGACGGTGGGCACGCCCTACACCTTCCGCCTGTCTGCCGGTGAGGAGATCCACCTGGGGGGTACGGTTTCCATCACCGCTACGCCAAGTCCGGTGGTAATTGCACAAAACCTGCATGTGACGGAGATTGCCGAAGACCGGGTGACTGTTGCCTGGGACGAGCCGGAGACGCCGGTGGCCAGCTGGACGGTTACTTGCGATGACGGCGGGGATTATCATGTTTCCCAGACAGTGCAAGGTTGTTCTGTCACCTTTGAAGGAATTGATGCCACTGTCAGCCATACCATTCGGGTAACGGCGGAAGGCATGTCTGAGAATGCCCAATTCTCCATGACGGCAAATCCTGTCTTTGTCCAGGATTTCCAGGTGAACACAGAGGAGCCGGGGATAATTACCGCTTCCTGGACGTACACTGGTACGATGGCCGGGGACTGGGTGTTCCTGTACAGCTTTGGCGACAGTCCGGAAGCCACTGGTTCCATCCAGACGGCGGAATCGGCTGTTACGATTGATCCGGTTCTGCCTGGCACGACCTATACCTTCCAGATTCAAACGGCGGACGGCACAACGGTATTTGGGGATGGCGTCTTTACGGCGACTACGCCGGAGGCCCAGGACTTTTCCGGGTTTGGTCTCACCAACGGGGATATTGACATTGCCACTTTCCCTGCACCGGACAATGAGGACTGGGATGCCGGCGATTTGAACAGTGTGCCCCAGTCGGATAACTTTGCTCCGGGGCAGAGCATTGGCTTCCTGCTGGTAGACAACGGCGGCCGGGAGAACAGCGATGCTGAGGTGCAAACCTTGGTGGTTCTCCGGGACGAACAGGGGACGCCGGTAAAATATACCGTAGGCACGGCGCCGTGGCATACCATGTGGACGGACAATTTGTATCTGGGCGAATTCAGTGAAGGGCTGGAAACCCCCGGCAGCTACCAACTGGAGATTTATTTTGACAGTCAGTTGGTTCGTTCAAAGCTCATTACCATTACGGCGGAATAAAGGAAGGGTCTGTTGCAAAATGGGGATTTTGCAACAGACCCGATTTTTTGGCCTAACCTCAGTTGGGGAGAGATGGGGGGGTTATGCCGGTTTCTCGAATTTTCTCCCGGATAGACAGCAGATCCCGAAATGTTTCCGGACGCTTGGACAGATCCCGAAGAAGGGCCGAGGGGTGATAGATGGCAGTCATCCAGATGCCCTGCTTTTCCACCCACTGCCCGTGCTCCCGGGTGATGCGGTAATCCTGCCGGATCAGCCGCATGGCGGCAATCCTGCCCAGACAGATGATGATTTTGGGGCGGATTAATCGGAATTGGTTGCGCAAATAGCCGATGCAGGCGTCCTGTTCCGATTCCTGGGGATCCCGGTTTTTTGGCGGACGGCACTTGACGATGTTGGTAATATAGCAGTTCTCCCTGCCCAGATCGATGATGGAGAGCATATCGTCCAGCAGATGCCCTGCCGGACCGACAAAGGGTTCGCCGGCGAGATCCTCTTGCTGTCCAGGCCCCTCGCCCACCAGGAGAATATCCGCATCCTTGGGGCCGACACCGAAAACCACATTGGTTCTGGTCTGGCACAGGCCGCACCGGTTGCAGGTTTGACAGGCAGCTTCCAGCTGCGTCCAGTCCAGCATGGCCTTCACCTCCGCTGGTTGTTGCGGCGGCGCTGCCGGCGTTTGCGGTTCCGGCGGCGGATATAGGCGCTGTACAGCAGCAATGCCAGCAGCGCTGCCAGTAACACGGCCAAAATGATGATCACAAACCGCCAGGGACTGGCGGAAATTTTCTCCGTCACTTCATTGACGGCGGCGGCTACCACTTGCCGCTCCACACCGGTCACCGTGACCAGATCGGTTTGCCCAACGCAAACAGACCCATAGTATTTTTCCACCACGCCCACTTTTTCGCCGGCCGCCAAGGGCGCGGTTAATCCGCTGTCCGACAGCAGGGTGTAGCTGGTGGTGAGTAGGGACGGGTCGTAATCCACCGGCAGCAGCGTGGTGACCGGCTCAGCAGGGGTGACAACTACGGACTCAGTAGCCTGGGCCACGGGAAGCTGGGCGATGGGCGCCAAGGGAGAGAGCACTTCTGTGGGTTGAAAATTGTCAAATCCGAAATCCAACGCTTCAGAAGCTGCCACAAAGTTACCATACGTGGTGTACGTATCCGTGGAAATGGTGGATGCGCCTAAGACGACGCACAGGTATTCCAGCCCATTGTCCTGGGCCACACAGGCAATACACCGCCCGGCGGGAGTGGTGAAGCCGGTCTTCCCGCCAATGACCCGTTCGTCATAGTAGTCGCTGGTGATGGTGGTGCCGATCAGGTAGTTGGTGGTTACCATAATCCGCTCTTCGTGGAGGTTTGTGGCTGGCAGCACATAGCGGGAGGTGGAGTATATCTCCTGAAACTTGTCGTATTCCAGGGCAGCCAACATGATTTTTGCCATATCCCGGGCGGTGGTGTAGTGCTGGTCATCATGCATGCCGTGGGTATTGGCAAAATGGGTGCCTGTACAGCCCAGTTCCTGGGCCTTTTGATTCATGAGATCGACAAAAGCCGCTTCCGAGCCGGAGATGTATTCGGCAATGACCGGTGCGGCATCGTTGGCAGACTCAATCATCAGGCAGAACAGCAGTTGCTCCAGGGTAAATACCTCGCCTGCCAACAGGCCAGAGCTGCTGCCGGCAGGATCCAGATCCGCCAGTGCCTCTTCGCTGACGGTAATCTCATCGGTGAGCGTTCCGTGTTCCAGGGCCAGCAGGCAGGTCATCACCTTGGTCAAACTGGCAGGCTCCCGCTGCACGTCAATGTTCTTGGCGTAAACCATGGTTTCGGCGCTCAATTCGTACAGGAGCACCGCCTCGGCATCCAGAGAAAGGGCGCTGGCGTCGGTCAGGGCCTTTGGCGCGTCAATTCCGGCGTTGCTGCTGGCCGCGCCGGCGCCAATGTCTGTGCCGGCAGTGGCGTCTGCCGGTATACTGCTTACAGGGACGCTTTCTGCCGTTTCTCCTGGTGTAGATTCATTTTCTTGGGTTTCCGTGACGCCGGAGGTTTCGGGCGCCTCACTGGTTTCCGCCGGAGCCGTACCGGAGGCTTCCGCGGTTTCACTGGCGGCCGTTTCCGTTGCGTATGCCGGCGCGGTCAGGGCGCCGAGGGTCAGGGTAAGGGCCAGGACAATGGACAGAAGTTTCGCATTTGTCATAAAATCACCACAATTATCCGGGGCCAGCTTGCTAGCCGGTCCAAAGTCGTGTATAATGTGAATAGCAGGCTCTATTATATCAGCTTACTGGTTCCAGTGTCAATCCGCGCAAGGAGGAAATCCGCCATGAAGGGGAGTAAACGCTTATTGCTGGCGGCTGCCGTGGCCTTCGGGGTTTTCCTGGGCGGCATGTTTACCGCCCGGCGCATGGGCCAGCCCTATTTCATAACGGCGGAGACCCTGCCGCCCAACACCCAGCCGGAACCGGCAGACACGGCGGCAGATGGCCGGCTTGACCTGAACGCCGCCACGCTGGAAGAATTGGTTCAGCTGCCGGGGATTGGCCAGGTGCTGGCCCAACGGATTTTGGATTACCGCAACCTCTACGGCCCACTTCGGACGGTGGATGAACTTAGCGAGGTGGAAGGAATCGGGGAAAAGCGGCTGGAAGAGCTGCGGGATTATGTAACGGTGAAGTGAGGAAACGCAGATGAAAATTGTGGTGGTGGATGACGAGACCCTGCTGGTCAAGGGCATTCGGTTCAATTTGCAAAACGAAGGCTACCAGGTGCTCACCGGCACCAACGGTTTAGAGGCGGTGGAGCTGGCCAAGGATCCGGAGGTAGGACTGATGATCCTGGATGTGATGATGCCGGAGATGGACGGCCTTGCCGCCTGCGCCAAAATTCGGGAGTTTTCTCAGGTGCCCATTATTATGCTCACCGCGAAAACGGAAGATATGGACAAGCTCATGGGCTTTGAACATGGGGCGGACGACTACTTGACCAAGCCGTTTAACATTCTGGAGTTGAAGGCCAGGATTCGGGCGCTTTTGCGCCGCACGGCGGCCCAGCGGCAGGAGATTGCCCGGTCCCGCCAGGTGTCTGCCGGTTCCATCACCCTGGACCTGGACGGGCGGAACGCCTACAAAAATGGGGAGCTGGTGGATTTGACCGCCAAAGAATTTGACGTGATTGAGTTTCTCATGCGCAACGCCAACCGGGTGTACTCCCGGGAGGCGCTGCTGGATACCATCTGGGCCTATGAGTACCGCAGCGATATTCGCACGGTGGATGTGCACATTCGCCGCCTGCGGGAAAAGCTGGAGGAGAACCCGGCTAAGCCCCAGCACATTCTGACAAAGTGGGGAGTGGGGTACTATTTCAAAGGATAAGCATAGATTGTGGCTAAGCAGAACGCAATTGAAATATGCAGCATTATATGTAGTAATTACATCGGCTGTACTGATCTTTCTGAATTTGTATGCCGCCTCTACTACCCGCAATCTGATTTTCCGCAGTAAGCAAACGTCTTTGGAGGATAAAGTGCGGTTGGCAGCCTCCGCCCTGGCGGAGAGCCAGACCCTGCAAGAGGACCGTGCCCGGCAGGTGATGGAACAGATGGGTAGCCTAAATGCTACCCGGGTGCTGGTAACCGACGGCGCCGGATTGGTGATTTACGACACCATGGACAGCGCCCAGGGGCAGTATGCCGTTTTGCCGGAGGTGGTGCAGGCGTTGGAGGGCAACGATGTGTTTTACTCCCACTACACTGACGGCAGCCTGGAGAGCCGGGCGGCCACCCCGGTGCTCTATGCAAACACGCTGGTAGGGGCGGTATACCTAATGGAGTACGACACAGATCAGGGCGGACTGATTTTTGCTCTGCAATTCAATATTTTTTGGATCAGCCTGGTGCTGGAGTGTGCGCTGATTCTCTTTTCCCTGGTTTTCTCTGAAGTGTTTTCTCGGAGAATGCGCCGGATTTTCACGTCTATCCGGATCATTCGGGAGGGGGACTACTCCCATAAAATGAAAATCCGGGGCAAGGATGAACTGGCGGTACTGGCCAGCGAGTTTAACGAGCTGACCAGCAGGCTTCAGACATCGGAAAACCGCCGCCGGCAATTTGTTTCCGATGCCTCCCATGAGTTAAAGACCCCCCTGACTTCCATCAAGCTTCTGTCCGACTCGATTTTGCAAAATGAAATGGACGAGCCTACCGTCCGGGAATTTGTCCAGGATATTGGCGATGAGGCCGACCGCCTCACCCGCATGTCCCAGAAGTTACTCTCCTTGACCAAAATGGATGCGGGAAAAGCGGAGGAGCGGAAAACAGAGGATATTTGCGAAACCGTGGAGAAGGTGCTGCGGATGCTGGCCCCGGTAGCGGAGCTGCACCGGATTACTCTGGGCAATCAAACCCTGCCGGGGGCCAATATCCGGATGATCGAGGGAGACTTGCACCAGATTATTTTCAATCTGGTGGAAAACGGCATAAAATACAACCGGCCGGATGGCAGCTTGACGGTGGACCTCCGCCGGAAGAAAGACCGGTATATGCTCACGGTAACCGATACCGGCGTAGGCATCCCCGAAGAATCCATTCCCTACATTTTTGACCGGTTTTACCGGGTGGATAAGGCCCGCTCCCGGCAGGCCGGCGGCAGCGGATTGGGCCTGTCCATTGTCTATGGCCTGGTGCGGCGCAACGGCGGTACAATTTCCGCCCAGCCGGTGGAATCCGGCGGGACGTGCTTCACGGTGGAGCTGCCGGCGGACGGCGGGGAGGGAAAAGCATGAGAAAAATCCGATACCTTGCCCTGCTGCTGGCGGTGCTGCTGCTGCCGGGCTGCCGGGAAACGCCGCCGGATATGGCCAGCCCGGTGCGGTTCTACTACAAAGCCGTCCAGGATGAGTACAGCGCGGCCCAAAGCGCCCTGGGCTATGAAACGGTGGACGCCGTGGGCCACGAGGGGGATTATGCCTGGATACTGACCCGGTATTTTTCCGGCCCCCAGTCCGGCGACCTGGTTGCGCCGTTTCAGCGGTCAACGGAGCTGCTCTCGGCGGAGCTGAACGGAACGCAAATGCAGATACTGGTGACGGAGAGTCTGGCGGAGCTGTCCGGCATGGACTTGACCCTGGCCTGCGCCTGCATTACCCTGACTTGCCTGGAACTGCCCGGGGTGGAATCGGTGTCCATCAGCGCTCAGGGCAGCCAACTGGCGGGGCAGCAGGCGCTGACCATGAGCCGGGAAGATTTGCTGCTGGAGGATCTGGGGGCAAGTCTGATCAGCGCCGACTATATCCTGTATTTTTCGGATACGGACAACCGATACTTAATCGGCCAGACGATTCAAGTGGATCGGGAGCAGGAGAATCTGCCGGCCTATCTGGTGGAGCGCCTGATCGGCGGCCCGGATGAAGCCGGATTGGCGGAGACCATGCCCTTGGGCACCCGGTTATTGGGGGTGGAAGTTGTAGATGGGGTCTGCAGCGTGAACTTGTCGGCGGAATTTTTGGAAAACGCGCCGAGAACGGATTTGGCCCAGCGGATGACCATTCTCTCCCTGACCAACACGGTGACCCAGCTGGACGGGATAGACGCATTGGTGCTGAACGTAGACGGGCAACCCCTGGAGCACTATGGCAGAATGTACCTGGCAGAGCCCCTGACCTTTGAGTCCGGCGCCGTGGGCCCGGCCAGAACGGCCCTCAATGAACTGGATGCGGATCTGTATTTGCTGTCCGGGGAAAGCCGGCTCCTATCCAGTCTCCCGGTTCGTGTCCGCCAGACGGCCAGCCAGGCTGCGGTAGAGCTGGTGCTTCAGGCGTTGCTGGCTTACCAAGATCAAAACGGATATCACACCCCCATTCCGGCGGGAACCACCCTGCTGTCCGTCTACCAAGACGGAACTTGCTGCACTGTGGATTTGTCGGCGGAGTTCCTCACGGCTGGTGAAAATCTGACCTTGGCTGTCCGGTCTGTCTGCGCCACGGCCCTGGCCCAAAGCGAAAGCCCCTGGGTCAGAATCACGGTGGAAGGTGCTACGCCCCAGGGGGACTACGGCACCCTGTTTGACGCCCAGCAGTGGCAGGAGGATTGGTTCATTCAATAGCGTATGCTGGGCTGCTCCAACTCTGGAGCAGCCCAGCAGGATATTTACAGGGAAAAATCTTCGTGATCGTATCGGGAGAAGTCCATGGCTTTCCGCCGGGGGGGGACCCGCTTCAACGGATCATATTGAAACCGGCGGCAAGGATTTCCACCATCCACCAGGCCTTTTTTGGCGCAGACCACCTGATCTGGGGCAACTGCTGCACCGTGGACGCAGTACAGGCAGGAGCGGGGCATTTTTTTTCGGAACAGCACAGGGGCCACCTCCTGTTTTTTCTCTATTATACATCAAGAGGCCCAGGCTTTCCAGCCTTTTTTCCCAGATAAATGCACCATATGGCCAAACCGGCCAGGGTAAGCGCGGTGATTAATCCGGTGGCTTCCGGCAGGCCCTGATGATTGGGCACGGCTGCCGCGGATGCTTCCCTGGGGAAGAGCTGGGGGAAAATGACCATACCGCCCCAGGTGAGCAAAACCGCAATGGCCCCTTGGATCACCTTGCCGAACAAGTAGTAGCGGCCGGATAACCCGGCGGGGTTAATGACAGCCAGGGTCTGCAAATACACGCAGATACCGCCGAAGGCCAAAAAGCCGGAGGCCAGCAAATACCGCAGGCCGGCGGATTCCAGCGCCGGCAGCCGGCAGCAGCCGCCTGCCAGTTCCAATAGGCCGGTGATGATCACTTCGGCGGCAGGGGGCATCCACAGCTGCCAGGCATTTCCCAGGAAAACCGAGAGAATGCGGAACAAAATAATATATCCGCAAATCATGGCCATGGACCTCAGGGCGTGGCGGACTGCGCCGGGCAGATCCACCGTCTCTTGGGGCGGGCCGCAGACAATGCGGCAGGCGCTTCGCGCACCCCGGCGGGGCTTGAGCACAATACCGGTGAGCATAGCGGCCAGCAGGTGAATGGCGTACAGCGCGGCGGCGGTTTTCATGTTCCCCAGGAGCCCGCCTACCATGCCAAAAATAAAGGCGGGGCCGGCATTGCTGCAAAATGCCAGTAAACGTTCCCCGTCTTCCCGGCTGATGCGCCCGGATTGATACAGGTCTGCGGCAATCTGTGCCCCCACCGGGTATCCGCTGACCATGCCAAGGGCCAGGGCCGGGGCGCCCTGGGGGGGCAGGCCGAATACCGGCTCCATCCATGGACCCAGTAGCCGCGTACACCACCTGGCGGCGGCGGAAGCGGAGAACAGGCGCCCCAGCACCAAAAAGGGAAACAGGGCGGGGATAACGGTTTCCAGGCAAAGCGTGATGCCGCCGGCAGCGGCGGAGGCGGCGGTTTTGGCATCCAGAATCAGGGCCATGATGCCCAGCAGGCTGGCTGCCGCCAGCCCGATCGAACGGTAGTTCTGCTTCACATCCATCACCTCAAAAGAATCTATGCGCATTGGTCAAGTCCTTTTCCCTTACGCATATAATTTTCTTGGGCAGCCGGTTGCCGAACCCTGCTGCTTGGCCCGGATGGGCAAAAAATCCGCTGGGGTGGGGTGCCATTTGAAACTGAGCCGTTCCATGCTTCGCCTGATGGCTGAGGCGGCGGACGTTCCCCAGGAGCTGTTGCCGGGAACGCCGCTGATTGAAATTACCGGGAATCAGCGGGTGCTGATTGAAAATCATTTGGGCGTAACAGAATACCAACGGGACATGATTCGGGTTCGGGTACGTTCCGGCGCAGTGGTTGTCTGTGGTTGCCGGCTGAAAATTACCAGGATGGCTAAACGGCAGCTGGTGATTGCCGGAGAGGTGCAGCGGGTGGAACTGGAAAGGGGGAAGCCATGCTAAGACAGGGATTGGACTATCTCCGGGGTACGTTGCGGGTGGAGTTGGTCAGCGCAGAGCCAGGTCAAGCGTTGACCTACTATGCTGCCCATGGCATTCGGTACACCAGCCCGGATCTGACTGCGCCGCTGACTGTGCAAATGACTTTGCCGCCGGGGCAATGGCCGGCTTTCGCGGCGATGGCCCAGAAAAGGGGGGACAAGTGCCGCATCTTAAGCCGCCGCGGTTTGTGGGTCACGCTGCGTTCAGGGCGTAAGCGGCTGCTGTTTTGGCTTGCTTTGGCCGGCTTGTGCGTATTGACGCTGTACGGCCCCCGGCGGGTATGGTTTGTGGAAGTAGAGGGTAACGTCAATGTGCCGGATCGGGAAATTTTGGCGGCGGCCGAAGTTTGCGGCGTCCATTTTTGGGCTGAAACCGGGGAAATTCGCAGTGAAAAGGTAAAAAATCAGATATTGAACCTGGTGCCGGAGCTGCAATGGGCGGGAGTGAATTTCTCCGGCGGCGTGGCGGTGATCTCCGTCCGGGAGCGGGTGGAGGGGGAGCCGGTCCGGCAGCGGGATACCATTACCGACGTGGTGGCCAGCCGGGACGGCATTGTGGTTTCCATGAGTGTGCTGGGCGGCCAGAGCCTGTGTAAAGTGGGGCAGGCGGTGCGGGCAGGGGAGCTGCTGGTTACCGGTGTTGTGGAACATGAGTACCGCATTCAATATACCCATGCAGATGCGGAGATCTATGCCCTGACCCAACATGAAATCCAGGCAGTTTTTCCCACCCAGTGGCAGCAAAAGGTGTACACCGGCAGGCAATGGCAGTGTGTCAGCCTGGTGGTGGGAAGAAAAAGAATAAAAATATGGGGAAACAGTGGAATTCCCCAGGGGACTTGTGATAAAATGACGGAAACCAAAACCCTAACCCTGCCTGGGGATTACGCCTTGCCGGTGCGCCTGGTGACGGAGACTTACCGGGAATACACCACCGAAACGGTGGAGCTGCCGGCGGAGGCGGCGGAGACGGTGCTGGCCGGTGTGTCGGCGGAGCTGGTGGAGCAGGAAATGCTGGCCGGTCAAATTCTCCACCGCCAGGCGGACCTGTCCCAGAAAGATGGGCTGATTTGTTTGGACACGGTGTTTTCCTGCCGGGAGATGATTGCCCGGCAGCGGGAAGTGAAATTGTTTGAAGGTGATGCAAATGAGTGACCGAATTGTCAATGTGGAGCGGATGGAGGATCTGATTAGCGTCTTTGGCTCACTGGATGAGAATATCCGCTATATGGAAGAGGCGTTTGGCGTGCATATCCTGAACCGGGGCACGGAGCTGCGGATCACCGGCGATGAGGAGGCGGTAGACCAAGCCGGCCAAACCATGGAAGGACTGCTGTCCCTGGCTGCCCGGGGGGAGACCATCGACGAGCAAAAGGTGCGGTATCTCATTACCCTGGTGCAGTCCGGCAATGGGGATCAGGTGGCCCAGATGGCCCAGGACGTGGTTTGTATCACGGCAAAGGGCAAGCCAATCAAGGCCAAGACCATCGGCCAGCAGCGGTATATGAAGGCCATTGCGAAAAATACCATTACCATTGGCGTTGGCCCCGCCGGAACCGGCAAGACATATCTGGCGGTGGCGGCGGCGGTGGCGGCCTTCCGGGAGCGGACGGTTAACCGGATTATTCTCACCCGGCCGGCGGTGGAGGCTGGGGAGCGGCTGGGCTTCCTGCCGGGGGATTTGCAGAATAAGGTTGACCCCTACCTGCGGCCTTTGTATGATGCATTGTATGATATGCTGGGGCCGGAGACGTATCAGAAATATGTGGAGCGGGGCAGCATTGAGGTAGCGCCCCTGGCCTATATGCGGGGGCGCACCCTGGATGATAGCTTTATCATTTTGGACGAGGCCCAGAATACCACCCGGGAGCAGATGAAAATGTTCCTGACCCGGCTGGGGTTTGGCTCCAAGATTGTCATTACCGGCGACATTACCCAGATTGACCTGCCGGATGACAAGGTAAGCGGATTGAAAGACGCTATCCGCGTCCTGGAAGGGGTGGGTGACATTGCCATTTGCCCCCTGACCAGCGCCGATGTGGTGCGCCACGCCTTGGTGCAGAAGATCATTAACGCCTATGAGCGGGCCGACCAACGCAGGGCGGAGGGTAAGCCCAGTGCAAAACCCGGAAACAGAGGGAATAGAAAATGAGCGCAATGATTCGGATTTCTTTCGACCACAGAACCCTGGCCAGCGTATCGTTGATTCGAGTGATCCGCCGGTGCATTAACGCAGTGCTGCAGGCGGAGGGCGTGGACCCGGACTGTGAGATCAATGTACTGCTCACCGACGACCGGGGAATTCATGCCATTAACAAAGCCAGCCGGGGCATTGACCGGCCCACGGATGTGCTGTCGTTTCCCATGTTTTCTCTGACGCCCGGAGAATTGCCAGAGGACTGGTCAGCGTATTTGGATCCGGAGACAGGGCTTTGCCCCCTGGGGGACATGGCCATTTCTTTGGAGCGGGCCCGGCGGCAGGCGGCGGAATACGGCCACTCGGTTAGCCGGGAGGTGGGGTACCTGACCATCCACTCCATGCTCCATCTGCTGGGCTACGACCACCTGGACGAGGGGCCGGAAAAGGCCCGAATGCGGGCCCGGGAAGAGATGATTTTGCGGCGGGTGAATTTGAACCGATGAATAACGGGATAACCATCCGGCGGGCCACGCCGGCGGATGCCGGCCTCTGGGCGGCAACCCGGCAGAAAGCCTGGGCGGCAACCTACCGGGGGATCTACCCGGACAGCTGGATAGACCAGTATAACCTGGCAGAGAGAACGGCGGGGGACAGAAAAAATTGTCCGACCCTCAGGTGCAGAGCTTCCTGGTCATGGACGGAGAGACCTGCGCCGGGTATTTCTCTTACGGCCCCACCCCGGCCGGCGAGTTCCGGCTGCATAGCCTGTATCTCTTGCCGGCATACCAGCGGCAGGGGCTTGGCCGGCGGATCTTTTGCCAGCTGGCGGCGGACTGCCGGAAGGAGGGCTTCTCCGGCTTCTATGCCAATTGCAATTATTACAATCACCCGGCCCGGGGGTTTTACCTGCGCATGGGCGGGAAGCTGACGGCAATCGATGGGTTTTATGAAAATAAAGCCCAAGATCAGTGCCGGTACGACTATGATTTGACAAAAGGAGAACAGTTATGGCAGAAAAATCTGGGATGATCACCATTGCCGGCCGGCCAAACGTGGGCAAATCCACCCTGATCAACCGGCTGGTGGGGGAGAAGATTGCCATTGTGTCCAACAAACCCCAGACCACCAGAAACCGCATTTGCGGCATTGTCAACCGGGGGGACTGCCAATTTGTCTTTGTGGATACGCCGGGCTTCCACCGCCCCCGCACCAAGCTGGGGGACTATATGGTGAACGTCACCCGGCAGTCCGTGTCCCAGGTGGACGCGGTGCTGCTGATGGTGGAGCCCATTGCCCATGTAGGCGCCCAGGAGGCCGAGCTGCTGGGTCAGCTGAAGCAAGGCGGGGAACCGGTGATTTTGGTCATCAATAAAATCGATACGGTAGAAAAAGATACGCTGCTGGCGGTGATTGCCGCCTATGCCCAAGAGATGGAATTTGCCGCGGTGGTGCCCATCAGCGCCAAGAGCGGCGACGGGGTGGAGGATCTGCTGGCGGAGTGCAGCCGGTTTGCCCAACCGGGCCCCCACCTGTTTCCCGATGATGTGACCACAGATCAGCCGGAGCGGCAGGTGATGGCGGAGATTGTCCGGGAGAAGCTGCTGTGGTGCCTGGAGCGGGAGGTTCCCCACGGCACTGCCGTGGAGGTGAACCGGTTTTCCGAACGGGACAACGGCGTCATTGATTTGGACGTGACCATTTACTGCGAAAAAGCCAGCCACAAGGGCATCATCATCGGCAAAGGCGGCGGGATGCTGAAGAAAATCTCCACCATGGCCAGGGTGGACTGTGAAAAGTTTATGGGTACCAAGGTCTACCTGCAAACCTGGGTCAAGGTGAAGGAAAACTGGCGGGACAGTAATTTCCTGATCCGGAATTTTGGCTATCGGGATGAATGATTTACCGGGGATAGTCTGCCTCCACCGGAGAATCCTAATCAAAAACCATCAGGAGGGTTCTTCACATGGCGGACAGAGCGTTGTGGCAGCGGTTTTTGGAAACCGGCGCGCCGGAGGATTACTTGCAGTATAAAGCGGCGGTAAAGGCGGAGGTAGACCATGTATCTGAAGACCCAAGGGCTTGTCCTGCGGGAGACGGTGTATAGAGATGCGGACAAGCTATTGACGGTGCTGACCCGGGACTATGGCAAAATGACCGTCAAGGCCCGGGGCGTTCGCCGGGCAGGGAGCCGGTTAAAGGCCCCCTGCCAATTGCTGGCCTACAGCACCTTTACCGTCTTTGTGTACCGGGGAATGAGCACGGTAAATGAAGCCCAAACGGTGGAACTGTTTCCCGAACTCCGCCAGGATTTGGAACGATTGTCCCTGGCCACCTATTTTGCCCAGGTGGCGGAGGTGCTTTCCCAGGAAGATGTGCCCACGCCGGAGCTGCTGTCGTTAACGCTAAATGGCTTATACGCGTTGTCCAGGCTAGGAAAGCCTCAGGCGCTGGTGAAGTCTGCCTTTGAGTTCCGGGCTGCCTGTCAGGCAGGCTATACCCCGGAGCTGTCGGGCTGCCGGGATTGCGGGCAGGCAGATGCGCTGGGCTTTGTCCTGCAAGACGGCTGCCTGGTTTGCAGCCAACACGCCGGACCGGCTGCCCAGCCCCTCACCCCAGGGGCCTTGGCGGCCATGCGCCATATCGCCTCCTGCCCCCTGGGGCAGTTGTTTGCATTCCGCCTAAGTCCGGCGTCTCAGGCTGTGCTCAGCCAGGTGACAGAGCGGTACTTATTGACCCAGCTGGAACGGAATTTTTCCACCCTGGATTTTTACCACAGTTTGTTTTCCGGAGGGAAATCCCATGAATCTTGAACAAAAGCAGGTGTTGGCGCTGGTGCAAACCGGTGAGCTGCGGCGCTTGTATGCCAATACCTATTATTCTTTGGTTGACCGGTTGGATGAGGCGGGCTATCTGGAGGAATCCTATGTGCCCGGCCGGTATCCCGGCAATTTTTCCCGTTCTACCGGCGCTTACGTATTTCTCATGATCCAGACAGGGCGCTTGGACCTGGCCCACCGGGCCCTGCGCTGCGTGCTGGATACCATGCAGCGCCACGCCCTGCGCCGGGCGCCCCATGTGTTTGGCAAACCCCGCCGCCAGCCGGACGGGTCCATCCGGCAGGAGCTGGATATGGTGGACCAGATTGACGGCACGGCCCATATTTTGTCGGCCTACGGCGAACTGGTGCTCCGGGATGGGGGCGAAGCTCTGTATGAAGAATACTGGCCCTTGATGTCTCAGGTGATGGATATTCACTCCGGCCAGCCCTACTTTTTTGGCGATCCCAATTGCCGGTTTCCGGTGCGGCAGCTGAACCTGTATCTCAACACGGCGTTTGAGCATTCCCGCTTGGAGCGGTACTGGTGTTGTTTTGACCTGCTGACCCAGAGCTTTATGGGGGCGGCGCTGGAAAAAATGGCGGCGGTTGCCCGGCGGTACCGGCAAATCCCCCAGGCAACCCGGTGGGAAGCCCAACTTGCCGCCTTGCGCGGCGGCATCGCCCGGAACTTAACGGTGACCGAAGGGGGAAAAACCCGGTATGCGGAAATGCGCCTGCCGGATAGCAACGCCGGGGAGCTATTCCCCGGGGTAGGCTGGGTCTGCCTTAGCCCCGTTGCCGCCGGCTGGGCCGCGCTGCCGCAGCCGGTGCTGGACAACACGGTTTCCGCCGTGCGCCGGGCCCTTTGGCTGCCGGACCCTGGGGGAGAGGGACTATTCTATCTGGATAAGGATTCCGGGGATACGCCTTGCCGGGAAACCATCGGAAAAGGGTTGGGCTGGGATATGGAGGCCGCCAGGCAGGCCGGCCAATGGGGACATATTGCCCAACTGCTGGCGTTTTTGCGGCAGCGCCATCAGGCGGAGCTGTACGGCGAATGCATGTTCTACCGGGACGGCCAGTGGCACAGCCGGGACAACGGCAATGCCGAGCAGTGCATCTGGTGGTGCTGGGCCATGGCCAAACTGCGGGAAAGTCTGGGCCTGGCAAAAGAACCTGAACGGGCGGCGGTTACCACGCGCCCAATCTGCACGGCTGCCGCTTCTATCCAAACGGCCGCCGGCGGCTGAATCTACATGGGCGGGAATGCGCCCGCCGAAACAGGAGATCGAACATGGAACTGTATGAAAAATCCATGGAAAAACTGGAACTAGACCGGGTGCTGGAGATGTTGGCCCAGTGCGCCGGGTCAGAGGACGGGAAAACGGCCTGCCGTGCTCTCCGGCCGGCCACCGGTTTGGAGGAGGTGCGGGAGCGCCTGGCCCAGACCACGGCGGCCTGCACCATGTCCACCGCCCAGGGTTATCCCGGTTTTTCCGAAGTGAAAGATGTGACCGCCTCCCTGGAGCGGGCGGACCGGGGGGGAAGTCTGTCCACCGTTGAGCTGCTGCGGGTGGCCGGGGTGCTCCGGACCGCCAGAACGGTGCGGGGGTATTGGAGCGAAGACCAGGCGGATAATGTACTCAAACCCTTGTTCCAGGCGTTGACCCCCAATAAATATCTGGAAGACCGGATTTCCGGCGCTATTTTGTCGGAAGAGGAAATTGCCGACGGGGCCAGCCCTGCCCTGGCGGATATCCGCCGCCATATGCGGCAGCAAAGCGCAAAAATCCGGGAGAGCCTACAGAAGGTGGTGTCTGCCCACGCCAAGTTTCTGCGGGAGCCCATCGTCACCATTCGCCAGGGGCGGTACGTTGTACCGGTGAAAAGCGAGTGTAAAAACGAAATTCCCGGCCTGGTGCATGACGTGTCGTCCAGCGGCTCCACCTTCTTTGTGGAGCCCATGTCTGCGGTGAATGCCAACAATGCCCTGCGGGAGCTGGCCATTCGGGAGAAAAAGGAAATTGAACGAATCCTGGCGGAGCTGTCGGCAGAGGCCGCTGCCCACCGGGAAGATATCTGTGACGATTACCGGCTGCTCACCAGCCTGGACGTGATTTTTGCCCGGGCCAGGCTTTCCGACCGGATGCGGGGGGTGGAACCGGAGATGAATGACCAGGGCCGGCTGGATCTGCGGAAAGCCAGACATCCCTTGATCGATCCCAAGACTGTTGTTCCCATCACTCTGCGCCTAGGCACGGACTTTGACAGCATGATCATTACCGGCCCCAATACCGGCGGTAAAACCGTGACCTTGAAGACCATCGGCTTGCTTACCCTGATGGCGGAGTGTGGTTTGCATATCCCGGCGGGAGACGGCAGCAGCCTGTCCACCTTCCAGCGGATTTTGGCGGATATCGGTGATGAGCAGTCTATTCAGCAGTCTCTGTCCACCTTTTCCTCTCATATGCGCACCATTGTGGAGGTGACCGGCTGTTGCGACAGCCGGACGCTGGTGCTGTTTGACGAATTGGGCGCAGGCACTGACCCGGCAGAGGGGGCCGCGCTGGCCATGGCCATCATTGAGTATTGCCGCACCATGGGCAGCCGGGTGGTGGCCACCACCCACTATGCGGAGCTGAAGCTGTACGCAATGCGGACCAAAGGCGTGATCAATGCCTCCTGTGAGTTTGACGTGGAGACTCTGCGGCCTACCTACCGGCTGCTTATCGGGATTCCCGGCAAGTCCAACGCCTTTGCCATTTCCCGGAAGCTTGGCCTGTCTGAGGATATTCTCAAGAAAGCCGGAGACATGGTGAGCAAAAGCGACCGGGACTTTGAGGAGGTGCTGGCCCAGCTGGAGACCCAGCGCCAGCAGATGGAAACCGCCCGCCGGGAGGCGGAGCGCCTCCATCAGGAGACCCAGGCCATCCGCGAGGAAAGCGAAGCCTACCGGGCACAAATCCAAAAAGAGCGGGATAAGGCGGTGGAAAAGGCCCGCCAGGAGGCCCAAAGCATTTTGGAGGACGCCCGCCGGACGGCTAACCAGGTCTCGGAGGAAATGAAGCAGCTGCGCAAACAGATGCAGCAGGCGGCAGATGCCCAGGGCATTAATCAGCGGCAGGCGGAGCTGCGCCGGAGCCTGAACGAGGCGGAGGAGCGCCTGGCGGCCCAGCGGCAGGCGCCGGAACGGCCGAAACCCACCCGGGCCATTGTGGTGGGGGATACGGTGGAACTGCTGCGCCTGGGGACAAAAGCCAGCGTCATCGGCATCAATAAAGACGGCACCTATCAGCTCCAGGCCGGCATTTTGCGCATGACGGCCAAGCCGGAGGATGTGTACCTGCTGGAAGATGCGGATAAGGTCCAGGTGAAAAAGGCCCGCCCGGCCCACTCCGGCCGGGAGATGAAGGCTGCGGCCCCGTCCAGTGAAATTGACCTGCGGGGCATGGACGCCATTGAGGCAATCTGCGTGCTGGACCGTTTTCTGGATGAGGCAATGCGTTCCAACCTGTCCACTGTCCGCATTATCCATGGTAAGGGTACCGGAACCCTGCGGGCAGCGGTACAGGAGGAACTGCGCAGGAATAAATATGTGAAAAAATTCCGCCTGGGCGTTTACGGCGAAGGAGAAGATGGGGTTACCATTGCAGAATTTGGTTGACTTTTGCCGCAAATTTGGTATCATACAATGAGAGACGAGCAGCCACTGCCGACAGCATTCAAGGAGTGAATCGATCATGTATAAACAGCAGACTGTGGTTAAATGTGATTCCGGGTTGTATAATGAACAAGTTACTTATTTTGTTCAGAAGGCAAATGAATTCCGGTGCAGCATTTGGTTGGAGTACGGAAGCAAACGGATGAATGCCAAAAGCCTTTTGGGGATCATGTCCATGTGCATCGGTACCGGCGCCAGCGTAGAGGTTTCTGCTGACGGGCCGGACGAGCAGGAAGCGGTTCGGGCTCTGTGCGATATGCTGCAGCGGGATGTTGCCTGATCGATTTACGTGACCGCCAGGCGGTTCTGGTCATACACCGGGACGGCCAAACAGCAATGCAGCAACACGGAGCGGGAGGCGTGTTCTCCCGGCGTGAGATTAACCGCTTTTCCCTTGGGCGGGAAAGCGTCAGGGGTTGTCTCAAATCTTGGGAACCGCTGAATAAATCGGCTGCGGCCGGATCTTTTGCCCCAACTGACCGGTTTGAAAACTGGGAAATACATCCGGTGTTCCTCTGTTTTCCAAACTTCCACTTGGGCCAAAATCCATCGCCCACAGCGTTTGCCGGTTTAATCAGCGTTGCCCTTGTTTTGAGGCAACCCCGGTTATTTTTCTACCGAGGGGCGATGGGGATGACATTTGACGAGTTAAAGGATAAAGCGCTTACTTTACCCCTTTCACCTGGGGTATATGTGATGCGGGACAGCAGCAATCAGGTTATCTATGTGGGTAAGGCCAAAAAGCTGAAGAACCGGGTGAGTCAGTATTTCCAGGATTCAGCTGGACACAGCCCGAAAACCAGGGCCATGGTAGCCAAAATTCGCCAATTTGACGTAATTGTGGCAGCTTCGGAATTTGAAGCGTTAATTTTGGAATGCTCTCTGATCAAACGATACCAGCCGAGATATAATATTCTTCTAAAGGACGATAAAGGATTTCCCTATCTGCGTTTGGATATGTCCGAACCGTATCCAAAGATTACCATGGTCAATCAGTTGGCCCACGACGGGGCCAGTTATTTTGGCCCCTATGGCAGCCGCGGCGTGACGCAAAACCTACTGGATACTATCCGCCTGGCGCTGAAGCTGCCAGGATGCAGTAAGCAATTTCCCCGGGATCAAGGCAAGGGGAGGCCCTGCCTGAACTACCACATGAACCACTGCCGGGGCTGGTGCCAGCCGGAAAGAACTCAGCAGGAATACCGCCAGACAATGGAGCAGGTAAAGCAGCTTCTGTCCGGCAATTATAAGCAACTGCTGCGGGAACTGGAACAGGAGATGCAGGCGGCGGCGGAGAACTTGGAATTTGAGCGGGCGGCGGAGCTGCGGGACCGGCGGAAGGCAGTGGAGAGCCTGGGGCAGAAGCAGCTGGTTACCGCCGCAGCTCAGGCGGATACAGACGTGGTGGGATTTGCCCAGACGGCGGCCAAAAGCTGCTTTGTGGTGCTGCACTACTCCGGCGGCAATCTGCTGGATAAGGAAATGGATATATTGCCTTATCAGGAGAATGTGGACGCCGCCGTGTCCAGCCTGGTCAAGCAGTACTATCTGGCCCGGGGCATTGCGCCAAAGGTGGTGCTGCTGCCGGTGGAGATGGAGGATGGCCAGTTATTTTCGGATCTGATGCTGCAAAATTCCGGGCGCAGGACCTATTTCCGAACGCCAAAGCGGGGCGACAATGTGCAGATGGTGGAGCTGGCCCAGGAGAACGCCCGGCGGGAAGCCGAGCGGGTCACGTCTAAGGCCGAGCGGATCTCCGGAACGCTGCAGCGGCTGGGAAAAATGCTGTCCCTGGATACGCCCCCCCGGCGGTTGGAGGCATTTGACATTTCCAACCTGGCCGGCACAGATATTGTGGCGTCCATGGTGGTGTTTGTGGACGGAAAACCGGATAAGCAGGGCTATAAGCGCTTTCAGGTGGAGGGCCTGGCCGGTCAGGATGACTATGCTTCCATGCGCCAGGTGGTGGCCCGCCGCTTCCGGCACTATTGCCAGGGGGACGCCGGATTTGCCGAGGCGCCGGATGTTTTGCTGATCGATGGGGGCACGGCCCATGCTGAAGTTGCCCGGCAGGTGCTGGCGGAGCTGAACCTGGAAATTCCGGTGTTTGGCATGGTGAAGGACAATAAGCACCGAACCCGCGCTCTGGTCACACCGGCGGGGCAGGAGATCGCTCTGGACGGTACGCCGGGGGTGTTTGCCTTGATCGGCAGCATTCAAGAGGAGACCCACCGGTTTGCCATCACCTATAACCGCGCCCTGCGGAGTAAGCGCCTGCGCCACTCCCAGCTGGACGATATTCCAGGCATTGGACCGAAACGGAAAAGCCTGCTGTTGCAGCGGTTTAAATCCATCAGCGCCATTGCCCAGGCCGGGTTGCCGGAGCTGGAAAATATCTTGCCTGCCGATGCGGCGGCAGCGGTGTATGCCCATTTTCATCAGGAGGAATCGTAACATGCGCGTCATAACCGGAAAGGCGAAAGGGGTTGTGCTGAAAACCCCGGAAGGCTTGCTGACCAGGCCCACGGCGGATCGGGTGAAGGAGGCGCTGTTCAGCGCCATTCAATTTTCTCTGCCTGGCGCCAGGGTACTGGATCTGTTTGCCGGAACCGGTCAACTGGGCATTGAAGCGCTGAGCCGGGGAGCAAAAGCCGCCGTATTTGTGGACCACCGGCGGGAAGCTTGCCGCCTGGTGGAGGAGAACCTGCGCCGGACCCGCCTGGAAGGGCGGGTGATTCAGGCGGACTATCTGTCCTACCTGGCCAGGACAAAGGAAACCTTTGACCTGATTTTCCTGGACCCGCCATATGGAGAAGATTTCCTGGAAAATGCGGTAAAACGGATATCGGAAATTGACATTTTGGCCGATGGTGGTATAATGGTTACCGAGCATTCGGCGGGGAAAGCCCTTCCGGAGCGTTTTCCAGGCTTACAGCGGTCACGGGACTACCGGTATGGCAAAACGGCCATTACCATTTTTCAAAAAGGGGAGCCGGAAGAATGAAAACCGCCATTT
This sequence comes from Candidatus Faecousia faecigallinarum, assembly GCA_018712145.1. Lineage (GTDB taxonomy): Bacteria > Bacillota > Clostridia > Oscillospirales > Oscillospiraceae > Faecousia > Faecousia faecigallinarum. The sequence goes on along the minus strand of DVHJ01000019.1, from coordinate 30,018 downwards.
ATCCGGGCAGCTTTGACCCGGTGACCAACGGGCACCTGAACATTATTCGCCGGGCTGCCAGCATTTTTGACAAGCTGATCGTCTGCGTGATGGTCAATGCCGGGAAAAAGCCCATGTTTTCTCTGACGGAACGGACGGCGTTCTTGGCGCGGGTTACCCGGGAGCTGGACAATGTGGAAATTGACTATGCGGATGAACTGCTGGCGGACTATGCCCGGCGGCGGGGCAGCTGCGTCATTGTGAAGGGCCTGCGGGCAGCTTCCGACTTTGAAAACGAATTCCAAATGGCGCTGATCAATAAAAAAATCAACCCCAGTTTGGACACCATGTTTTTGACGTCGGAGCACCAGTACATGTATCTCAGCTCCAGCACAGTAAAGGAATTGGCCTGTTATGATGTCGATTTGCGGGACTTCCTGCCGGAGGAAATCATACCAGACTTTAAACAACGAATTCGAGCGGTGAAAGAACAAGGAGGAAACATCCATGCATGACAATGGCATTGAAGAATTGATCACAAAATTGTATGATATGGTGCAGGACGCACGTTCTCTGCCCCTGGGCGCCGACAAGTGTATTGTGGAGCGGGAAAAGGTGTTGGATATGCTGGATGAAATCAGCAACCGGCTGCCTGGGGAATTGAAGCAGGCTAAGACCATTGTTGACTCCCGTAACGAGCTGATTGCCAAAGCCAAGCGGGAAGTGGAGGGCATTCAGCGCCAGGCCCAGTCCCAGGCCAAGCAGCTGGTTTCCCAGGAGGCGGTTTATCAGGAGGCCCAGAACCAGGCGGATGAGATGATCCGTAACGCCCAGGCGAAGATCAAAGAGCTGCGCCAGGTGACCAACGATTATGTAGACGACTCCCTCAAGCGGACGGAGGAGGCCATTGCCGAGGCGCTGGGCCAAATTCGGGAGACCCGGGGTCAATTCCGCAAGTTGGTTAATCCCCAGGAGCGGAGCAAGTCTCCCATTATTGAGGACGTGTAATCCATTTCTAACGGAAAAAAGCGGCAGAGCATTTGCTGTTCTGCCGCTTATTGCCCGGCTTGGTTGGGGCTGTTTTGACAATGTCACGCCAATCCGGGCGCATTGGGATAAGTTTATGGAAAGAGCGCGGCGCTGCCTAACCTGCCCGCGCAGGGAGACAGATTTATGACGTGGGGAAAGATCGTTTTATTGTTTTTTCAGGGCGCATTGATTGGCACCGGGGCAATTTTGCCGGGGATTAGTGGCGGTGTGCTCTGCGTTGCTTTTGGGATATACGAGCCGATGATGTCGTTTTTGTCCCATCCAATCCGATCCTTCAAGAGAAATATCCGTATCCTTCTGCCGGTACTGATCGGTGGCGCGGTGGGTTTTGTCCTGCTGGCTAAGGCGGTTGAAGCTATGCTGACGGCCTCTGCCGTGGTGACCATGTCCTTGTTCTGCGGCTTGATTTGCGGAACAATTCCGGAGTTAATGAACAAGTCCGCCTCCGCCGGTGCAGAAAAGGGCTGGTCTGCCTTTATTCTCACGTTGATTTTATCCTTTGTCCTTTTTCAAGCCCTTGAGCAAGGCAGTGAAGGGACGATTCAGCCGAACTTTGGCTGGTTTTTGTTTTGTGGCGTTGTCTGGGGCTTAAGCATGGTGGTTCCCGGACTAAGTTCCTCGTCTATTTTGTTGTTCATCGGATTATATAAGCCTATGGCAGAAGGCATCGGAAGCCTGAACATTCATGTTATTCTACCGGTGTTGCTTGGCTTTGCCGTCACAGTTGCGGTGACCGCCAGAGTGGTGGACAAATTCTTGAAACAGCACTATGCCGTTGCCTCAAAGATCATTTTGGGTTTTGTGGTCTCTTCGGTTCTGATGATTGCACCCACGAAATTTGCCGGTGTCCAGCAGATTTTGCTCAGTGCGGCGTGTTTTGCCTTTGGTTTTTTTCTTGCCCGTTGGATGGACCTGCGTCAGAAAAAAGAGTGAACGTTTCGTTTATTCGCTGGATTGTTAATTCATTCCGCCAGCTTGTGCGCCAGGGGCGGGACAAGGCGTTTATGGCCTTTGTCCCGCCCCCGGTTTGGTAAGGCGTGGTTGTTGCGCAGTGCCGTATTGCGCTTGGGCATTCCACCGTTGGAAGTACTTTCTATTGTGCGCAGCCGCATATTTTTTGCCACTCCAGTGGAGCATGGTACCGAACACAGCCACGGTAGCGGCAGCTGGCTGGCCGGTAGAGAAGGGCGCACGATCCGGTTTAATGCTCAGTCGCCGAAGCTAATGCCCAGCATTTTGGCTTCTTTGATAATAGAAGATTCTGGATCCACCATTTTTAGTTTGCCGGCTACTTCCTCCAGGGGAACTTTTACCATTTCCCGGTTTTTGTAGCCTACCATAAAGCCGTATTCTCCACGGAGAATCATATTTCCGGCCTCGGAGCCTAAGCGGCTGGCAAATACCCGGTCATAGGGGCAGGGACTGCCGCCTCTCTGGGTGTGGCCGGGGACGGTAACCCGCACGTCAAAGCCACCGGTTTTGGACAGCGCCTCGGCGATTTCGTAAGAGACAGAGGGGTATTTGTAGTTCTCCAGCTTTTTCTTATACTCCTTTTTGGACAGCAGGGCATCCTCCTTCGAGATGGCGCCTTCCGCCACGGCCAGGATGGTGAAGCGGCTCCCCCGCTCGTGGCGCTGCTGGATTTTTTTCGCCACTTTTTTGATGTCGTAGGGAATTTCCGGAATCAAAATAATATCCGCACCACCGGCAATGCCGGCATTCAGGGTCAGCCAGCCGACCTTGTGGCCCATGACTTCTACGATAAATACCCGGCCATGGGAGGCGGCGGTGGTATGGATGGCATCAATGGCGGCGGTGGCAATGTCCACGGCGCTCTGGAAGCCGAAGGTCATGTCTGTTCCCCAGAGGTCGTTGTCAATGGTTTTGGGGAGAGTGACAATGTTTAACCCCTCGGTACGCAATAGATTGGCGGTCTTATGGGTGCCGTTGCCGCCCAGGATCACCAGGCAGTCCAGCTGCAGCTTATAATAGGTTTGCTTCATGGCGGCCACCTTGTCCACCCCGTCTGGGCCGGGAACCTGAATGGTTTTAAAGGGTGTCCGGCTGCTGCCCAAAAACGTGCCGCCTTTGGTTAAAATGCCAGAAAAATCATCGTAGGATAGCAGGCGGAACCGGCCATAGATGAGGCCTTGGTAACCGTCCAAGAAGCCATAAATTTCCACTTTTTCTCCCGAGTTGAGCAGCGTTTTTGCAACGCCTCGCATGGCGGCGTTTAATGCTTGACAATCGCCGCCGCTGGTCAGCATGCCAATTCGTTTCACAAAGTATTCCTCCTTCTGTTATTTTGCGCACAACAGGCGCATTACGCCGTGCTTACGCTGTTATTTTACCACAGCTTTGTGATTTTGAAAAGTGCTTTTGTGTATATTATGCCGAAAAAAACGGCCGCCGCAAACGCAGAGCGCTCAGCAGCAGCCGGTGTATGTTTAGTTTTCCGTGGCACCGGCGGTTTCCGGGGTCCACTGGGTGAGGGTAACGCTTTCCACGGTAATGTAGGGCAAGTCGCCTTTCACAGTGACATCCTGGTTATACTGATAAGAAAAGGTAATTTGGTCGCCAGGTGAGACGGCGTTGCCGCCAAGAATGGTGCGGTACGCCACCAGTAGGGTTTCCTCTTCGTCATAGTGGCTGTCCGGGGAGAGAACCTGCACCGTCAGGGTCTGCCCATCTTTCTGAATTACTTGGCAAACGATAGGGTCGCTTTGAAAAAGATCTAAAGAAGGCAACGAAAATTGACAGGCGGAAAACAACGTTAGGCAAAGCAACAGCCCAATATAGGCAAAACATCTGCGTTTCATGGGAAAACCTCCTGCCGAAGATGGCGTTATCATATACGAAATTTTTGGAAAAATCAACGGGGAATTCCCTGACGGTTTGGCAAAACCAGGGTGTTTTCCATGAAAACAGCGTGGCTACGGCTCCGCGTTGCTTTCGGGTTGGGTGGGTGCTTCCCCGGTGGTGTCCGTCTGCTTTTCCATGACCTGTGGGATAAACTGCCTGGCCAGCCGCCCCTTGCCCCGGCTCTTGACATAAAAATAGCCAATGCAGGAAAACACGATTGCGCCAATAAAATTCACCAGCAGGTCGTTCATGGTGTCAATGAGTCCAATATCCAGATATCCGCCAATGCCCAGGGCGGTCTGGGTGCCGTCGCTGTGCAGAATAATGGTGTCGGCAATGTCTGTCACATGCACCGGAATGTTCCGTCCCTCCGGATGGAGGGTGACGGAGTGGATGGCCTGGACGATGGTATCCTTTTGCATGTCCTTGGCCATCAGCGCGTCCACGCCCCATTCAAAAAATTCCCACAGTACCCCGATGGTCATGGAGAAACAAAAGGCGGTCACAGCCACATAAAATGGGGAAAGCTGTAAGGTTACCCGCCGGTTCCGGTTGAGAATGTCCACCATGGAGAAGCCCACGGCGGCAAAAATAAAGCCGTTAAGGGTGTGGAGTAAGTCGTCCCAGAAGGGAAACAGTACATAGTACTCCTCAATTTCTCCGAGAATTTCGGCGGCGAAAATGAAGAGCAAAATAATAATCTCCAGCGTGTCCGGCAAATCAATGTGCAGCCTACGCTCAATGATCGTGGGAATGCTAAACAGCACCAAGGCCAGCACGCAGGTAAACACGTGCTCATAGTTGCCGTTGAATGCTTGGGCAATGAGCACCAGAAAGACAAGAAGGCGTAAAAGCACATACGTGCCGATGATTAATTTCTTATTGCCAACCCGGCGGTATTCAATGGAGTACCAGTTCCGCTTGCTTTGCTTTTTCTTAGCGGGGTTTTTCTTCATATAACCTACCTCCGTGCTTTTAGAATAGTTGATTCAGTAATAACAGCAGAGGCGGCAGTGCCAACGTTATGACAGAGATTAGCCACGGATAAAATGCCTTGCGGGATAGTGCCATAAACACCAAGCAAAGAAAGGTAAGCGCAAGACATCCGTATACAGCCTGGTGCTTCGTAATCAGCAGGGAAAACGTCCCGTTAGTGGACAGAATGAGGCCAACTCTGGCAGGCAGCTGGGCTAGATTTCGCCGGGCAAATACAATGGCGGTCACCACCACTGGCAAGGCCAGGAATGCTTTCCGGAAACAAAATACAAATTGCCAGGCGGACTTCAAAAAACGGCCGATAGACTGTAGGATTTTCATCATTTCTCCTCCGCGCATAAAAATGGGAGTGTATTTTGGGAATATGATATCAGATTCCGTCGAAAAGCGCAAGGCGCAATCTTCTACTTCAGGAGCTCCCCACAGAAATTTTATGCTGCATTGCCCGGGGTACATGCCCGGGCGGGGAGGGAGTATGGAACAGCTTGCGCCATATTTCGCTGCATTATCCCCAAAAGCCCAAAATCCGGTGAAGGTTTGTCCATGATGGGTTACCGGCTGATGAAAGAAGGCCGGCAGACGGCTTCCCGCTGACCTGCCTCCGTCTTCAGCATGTCATTGCGAACCAGTGCATGGGGCCCCGCAAAGGGGTACCCTTTGTGGGGAGAGGAGCCCCAAGGGAGCTGGGCATGGCGGACTTTGGGGCGACGAGGTGCGGCAATCCGTTTCCCCGCAGGGAAGCCTGGCAAGTTGGCACTGCCTTGGGCGAATTCGTAACGCCTTACGTATTCGCCAAAAGTATTCCTTTTCGTTTTGTACTGCCGCAAGGAGAACGGATTGCCACGTCGCTTCGCTCCTCGCAATGACAGGGGGGAGGCTGTAGCGTCCTTGCAAACGCTGACACCTTGCAAGTTTTTGCATGTCATTGCGAGCCAGTGCGCACACTGGCGTGGCAATCCGCGTCCCCTGGCGGAAAGCTGGTACATTGCAGCCGTGTCTGGGTGCGCGCACACCTGCCGAGTTTGTCATTGCGCACCAGTGCGCACACCTGCGGCAATCCGTTTCCCCGCAGGGAAGCCTGGCAAGTTAGCTGTTGCACGGGCGAATTCGTAGACAGTTACGAGTTCGCCTAAAGTACTGCTTATCGCTATGTGCTACTGCAAGGAGAAGCGGATTGCCACGTCGCTTCGCTCCTCGCAATGACGTGCTGAAGACGGTAACGCGTCTGCGGTTGCAAGGCGCTGGTGCGGCAATCCGCATCCCCGCAGAGAAACTTGGCAAGCTTGCTGCTGTTGGGGCCAATTCGCCTGAGGGCCCAAAAAACCGGCACCTTGCGCCAAATTTACATTTGTGATATGCTAAGAAAAAGCACGGCAGACGGGAGGGGTGTCTATGCGCAAGTTCATGTGGTTTACCCTGGGGTTTGGCGCAGCCTGCGGCGTGGGTACCTATACTGCGCCGGGGTGGTGGGCCTTGGCGGCGGCGCTGGCGGCGCTTTTGGCCTGTGGCCTGCTCCTTTTCTTGGCCCGGCGGGAAAAGGGTTTCCGGGTGGGGCTGTGTGTTTGCCTGGGACTGTCCCTGGGATTTTCCTGGTTTTGGACATACGACGCCCTGTTCCTGTCTCCGGCGCGCCAGGCCGACGGTGAAACCCGGGAGATTGCGCTGACTGTCCGGGACTATCCTCAGGAATCAGCCTACGGATATTCGGTAGACGGTGTGATCTCCCTGTCCGGGCAGCGGTACAAGGTGCGTCTATATGCCAGCGGAATCCAGCCGGAGCCGGGGGACACGGTGCATGTCTCGGCTCAACTCCGCCTGACAGCAGACGGCGGCAGCCAACAGCCCACCTACCACCGCTCTAACGGCATTTTCCTGCTGGCTTACGCCCGAGGAGAGGCCCAGGTGGTTCCGGGGCAAGCCGGCCTGGCAGAATGGCCGGCTAACGTCCGCTGGACGTTAAACCGGCGGATTTCCGATCTGTTTCCAGCTGACACAGCGGCGTTTGCCCAGGCCCTGTTGCTGGGCGAACGCAGCGGTTTAACCTACCGGGAAGAAAACGCCATGTCCCTGTCCGGTATTTCCCATGTGGTTGCTGTTTCCGGCATGCACTTGGTCATTTTATTTGCCCTGGTCTATGCGCTGACCTTTCGCCACCGGGTAATTTCCGCCGTGATTGGCATTCCGGTGTTGTTTTTGTTTTCCGCCGTGGCTGGATTCACCCCGTCGGTTACCCGATCGGCGGTGATGCTGACTTTGGCGCTGATAGCAGGGCTTGTCCGCCGGGAGTATGACCCGCCGACGGCGCTGGCCTTTGCGGCCCTATGCTTGCTGACGGCAAATCCCTTGACGGCGGCTTCTGCCAGTTTCCAACTGTCCGTTGCTGCGGTGGCCGGTATTTTGTGTTTCTCCGGGCGGCTGTACCGGTGGCTGACCCGGCGGGTGAAGAAGGGAAAAGGCTGGATGCAGCGTTGCCAACGGGCCGCAGCCAACTCCGTGGCGGTTACGTTGAGCGCAACGGCGTTTACTGCGCCCATCGTTGCCTGCACCTTTGGCGTGATGAGTCTGGTGTCGCCGGTGACCAATTTGCTCACTTTGTGGGCGGTCAGTCTGGCATTTTACGGGGAGATTGCCGCCTGCGTGCTGAGCTATCTGTGGATGCCTCTGGGTAGAATTGTGGCTTGGGTAGTTGCCTGGCTGATTCGGTATATTCTGGCGGTGAGCAATTTTCTGGGGGAACTGCCGTTTGCGGCGGTATTTCCGGCGGAAAGTCCCTATCTTGCCGCCTGGGTATGGTTTGCGGTGCTGATGCTGGGCATGTTTGCCCTGTGCCGGTTCCGGGGGAAGAAGGTCTTTGGCCTGGGCCTGGGGGCGGCCTTGCTGCTGTCTGTGGCGCTGGGCTTGGCAGAGCCGCTGGGCAACCGGTTTCTGGTGCGGGTGCTGGATGTGGGGCAGGGCCAATGCGTTGTGCTACAGGCCGGCGGCAAAACTTATGTGGTGGATTGCGGTGGCGATGGGGAGGACGCCGGGGAGAAAGCGGCGCGGCATTTGCAGAGCTGGGGCGTATTTCACATTGACGGTCTGATCCTTACCCATTTTGACCAGGACCATGTATCTGGCGCTGCTCATTTGCTGGACCGCATACCGGTAGACCGGCTGTACCTGCCCCCTTCCGGCGACGAGGCGTGCCAGACCTTGGCTGCCCAGGGCGGCAGCCGCACGGTATTGGTGGAGGAGGATTTGCAGCTGACCTGGGATGATGCAGTATTACATATATTTGCGCCTCTGCAACAGCGAAATGGCAATGATTCCGGAGTTTCGGTATTGTTTACCGCTGGGGAATATGATACACTGATTACCGGCGATATGAGCAGGCAGACAGAACGGCTTCTGCTGGAAACCCACAGCTTACCGGACATAGAATTGCTGGTGGCTGGGCACCACGGCGCGGAAACTTCCACAGGCCTGCCGCTATTGCGGGTAACCCGGCCGGAAGTGGTGGCCATCTCCGTGGGTGACAATGCCTATGGCCATCCGGCGGAGCAGACGTTGGCCAGAATAGCCGGGGAAGGCTGCCGGATTTTGCGGACGGATCAGTCTGGAACGCTAATTTTCAGAGGATAATGTGCCATGGCAAAAAAGGATACGACTCAGTTGACCTATGCGCAGTTCAGCGCCGCGATTTCGGCGGGCAACATTGGCAACGCCTACTTGTTCTACGGCGAGGAGACCTATTTGCTCCTCAGCAGCCTGCGCCGGCTCAAGGAAAAGCTGATTGATCCGGTGGCGGAGGAGTTTAACTACCACCGCTTCACCACCGAGAATTTTTCCGGCGAGGCGCTGCTGAACTGCGCTGAGAATTTGCCCATGCTGGGCCAGCGCACCATGCTCCAGGTGGACGATGTGGACTTATTTGCCCTGCCGGAGGAAGAGCGGAAACAAGTAATTGCCCTGTTGGCCGATCTGCCGCCCTACTGCTGTGTGGTATTTGCCTACTGGGGTATACCCTACAAGCCGGACGGCAGGATGAGAAATTTGTCTGCCGCCATTAAACAGCATGTGCAGCTGGTGGAGTTTCAGAAACAGGGGGAAAAGGCGCTGATTGCCTGGATTGCCCGGCATTTTCAGCGCCGGGGGAAGGTCATTTCCCGGGACCTGAGCCGCTACCTCATTGCGCTCACCGGCGGCTTCATGTTTACCCTGGACCGGGAGATTGAAAAAATTGCCGCCTATGCCCAGGAACCGGAGATCCGGCAGGGGGACATTGACGCAGTTACCGAACCGGTTTTGGACATTGCCGTGTTCCGGATGACCGACGATTTGGGCGATGGAAATTACTTTGGCGCTTTGCAGAAGCTGCATGTTTTGCTGGAAAATCAGCAGGAACCGATTTCGATTTTAGGGGCTGTGGGGGCCCATTTCCGGCGGCTGTCCGCCGCCAGAATTCTGGGGGAAGCAGGGTATGGCATTGGGGATTTGATGCGTCTAACCGGTACGCCGGAATTCATCGCCAAAAGAGCCATGCCGGCGGCGCGCCGGTTTTCTCCCCAGTTTCTCCGCCGGGCCATGGCGATGATTCTGGAGACGGACATGCAGTTGAAAACCTCTTATGACCGGCCGGAACGGCTGTTGGAACTGCTGCTGTTGCAGTTGGCCCAGGAGGCGCAGCATGGTTAAGGTGCGGGAAGTGATTGTGGTGGAGGGGCGTTATGACAAAAACACCCTGGCCCAGGTGGTGGACGCCACCATCCTGGAGACCCATGGCTTTGGCATTATGCAGGACAAGGCCCTGCTGAGTTTGCTGCGCCGGGCGGCGGAAACTCGGGGCCTCATTTTGCTCACCGATTCGGACGGGGCGGGATTCGTCATTCGGAATTACCTCAAGGGGGCCATTCCTGCCGGCCAGCTGAAGCAGGCCTATATTCCGGATATCCCCGGGAAGGAGCGCAGGAAGCCGGCGCCGGGCAAGGAAGGAAAGCTGGGGGTAGAGGGTATGCCGCCGGAGATTTTGTTGGCCGCCCTTCGCCGGGCCGGCGCAACCTTCGAGGAAGGACAGCCCCAACAGAAGGAAGGGGAGCTGACCAAAGCGGACCTGTATGACCTGGGCCTGTCCGGCAGGCCAAACAGCGCCGGAAAGCGCCGGGCTTTGCTGCGGCTGCTGGATTTGCCGGAACAGATGAGCACAAACGCCATGCTCCAGGCGCTGAACCTGTTGTATACCCGGCAGGCACTGTCAGCGCTGCTGGAGGAGAAATTGGAGAAACACGATGATTGATATTGCAGTGAAGGATTTGGTCAAATCCTTTGAAATTGGAGATAATTTGCTGGACGGCCTCAGCTTCCAGGTGCAAGAAGGGGAGTGCGTGGCCATTTTGGGCCGCAACGGCTGCGGTAAGACCACCTTGTTTCGCATTCTCACCGGGGAAATTGGGTACGACCAGGGCGAAGTTTATGTAAATCCAGGTAAGCGGCTGGGCCTCATCAGCCAGATTCCCCGGTATCCCCAGGGCAGCACGGTGGAAGATGTGCTCCGTTCTGCTTTCCGCCCTCTGTTGCGGATGCGCCGGCGGATGGCGGAATTGGAAACCCAGATGGCAGCCACGGCCAACAAAGATGTGCTCAATGAGTATGACCGGCTATCCGGGCGTTTTGCGGCGGAGGGCGGCTATGACATGGACGTCAATACGGATAAGGTGTGCAACGGCTTGGGGATTCCCGCCGCCATGCGCCAGCAGGCTTTCGCCGACCTGTCCGGTGGGGAGAAAACCCGGGTAAATTTGGCCAGGCTCCTGCTGGAGCAGACGGAAATTCTCCTGCTGGACGAGCCCACGAACCACCTGGACTTAAAGAGTGTGGAGTGGCTGGAGGCGTATATCCACCGGTTTAAGGGCACAGTGCTCACCATTTCCCACGACCGGTATTTCCTGGATCAGGTGGCCGATCGGATTGTGGAAATCACCGACGGCCACGGAGAATTTTACTCTGGAAACTATTCATTTTATATTGAAGAGAAGCAGGCTAGGTTTAATTTACAGCTGAAGCAATATGAGCAGGAGCAGGCCAAGCTGAAGCAGCTGGGCTACACCCTGGAGCGGATGAAGGGCTGGGGCATCAACAACCGGACCCTGTACCGCCGGGCCATGTCCATCCAGCACCGGATGGAGCGGATAGAAAAGACCAAGCGGCCCACCGTGGAGAAAACCATGCACGCTTCTTTTGCTCAACGGGATTTTCAGGGAGATCTGGTGCTGGAGACCAGAGACCTGGGGAAGGCGTTTGGGGAAAAGCGGCTGTTTTCCCAGGTGAATGTAAAGGTAAAGGGTGGCGAGCGCATTGCGCTGCTGGGGGACAACGGCGCGGGAAAGACCACCTTTATCCGGTGCCTGCTGGGCCAGGAGCCTTGCGAAGGCCGGGTGAAATTCGGCCCCACGGTGAAGGTGGGCTATTTGCCCCAAATCATGCACTTTGCCCACCCGGAGCGGAGCCTATACGACACGATGCTCTATGAGAAGAATCTCACGCCTCAGGCGGCCAGGGATAGGCTGGGGGCGTTCCTGTTTCAAGGGGAGGACGTATTCAAAACGGTGGGCAGCCTGTCCGGCGGGGAACAGTCCCGCCTGCGGCTGTGCATGCTGATGGATGAAAAAATCAATCTGCTGATTTTGGACGAGCCAACCAACCATTTGGACATTGCTTCCCGGGAATGGGTGGAGTGCGCCATTGAGGAATTTGAGGGCGTGCTGATTTTTGTTTCCCATGACCGGTATTTCGTGGAACGGTTTGCCGACCGGATATGGGCATTGGAGAATGGACAAATTCGAGATTTTCCCTGTGGCTATGCAAAGTACCGGGCAATTCTGGCCCATGAGGCGGCGGCACAACCGGCGCCTGTGGCAAAAAAAGCGCCCCAGAAGCCTGAGCGGAAGGAAAATTCCCGGGATTTGGAAAAGCAGGTTCGCCGTCTGGAGCGGGAAATTGAAAAGCAGGAGAACCGGCTGAAGGATCTGGAAGCCGAGATTGCCGGGGCGGCCTCGGATTATCAGCGGTTAACTCAGCTGCTGGCACAAAAGGAGCAGGAGGAATCCATGCTCACCGGATTAATGGAGCAGTGGGAAGCTGCGGCCCAAACCCTGGACGGATAGACACTGCGGGGAGCGGAAATGGAGGGATGATCATGCAAATTCGCTTGGAACGGGAAACGGATTACCGTGAAGTGGAAAATCTGGTTCGGGAAGCGTTTTGGAATGTGTATCGCCCGGGTTGCACAGAGCACTTGGTGCTGCACAATCTGCGCAACGCAACTTGCTTTGTCCCGGAGCTAGACTATGTGGTGGAGGAAAAGGGCAGAATAATTGCCCAAATTGCCTATGCCAAAGGCCGGCTGGAGACGGAGGACGGCAGAGTAGTAGATTCCCTGCTCTTTGGCCCGGTGAGCGTACTGCCAGAGTGGCAAGGTAGGGGCGTTGGCAGCAGGCTGATTGAGTTTACCCTAGCCCGGGCAAAGGCACTGGGCTTTCCCATGGTGGTGATTACCGGCAATCCGGCATATTACTGCCGCTTTGGCTTTGTCCCAGCTGCCCAGCACGGTATTTATTTGCAGGGAATGGATTTATCTGCTAGCACACCGTTTTTCTTGGCCAACATACTGGATGCGGCCAAGGCTGCCGGCCTTCACGGCGTTCACGTTGATCCGCCTTGCTATGAAGTGGACAGCAAGGCGCTGGAAGCATTTGACCGGGATTTTCCGCCAAAAGTGAAGATGGTTTGCCCAGGTCAGCTGGTGTAGTTAAGATGAATGAATTGTATTTTAGCATAGGGGAAATGCCGGCTGTTTTATATGGGGATAAATCAGATTCTCTATATTTCTTTGTCCACGGGAAACATGGTCACAAGGAAGAGGCAAGGGCCTTGGCGGAAGTTGTTTGCCCACGGGGTTGGCAGGTGCTGGGCGTCGATTTGCCCGGTCACGGCAGCCGCCAGGGGGAAAAAGACGCCTGTGTCCCCTGGCGGGTGGTGCCGGAGCTGCAAGCGGTTCTGGCCAGTCTGCGGGAACATTGGCGCCAGATTGCCCTGCAGGCCAACAGCATCGGTGCATGGTTCAGCCTGCTGGCCTTTCCGGACGAGCGCCTGGAAAAATGCCTGTTTGTCTCCCCGGTTGTGGATATGGTTCAGCTTATCCAGCGGATGATGCAGTGGGAAAGTATTTCCCAGGAAACGCTGGAGCGCTTGGGTAGTGTAAAGACCTCTTTTGGAGAGACCTTGTCCTGGCAGTACTATCAGTACGCCATCGCCCACCCCATTGCCCGTTGGCCTAGCCCCACCGCCGTATTGTACCCGGAGCGGGATAATCTGACGCCCCGTCAGGAGGTGGAGGCTTTTGCCCAACGGTTTTCCTGGGATTTATCGGTGGCGGCGGAGGGGGAGCATTGGTTCCATACGCCGGAGCAGCGGGAAGTCCTGGCGCGATGGCTGATGGCTTATGGGCCATTGCCGCCGGAAGAAGCGCTGTTTTTCCAGGGGAGGCCGGAAGAGCTGGTTCTCTATGCCGTTTTCCGCAGCCGCCTGCTGTTCCAGGTGGGAGCGGCTGGGATTAAGGTGCAGAAAAGCCAGATTACCTTTTCCGGGAAGTACGGATTTGCCTTTGTGTCCCATCCCCGGCGGAAGTGGGATCGGGGGATTCTGGTTTCCTTCGGCCTATTTTACCGGCAGGCGTCGCCCCGCATCCGATATGCAGTAGAGCCATATCCGGGCCGTTGGACCCACCACTTGCTGGTTCAGCGGAAGGAAGAAATTGATGACGAGCTGATGGGCTGGTTAACGGAAGCCCGTTGGTTTGCAGATGCCAAGTAGTGAGGAAAATTCCATGACTGAAGTGGTAGCCGCCCTGATTCAGGACGGGGGAAAATGGTTAATTGGCCAGCGCCCGGCCCATAAAGCCCGGGGACTACACTGGGAATTTGTTGGGGGCAAGGTGGAGCCGGGCGAGACCCAAGCCCAGGCCCTGGCCCGGGAATGCCAGGAGGAACTGGGGATTGCTGTGCAGGTGGGTAAGGTGCGGGCAGAGGTGACTTATGCTTACCCGGACGTGACCGTCCACCTGACCTTGCTTGAGGCTACCATCACCGGGGGCGTTCCCCAGGCCCGGGAACACAATGCGATTTGCTGGGTTACCCCGGCAGAAGTTAACCGTTACCCCCTCTGCCCGGCAGATACCCTGCTGCTCCACCGCCTGAGCGGAGGCGTTTGCCATGACCTACGCTGAATTTCAGGCCCGGTATGCCCTTGCGCTAAATCCGCAGCAGGCGGCGGCAGTGCAGGCGACGGATGGCCCGGTGCTGCTTCTGGCAGTGCCCGGCAGCGGCAAGACCACAACCCTGGTGGCCCGGCTGGGGTATATGGTGTTGGCCAAGCAGATTCCGCCGGAGAGAATTCTCACCATGACCTATACCGTTTCCGCAACCGGGGATATGCGCAGCCGGTTTGCCGCCCAGTTTGGGCAAGCGTTGGCAAACCGCATGGAATTTCGCACCATTAACGGCGTCTCGGCCCGGATTATTCAGCATTACCAGCGCAGACTGGGGCGGAAGGCCTTCTCTCTGGTTACCGATGAACGTGAGCTGACCGCTTTGGTGGGGGAACTGTACCGGAGGCAAACCCAGGAATTTGCCACAGAGAGCACCATCAAAACCATCCGCCAGTGGATTACTTACATCAAAAATATGCAGCTCACCGGTGAGGAGACCGACGGGCTGGTGGTCAATGCGATTCATATTGGTCCTTTGTACCGGGCTTACTGCCAGGTGTTGCGGCAACGCCGGAAAATGGACTACGATGATCAAATGGTTTATGCCTACCGGATTTTGCGGCAGTATCCGGAAATCTTGGCAGACGTTCAGCGCCGGTACTGGTACTTTTGTGTAGACGAAGCCCAGGATACCTCCAAAATCCAGCATGCGCTGATAGCCCTGCTGGCTAGTGCCAGGGAAAACCTGTTTATGGTGGGGGATGAAGATCAGAGCATCTACGGGTTTCGGGCAGCCTATCCCCAAGCATTGCTGGCGTTTGACCAGGTGCACCCGGGGGCAAAGATCCTGCTGCTGGAGCAGAATTACCGCTCAACCCCCCAGATTGTTTCTGCGGCGAACCGGTTTATTTGCGGAAACCGGAACCGCCGCCCCAAGACCATGCGGGCTGTCTGCGATCCTGGCCCGGAAATTCGCGCCATCACAGTGAAAGACCGCCGGGCCCAGTATGCCTATCTGGAGAAAGTAGCAGGCAATTGTAACCGGGAGACGGCGGTGCTTTACCGGAACAATGACAGCGCCTTGCCCCTCATTGATCTGATGAGCCGGGCGGGGATTCGCTACCGGTGCCGGCAGTTTGACAGCGCTTTTTTTACCCACCGGGTGGTGCGGGACGTCTGCGATATTATCCGGTTGGCGGAACATCCGTCAGACAGAACCCTGTTTTTGAATCTCTACTATAAATTAGGCGCCGGGATTTCCAAAGCGGCGGCTGAGGCGGCGGCAGGGCAGAGCGGCTCGATTTGGGATACCCTGGCGGAATCCGAGGCCTTGCCGGCCCGGGTTCGCGGCCGGTGCAAAGCCCTAAAAACCCACCTGAACCATTTGCGGAACGACCCGGGGGACAGAGCGGTTTACCGGATTGTCCACTACATGGGCTATGGAGATTACCTGGAGTCCAAGGAGATGGACGCCGGCAAAATCCCGATTCTGGAGGCCATCGGCGCCAGGGAGCCGACCCCCCAAGGGCTGCTGCGCCGCCTGGAGGAGCTGTCTGCCATTGTGCAAACCGGCAGCGGCCAAGCAGAAGAGAGCCGGTTTATTTTGTCTACCATCCATTCCAGCAAAGGGCTGGAGTATGACCGGGTGTTTCTCATGGACGTGGCAGACGGTATTTTTCCGGCCTGCTTACCTTCCGCTGGGGGCGGGGAGGCAGAGGCCTATGCAGAAGAGCGGCGCTTGTTTTACGTGGGCATGACCCGGGCAAAGCAAGAGCTGGCCGTATTCCGCTTCCAGTCTCCGGCGCTGCACTCCACCTTTGCGGAAGAACTGTTTCCCACGGCTAAGCCGGTAAAGGCCAAAGCGCCGGAAAACCGGAATATCCCCGGTGTCTCGATTGTCTCCCACCGGCGGACACCAGCGCCTGGGGAAGAGTGGAGAGCAGGCGGTCTGGTGGAACACCGCCTGTTTGGCCGGGGGAAGATTGTCAGCCGGCAGGGAGACATTGTATCCATCCGCTTTGCCAACGGAAAAGTCCGGTATTTTGCCCTGAACTTTGCGGTGGAAAGCCGGCAGTTGAAACGGGTAAACCCAAACGAATAGAGGGATTGTCATGGAAGAAACGATTCAGAACCGGCTGTTTGCCCTGCAGGATACCGCTTACCGGGGGTTCCAAATCCGGCTGATGCCCACGGTGAATCCGGAGACAGTCATTGGCGTTCGTACCCCGGAGCTGCGAAAGCTGGCAAAGAGATTGAACAACACCCCGGAAGGCGCGGCGTTTTTGGAAGCCTTGCCCCACCAATACGTTGAGGAAAATAATCTCCACGGCCTGATGATCTCCGCGATGGCGGATTATGGGCAAACCATTGCTGCCCTGGAGCGATTTTTGCCTTATGTGGATAACTGGGCTACCTGCGACCTGATCCGGCCCAAGGCGTTCCGGAAAAATTTGCCGGCGCTAAAGGCGAAAATTCCAGAGTGGATGGCATCAAATCATCCTTATGCTGTTCGCTTTGGCATAGAAATGCTGATGACGTTTTTCCTGGATGAGCAATTCCAATCGGAATATTTGGACTGGGTGGCTGGCGTGCGCAGCCAGGAATATTATGTCAATATGATGGTTGCTTGGTACTTTGCCACGGCGTTGGCCAAGCAGTACCAGGCTGCCCTACCTTGTCTCCAGGCACACCGGCTTTCCCCCTGGACCCACAACAAAACCATTCAAAAGGCAGTGGAGAGCTATCGCATCACTCCGGAACAAAAGGCGTATCTGCGGAGCTTAAAATGCAGGTACCCGGAGGAAAACGCGACAATTAAGCCTGACGAAGAAATTGACTGAGGGGGCGTCTCCGGCGGCGGCCTATGGGATACGGCATAAGGAATTCCATACTTGCAGTCATTTGGGAAATATGGTAGGATAAAATTGGTAAGTTACACCAAGGGAGGGAATTGGATGACGGAGCAAATCGATAGGCAGCCGTTTTTATTATACGAAACTGTGGAAATGCTCTATAAACACGTCAATGGCGTTTCCTTTCGTGACATTGCGGAGTCGATGGCACGGCTGTATGGCAGCGCCTTTCCAGCGGTTTTTACGCAAAAGCTGGAGTGTTTGGAGCGCATTACCCGGGAAGTTTGCGAAGACTTACCGGTGCAAAATCCCCAGATTCAGCGTTTTTTCCGCCGTTTTGAAACTGATGCCGTGCGGGATAATCTTTGCCTGGCCAAGGCGATGACCTTGTCTTTCTTCCTCTATGCCCACCATGACCTGGAGACGGAAGCCAAAGCACTAAAGCGCCGTTGGGCGGACATGCAGACTGATGGTTTTACCATTGGCGCGGTGAGTATGTCTGGACTGGAGTTTCATTCCTTGTTGCCCGGCCAGAGTGGAGGAGATCTGGTAGAGCAAATGTATGCGCTGAATTATCCGGCGGAGTATAAGCTGGAGATGTTACAAATGCTAACCCACTATGACCGCTGTATGGACGAATTGATTGACCTGATTTTGCCCTACGCCAGGCGCTTGCAGCTCTGGTTGGACAAGGAACGCTGGCTGATGGAGACAACGGCGGACTACTGGCAGGCGCAGTTCACGGACACTTCGCCTTCCCGATTGGTTCAGCTGATTGCCAGGGCGCAGGAAAATCTTCCCCAGCGGCCGGAGACAAGAATTCTGTTTTCTCTCATGAACTGTACCGGCATTCTTTATGACCTAGAGGGGGAGTATTCTGCGGAGCAATCGGGATGCGACACCTTTATCATTGGCTGTGCGGTGACCATTCACAGTACAATTCGCAAAGTGGGGGGAAGTGTGGAACGCACTTGTGCCATTCTCCGCTCGATCAGCGACAAAAGCAAATTTGAAGTGCTGCAGCGCCTGGGCACGGAGCGGTCCTACTGCCAAAAACTGGCAGAGGAGATGAACATTAATGCCGGGCATATGTCTCGCATTCTCATGACGCTGTTTAACTATGGTTTTTTGACCCGGGAGCAGGAGCAGTCCCGGTATTATTATACAACAGACAAGGAGAGCATATCTGCTTTTCTTTCCAATGTCCGTCAACTTCTGGCTGGAGGCAGCCGGAGCCAGTGAATGTTAGGATTGAAAGACGATATCCCGCCAATCGGAAAAGTTTCTGTCCGGTTGGCGGTTATTTTTCTCTGTAAGCACGGCAGTCGATTTGCACAGCGGTTCAGCCGGAGCATTTCTTTTCCACATTTTTAAAGAAATGGGTTGAAAAA
The DNA here is from genome assembly GCA_018712145.1 of Candidatus Faecousia faecigallinarum. Classification (GTDB taxonomy): domain Bacteria; phylum Bacillota; class Clostridia; order Oscillospirales; family Oscillospiraceae; genus Faecousia; species Faecousia faecigallinarum. Next base: position 11,647 of record DVHJ01000019.1, on the reverse strand, counting down.
TGCGCTCGCGTGCAGTATAATATTGCGCAGAGAGGCAATATGCCTCAAGAAAGAGACCAAAAAACACGAAAGAAAGAAGGTTACGACATGAAGAAACTCTGTTCATGGCTGCTTGTCCTGGCAATGCTTGCCACATTGCTGCCCACAGCAGTACTGGCAGCGCCAGGGGAGTTGCGAACCAGGCCGGTTGAGAACCAAGCTGGCTTGGGATCCCTTGGCCTGCGGGAGACATCTGCCAAGGTTGTAGAGGCAGAAGAAACCATTGCAGATGATCAGCTTGTGGATATCATCGTCTTGTTGGACGATAGCAAGCTGAAGGATGCAGCGGTTTCCGAGACAGTCCGCCGGCAAATGCGTGCCCAACAAGCCAGCGTACAGGCGGAGATTTCCCGCCAGGTGCTGAACGGTGCGCCGCTGGAAGTGGGGTATGTTTATACCACCCTGACCAATGGGTTTTCTGCCACGGTGACCTATGGCCAGCTGAAGGAAATTCGCGAACTACCGGGGGTAGAGTCTGCTTTCCTGACGCCCAGTTTTGCCCTGATGCCGTCTATGAGCACCAGCAACAGCATGATTGGCGGCGGAATTTTTAACGAAACCGGCTACCACGGCGAGGGAATGCGCATCGCTATCTTGGATACCGGTGTGGACATGAATCACGAGATTTTCCGGGATGCACCGGAAAGGCCCAGTCTGACTCAGGCGGAGTTGCAGTCCATTCTGGACAATCATGCTCTGCAATGCGAGAGCATCGTTTACGGCGTTGGAGCATCAACACTATACCGTAGTGAGAAAATTCCCTTCCAGTTTGACTATGGTGAGAAGGATGCCGATGGTTCACCGCCTGCCTCCGGCGGCGAGCACGGTACCCATGTTGCTGCCACGGCAGCTGGAAATGACGGCGTCAGAGACGGGGTGATGGGTGTAGCACCAGAAGCCCAGATTTTGAATATGAAGGTATTCAATACGTCCGGCGGTGCGTCCTATGACGATGTGTTGGCTGCCCTGGAGGATTGCATTGCCCTGGATGTGGATGCGGTCAACCTGAGCCTTGGCTCCACTTGCGGTTTCATCGACTATGAATCTCAGGATGCCTGGACAATGAACCTCATCCAAGTGTTTAACCGGGTGGGGGAATATGGTATCTCCATGGCGGTGGCCGTGGGCAACGATTACAGCGCCGCTTACAACAATAGCTATGGTGGACGGGCACTGACAGCCAATCCTGACTATGGCAATGCTGGCGAACCAGCTACGTATGACGAATCTCTGGCCATTGCTAGCGTAGAAAACTGCGGTATTCTCTCTCCATATATTACGGTAGCGGATCGGGATATCTGCTACTATGACGGGTATGATGCCACAACGGGAGCGGTTACCAAAGAGTATGCCTTCCGGAAATTGGCCGGTGGACAATTGCCCTACGTGATGGTTCCTGGGACCGGTCTAGCAGAGGACTATCAGGGGCTGGAAGTGCAGGGTAAAATTGCGGTGGTGCAGCGGGGCGGCTCGTATTACGAAGCGAAAGCCCGGGCAGCACAGGAAGCCGGTGCAATTGGCCTCATTGTGTATAATAATCAGCCCGGCATGGTTTATATGTCCATTTCTGCTTGGTGTATTCCGGTGGCCTTTATCTCTCAGGCGGATGGCGCTTTCCTAGCGCAGCAGGAGGAAAAGGTGCTGACCATCGCTACCCAAGATGCGGTGGTTACTTCTCCTGTGGCCGGCATGTCCGATTTCTCTTCCTGGGGAGCAACTTCGGAACTGACGCTGAAGCCGGAACTTTCTGCTCCCGGTGGCAATATTTATTCTGCCGTGCCTGGCAACCAGTATGAACTGATGAGCGGCACCTCCATGGCCTCTCCCCATGTGGCCGGCGGCATGGCAATCGTCAAAGGGGCAGTGGAACACCGCTTCCCGGCGCTAACCCCGGGGGAACAGAAGGATATGATTGATACGCTGCTGATGTGCACTGCCTCTATCGTCTACGACGGAGACACGCCGGTTTCCCCCCGGAAACAGGGCGCCGGTTTGATGGACATCAACGCTGCGGCCGAAACCCCGGCTTACCTCACCGTTGCGGGTATGGAGCGCCCGAAGCTGGAATTGATGGATGATCCGCAGAGAACAGGTATATATCAGCTTAACTTTACAGTACACAATACCAGTGATCAGGATTTGTCCTACCGGGCATATCCCATTGTGATTACTGATGATTCCACGACCTATACTACCGCAGATGGACAGTCCGTGCAAATTACGACGGAAACCTCTGTCCCCCTTGAACATACCTATACCACCAATTGGGAAAATGATCTGGTGACGGTCCCAGCTGGAGGTGAGGCCGAGGTGAGCATTACTGTGACCCTTACCGATCCTGAGGGGGCTTTGGCCGCCTTTGAAAATGGCGCTTATGTGGAGGGATGGGCCGTACTGGAGCCGGAAAATGTGGACGATATTGCCCTTCATGTACCTTTCCTGGCGTTCTACGGCGACTGGACCGAGGCGCCTAGCATTGATGCAGGATTCTATTACGAAGAGCTGAACGGAGAGACCAGTAAGGCGCAAACCTACCCCAACAGTGCCATTTGCTCCTCTCTGGAGGGCTATACCAATACCTATCTCGGGGATAACAACTACGCCCTGGGGATGGAATATCTGGCAGACCGCAACGCCATTTCTCCCAATGAAGATGACTTCATGGATAGCTTGACCTATGTGTACACAGGCCTGCTGCGCAGTGCCCGAAATCTTCGGTACACCATAACTGGCAGCGACGGCACAGTATATTACACCAAAACCGTAGAATACGAGCCGAAATCGGTGTACGACAGCAGCTATTTCCAGGTGGTTCCCGCAGGCGTGAATGATTACGACGAAATTGATCCATGGTACGGCACTGATGCCAGAGGATCCACCCTGCCCAATAATGCTAAGGCTACTGTCCGGATTGAAGCGGATCTGGTGTTCAATGGGCACGAGGCAAACAATAAGCGCTCCAGTTGGGCGTTCCCGATTACCATCGATACGCAAGAGCCGGAAATCACGGAGATGACGGTGCGGGAGTCCGAGGGCCGGTACTATGCCACACTGACCATGACGGATAACCAATATGTCTCTGCCGTGGTGCTTACCGATCCTAAGCACAGTAAGGAATTTGATGTCATTGGCCTGGCAGAGCCCACTCCTGGCGCAACCACCGTGCTGCGGGATGTGGATATTACTGGCATGGGCGAAAGCATCGGTCTGGTGATCCATGACTATGCCGGAAATTCTAAGGCCTACACCTTAAAAGCAAAAGGCAACAGCGATGACTATGCTGACGTGGTACCCACAGACATTTTGTGGGCGGAAGATTTCAACGATGCATGGCTACCTGAAGGCTGGAGCATCCAGTCCAAGGGACAGTCCATTGAAACCTGGTACCGGGACGAGGACTACATGGCCACCTGCAATTTTGATGAGAACTTCCCCCAGGATGAGTGGCTAATCACCCCGGCCATTGACATCAGCGGCAGGCAAACAGAAGTTCATATGGTATTTGATTTCAATACCGTGTATGCCTTTACCACTTATTATAAACACTGCAACCTGCTGGTAATGGCCTCTCAAGACGGTGGTGAGAATTGGGAGGAAATCTGGAACCTCTGGGATGCAGGCATTTTTGCGGATTGGACCAATACACAGGCCAAAGTGACCATTCCGGAGGAATTCCAGGGCAGCGGCAGCCTTCAGTTTGCCTTTGTATATCAGGGGCAGGACGGCGCAATGATTAGCATTGACAATGTTGTGGTCTATGCTGATTTGCTGGAAGATTATGCTGTCATTCACGCTTCCGCCGGGGAGAACGGCGCGGTCAGTCCTGCCGGAGACGTTCTGGTGAAAAAGGGCAACAGTAGAACCATCACCATCACCCCTGATGAGGGTTATGCCATTGCCGCAGTAACGGTAGACGGTGTGGATCTTGGCCCGATCTCCTATTACACATTCGAGCGGGTTGGCGTGGACCACACCATTACTGCCAGCTTTGTGCCAGCCTCGGCTGCCGGACAGCAGACTCTGCTGGATCAGGATTTTGAACATGGCGTTCTTCCCGATAAAGGTTGGACGGTGAAAACCACTGACACCGGTGCCAAATACTATACCTGGTATGTCTCGAAATACACTCACCTAAATGGCTCTTATGCTGCGCGGGTGGACTGTGATCTGTATGACGAAGACACATGGAGCGGCGGCGCCAAGCAGGACGAGTATTTGATTTCGCCCAGCGTAGAATTGCCGAATGATGCCGCAACATTGACGTTTGACTACGCCTTTGGCCGCAGCGCCCTATTTGGTGGAAGAATGTCTTTCGCGGTGGAAGTATCAACCGACGGCGGCAATACTTGGATCCCAATTTGGGATGCGGCCGGCGAGCTGACAGATGCCGGTACAGGCGCTTATCAAACCGGTACCTGTTCACTGGCCCTTCCGGAACAGTACTGGGGGCAAAACGTACAGCTGGCGTTCCACTATGGCAAAAACGCCGGCGCGTATGGCGACACCGTTGCGGTGGATAACGTAAAGCTCACTGCGCCTGGCGGCGGGGCGGAAGTATCCCACACCTTGCGTGCACAGGCGACTGAGGGCGGGACGATCACCCCGGCAGGGGATACGCAAGTCGCCACCGGCGGCAGTCAGACTTTCGTTCTGACTCCGGCAGAACGTTGCCAGCTGGTCAGCCTTCAGGTCAACGGACGGACGGTAAAGGCAGAAGACAGCTACACGCTGTCGGATATTGACCAGTCCTATTATCTGCTGGCCACCTTTGCATCCATTGCGGAAACACCTCAGGTGATTTTTGAGCAGGACTTTGAAGGGGAAGAATTTCCGCCGGCTGGATGGTCTGTGGAAGGTGTCAATGGGGACTTTACCTGGAAACAATACAAATATGTCTACCTGAATGGTACCCAAAATGCCTATATATCCGCTGATTATACCACAGGAGCGGCACAAGACGAACGGTTGGTAACGCCGGCAGTGGACCTTACCGGCACCACCCAAACCCAGCTGGACTTTGCCTATGCCTATCCATATTACGGGATGAAAGGCGGGGAGTTCACATTCACGCTGGAGGTCTCGCTGGATGGCAGCAGCTGGACAGAGCTTTGGAATGCTGCTGATACGTTGCCGTCTTCCCTGACCGACTATGTAGTAAGTGGAGTTGCTCAAGTTGAGATTCCGGAGGAATTCTGTGCGCCGGACGTCCGGTTTGCCTTCCGGTATACCCGGCCCGCCGGTGACGGCAGTGGGATTGCAGCAGTGGATGACCTGAAACTGTCCGCAGTAGGCGCACCGGTAGCGGAAGGCCATACCATCTATGCCTCTGCCGGCCAGGGCGGCTCCATCGCGCCAAGCGGTACAGTAATTGTGCCAGAAAACGGTAATCAGACTTTCCGTATTGTCCCAGAGACTGGATACGAGATTGCCGATGTGCTGGTGGATGGGCAGAGCGTAGGGGCAGTGGATCAATACACGTTCTCCAATGTGACCCAGGGGCACACCATCTCCGCTACTTTCCGTGCAACGGCCAGCGGTATTCTCTTTGCCCAGGACTTTGAAGACGGGTCTTTCCCCTCTCGAGGATGGCAGGTAAAAAGCAGTAATGAGAGTTATACTTGGTATGGCGGAAACTTCACCCAGCTGAACGCCACAAAAGTTGCCCGGATTGACTGCGACCTGTACGAAAGTGGAGACTGGGGTAAACAGGAATTTTCGCCGGCCGGGACTGGTGCGAAACAGGACGAATACTTAATTTCCCCAGTGGTAAATCTCACGGGAAAAACACCGGTTTTGCAGTTTGACTATGCTTTTGGCCGGTACGAGCTGTTTGCCGGAGCCATGGATTTCACCGTTGAAGCGTCCACAGACGGTGGTGAAACCTGGCAAACCATCTGGAATGCGGCCATCGATCTGACCAAGGCAGATAGCGGCTATTACCAATCCGGTACTTGCCGTTTGCCTGTGCCGGAAGCTTTCCAGACAGAAAACGTACAGTTTGCATTCCACTATGGCAAAGGATGGGGCTCTTCTGCCGAGACAGTGGCTGTGGATAATATTACCCTGGAGGAGCCGGAAACTTGCATCCATGGCAGCACAGAGTTGCGGGGAGCAACAGAAGCCACTTGTACCCAGAACGGCTATACCGGCGACACCTATTGTACCATTTGCGGTATGCTTTTGGAAAAAGGCGAAACAATTCCTGCCCTCGGCCATGACTTTGCGGTAAAATTGGAAACCGTACTGCCAACTTGCACAGAGGATGGTTATACCCGCTATCAGTGCAGCCGGTGCGATGCCACCCAGGACCGGGACATTGTGGCTGCCGCCGGACACACGGAAGAGCTGCGGAACGAAAAAGCGCCTACCTGCACTGAAGATGGGTATACAGGCGATGTTTATTGCGCCGTATGCGGTCAACTGCTGGAAAAAGGCCAGGCCATTGCGCCCAATGGACACCAGTATAGCCAATCCGTAACGGAGCCTACCTGCACGGAGGGCGGCTATACCACCCACACCTGCACTGTCTGCGGCCACAGCTACCGGGACAGTGAAACGCTCCCCTTGGGGCACAGTTTCCGTGATACGGTGGTAGCACCGGCCTGCGGCCGCGAGGGATATACCGAGCACTTGTGTACGGTCTGCGGCTACAGTTGCCGGGATCAGTATACGCCGGCCCTCTCCCACAGCTGGTCTTCGTGGAAAACGGAGCAAGAGGCTGGCTGTACTCAGCCGGGGGTGAAAACCCGGACTTGTGCCATCTGCGGCCAGCAGGAGAAAGACACCATTTCCGCAACAGGCCACAGCTATACCGAGACCGTTACTCAACCCACCTGTGAAACTGTGGGCTACACCACCTACACCTGTGCCGCCTGCGGCCATAGCTATGTGGATCACTTGATTCCTGCTACCGGCCACCATTATGTAAGCCAGGTAACGCTGCCCACCTGTGGTGAGATGGGTTATACTACCTATACCTGTAGCGTCTGTGGATACAGCTACCGGACAGACTATGTCCAGGCCCATGACCATCACTATGAAGCCACGGTAACGAAAGAAGCTACTTGCACCGAAGAAGGAATCCTCACCTTTACTTGTACGGAATGTGGCGAAAGCTACCGGGAAAACATACCCATGGCGCCCCATGACTACAACGCCCAGGTTATCCAGCCGGATTGCAGCCACATGGGCTACACCATGCATACCTGCACCGTCTGTGGACACAGCTATCAGGACAGCTTCGTGGATGCCAAAGGCCACACCTACCAGGCGGAAGAAGTTCCCGCCACCTGTACGGGCTATGGATTTGTCCAGGAGACCTGCACGACCTGTGGGGACAGTTACATCAGTGCAATCACACCGCCTTCCGGCCACATGGTGACCCGGCAAAATGCCAAGGCCGCTACTTGTACGGAAGAGGGCTACACCGGCGACGAGATTTGCACGGTTTGCAGTGAGACAGTTAAGCAGGGAGAGGTCATCCCTGCAATGGGCCATAAAACGGTTGTGCAAAACGCTAAGCCGGCTACTTGCCTGGAAAGTGGCTACACCGGTGACCAAGTTTGTACGGTCTGCGGCAAAACCGTGGCGGTAGGCGAAGTGATTCCGGCCAGTTGCCCCAGTGAGGCGTTTACCGATTTAAACATTACGAAGTGGTACCATGAATACACTGACTATGTGATTACCAACGATTTGATGAACGGTATGGGCGGCAACTTGTTTGCACCCAATCATGACCTCACCCGGGCCATGCTGGTGACCACGCTGTACCGGCTGGCTGGAGAACCGGCGGTAGCGGAGAAATCCGGCTTCCAGGATGTGGCAGAGAACGCTTGGTACACGGACGCCGTCGCCTGGGCAGAGGCGGTAGGCATTGCCCAGGGGGTGACGGATACGAAATTCAATCCCATGGGGAAAGTCACCCGAGAACAAGCAGCTGCTTTCCTGTACCGGTTTGTCACCGAGTATCTGAAGGCAGAACCGGCCAGCGGCGCTGACCTGGCGGTTTACACCGATGCCGGCAGCATTTCCGGCTATGCCCGGACAGCTGTGGCCTGGGCTACAGCGGAAGAGCTGTTCCAAGGCTTCCCTGACGGCTCTGTACAACCTCAAGGTACCCTTACCCGCGCCCAAATGGCCAAGCTCTTGGCTGTTTTGGCTCAGCGGTTCTAATCCTTTTCCCTCTCCTGCCTTGTGCAGAAGGCCGGAAACACCAACAACACCCGGGAAAACCCCAGTATATGGGGATTTTCCCGGGTGCTGTTTGGCAGAAAGGTTTGCTGTAGCGGCGCTTATTCTGAAATTGGGATTGGTTTGCCCAGCAAACCGCCGGCATACCGTCCAGTAATGCGTACCGGCAGTAGTACATTGTGCAGGTTTTCTCCTTGGGCATAAACCTTGGCATAGTTGGAAGCGTGGCCAACGTATAGGCGGTTACCTGCCGCTTCTTCAAATAGCACGGGCTGCACCGTGCCGGTGAGGCTGTCCAGGAAAGCTTGCTCCAATTCTGCCGCCACCTGACCGGCGGCGCTGGCCCGAGCCTCCTTCTCTGCCTTTGGGATCTGGTTTGGCATGCCGGCTGCCGGCGTGCCTGGCCGGCGGGAGTAAGGAAACACATGGACGGCGGCAAATCTGCACCGCCGGAGAAAATCCAGGGAAGCTTGAAATTCTTCTTCCGTTTCTCCCGGGAACCCTACAATCAGATCGGTGGTGATGGCGCAGCCGGGGAAGCTCTGGCGCAAAAGCTCCACACTCTGCCAATACCGGGCAGAATCGTACCGGCGGCGCATTCTGGCCAAAACGCTGTCGCTGCCGGATTGAAGGCTCAGGTGGAACTGAGGGCAGAGGTTGGGCAGATTCCGCAACCGGCTGCAAAATTCCTCGGTGACCACCCGGGGTTCCAGTGAGCCAAGGCGAATCCGCAGGCTGGGAACCGCCAGACAGATGGCTTCGGTGAGATCCACAATGGTTTGCTTGCCTTCCAAATCCCGGCCCCAGGCGGCAATTTCGATGCCGGTGATCACAATCTCCTGGTACCCGGTCTCTGCCAGGGCTTTGGCTTGGGCCACGGCCCAATCTAGCCGGGCCGAACGCACAGGTCCCCGGGCGTAGGGGATAATACAATAGGAACAGAAATTACTACAACCGTCTTGTACTTTTAGCATGGCCCGGGTACGGGCCTCCAGACCGCCGGCAGGCAGGGGTTCAAATTCCCGGCGGGTCATGGGCTTATCCAGGGCTTCCCGGCGAATCCGGTCGTAGGCAGCTTGTACCATCATGTCCAGGAATGCCTCTCGCCCGGCGCTGCCGGAGAGTACATCCACGCCTAACGCCCGAATGGCCTGGGGATTCACTTGGGCGTAGCATCCGCAGACGCCGACCACTGCTTGCGGATTCAACCGGCGGCACCTGCGGATGATGCCCCGGCTCTTCTTGTCTGCCACGGCGGTAACGGTGCAGGTATTGATGATATAGCCGTCGCAGGTTTCGGAAAAGCTGCCTAGGCTGTGGCCCAGTGCCAGTAAGCGCTGCTCCATGGCTTGGGTCTCATATTGGTTTACTTTGCAACCTAGTGTATAAAAAGAAAACTTCATGTTAATTTCACCAAAAATTCCGAGAATCCCCCGGAAACCTTTCTGAAACTGTCAATTGCAATGGGAAGGGAAGGCGTATTATAATAAATGAAACGCTTTATTTACGTTTCCGGCTTTCCGGAACGGCTCAGGAGGTGTTGGCGCGTGCGCGAGTTTTTGATCCGCCTTTCCACGGTAGCAGAGATCAAGGCCTTTGTCTGTGTGGCTACGGTGCAGCCCTTTGAGGTGTATGTCTCCACCCGGTGGCAGACGGTTAGCGCCAAATCCTTTATGGGTATGTTCAGCTTGGATTTCAGCGGCCCTCTCCGGGTGGAGATGGAGTGCAGCGAGGCAGAATATGCCCGGTTTCACCACCAGGCGGCAGCGTTCCTTGCCCCTACATAATCATTGTTGGTTACCGGTCCGGGGATATCCCGGACCGGTTTATTTTTCACTGGCCTGGTATTCAGCGGTTCGCATCCGGTGCCGGTAAAAGAGCATACTGAACCAGGTGATCACATTGTCTCCGTACTGAAAGGGAATTCCGCAGCGTTCTGCCATCTCGGTGAGGAGAATGCCGTGGCTTTCGATACAGGGCCGCATCAGCTCCGGGTGACGGCAGGGCTGATCCGGATAGCTGCACTGGGGGCAGATGGAGCAGGCTTCCGTGGATAAGGTATAAACCTCCAGACCTTGGGCTTGAAGTATCTGCTCTACTTGCCGGGTGATGGCTTCGTGCTCTGGCCGGGTGGCCAGCGCAGCATCAACGTTGGCAATGTCGTCGATCTCCGTCACCGTACAGATCAGCAGGAAGTCTGGGTATGCCATGCATTTGCGCCGGCATTCCTCTACCGTTCCCACCGCAGGCGGACAGGCCCAGGTTTTGCCATACATGGGGCACTGAGTGCGGCAGATGTGCCGGACCCGCTGGGTAAAGGTGAGCTCCTTGGTTTTCAGGAAAAAGTAGGCGTATAGGGGCAGCTGGGCCAACTGCTCTTCCAGTGCGTTATACTCCATGCTTGGCCTCCAAGTTATCCAACATGGCCTGGCAGCCTTGGGCAATTTCTGCATAGGCCAGGGCAAAATCCCCGGTGTACCAGGGATCGGCAATGTCTCCCGGCTGGCCGGTGAAGTCCAGGAGACGGCGGCATTTCCCTGCCGGATCGCCGCCCAGGATGCCCATCAGCCGGGGCAGGTTGCTGTTCTCCATATATACCAAATAGTCATACTTTGCATAGTCCGCCTTGGCTACCTGTACAGCGGTTTTTCCAGCGCAGCCAATGCCGTGGCGGGCCAGCTCCCGGCGGGCCGGGCCATAAACTGGGCTACCCAGCGCCTCCCGGCTCACGGCTGCCGAGGCGATGACATAGCGGCCGGCTACCCCGCGGCGGCGAACCAAATCTTTCATTACAAATTCTGCCATGGGACTGCGGCAAATATTGCCGTGGCAGATAAAGAGAATTTTTGTCATGTTCTACATTCCTTTGACAGTGCTTCAACTGTTCCCACAGACCTTGGGCCCCACTACCTGGCGCAGCTGCTTCTGGTAGCTTAGTCAGATAAGCGCAGTATAGCATAAAACGCCAATTTTCTCAATGCCTGTACCGAGGATTTCTCGGAAGCCGGACCATTTTGCCGGAATTGCGCACCGGCGGTCCGCCACTGGCATAAGCTAACCCGGGAGGTATTGCCATATGAAAGAATTTTTTATCACCTTTCGCTCCATTACCTATGCCCAGCGTGGGCAGACGGTTTTGCAGGGGGCGGGGATTTCCACGTCGCTGGGCAGGACGCCCCGGTGGATGGAGGAAAAAGGCTGCGGCTACAGCCTGCGGGTATCCCCGGCCCAGGCCACTCAGGCAGCGGCCCTGCTGCGCAGCCAAGGCGTACCGTTCAGCAAGCTTTATGTCCGGCAGGACGGCGGTAAACTGGAGGCGCTGACACCATGATTTATTTGGACAATGGCGCCACAACGCTGCATAAGCCCAGAAGTGTCCGGGCAGCAGTGGACTATGCCCTGACCAATTATGCTAACC
>DVHJ01000001.1 GCA_018712145.1 Candidatus Faecousia faecigallinarum | reverse complement strand
ATGGGAACCGGGGCGCACCTGTGCGGCCCGGAGAAGGCGATGCAGCGGAGCGACTTAAGACCTGGATTTTCCTCCGGAAAAGCCGGGGCGAAGGATGCGCAGCTTGTATCGCCGAGGTGTGGCAATCCGTTTTCCCCGCAGAAAAACTCAGCAAGTTGGCTGCTGTTTGGGCAAATCCGTAGCCGCTTACGCATTCGCCCAAAGTACTGCTTTCCGTCATGTTGCACCGCAAGAGTAACGGATTGCCACGTCGCTTCGCTCCTCGCAATGACATGCAGAAACTTGCAATGTGTCTGCGTATGCAAGTACGCATAACATGCAGAGACATGGCAGGCTTCTGTGTGTGTAATTACGCCTCACCAAGCAAATCCCCACCTGTCCACGAATTTGCCCAAAGCATAACCGAATGGAGAAACCACCATGGAATATCTGCCCATTCTCAACTTATTATTGGAAGCGCTGGCCTATCTGGGCCGCCGGGCTGCCGGCAATACCATTGAGCACCTGATGGACCGCTTGCGGAGCAACGGCGTGGCCCAGACCGATCCGCTGTTCCGCCGCCTGGGACCGCTGGAAGAAGTGTACCAGGCCATCACCCAGGCCGTCCCTCTGGCGGAGGATATCTTAAGCGCCCTGTTTGGCAATTTGCCCGGCTTCCCCTACAACACGGTGGGCTCCTACAGCCCAGGATTCCTGCTGCTGTTCCCTCAGGTCGCCAAATACAGCGGCTCCCTGGCCCATGCCCTGGCCGGGGCCCAGGCCATGGGCCCAGAAGAGCTGGCCGGCCAATTGGCCCTGGCCCTGGATATCGCAGACGAGGGCGCCACCACCATGCCGGCGGACACCTTCTCCGCCCGGGTGCTGGATCTATCGGTTCCCGCCGAATCCAAGGTGGCCATTCTGGATCTGTTCCGCCGGCCCCAGGCGGTTTTGGCGCAAGCCGGGCCGGTGCTCCGCCAGACCATTGCCGCGCTGGAAGCCCAGCGGAAAACCCTGGAGGAAATCTGCGTCCCCTTTACCCAAGCGCTGCTGAATACCGGCCCGGCGGATTTCATCGACCAAACCTCCGGCCTCAGCGCCAAGCCTGATCTGGGCTACCGGCTGCGGCCATTCCTCTTCGGCCTGGACACCAACCTGGCTACCCCCCAAATTCCCGGGGAACCGGTGCAGGTCTATTGCGGCATTTTGCGGGGCCCCATTCAGCAGGCGCTGTCCGCCACTCGCGGACCAGAGTACCAGGTTTACCATGCCATTAAACTCCTGGGGGACAAAACCCGGTTTGATATCCTGTGCTACCTGCGGAACCGCCGGGCCTACGGCCAGGAGCTGTCGGCCAAGTTTGGCCTGTCCCGGAACACCATTCATCACCACATGAGCAAGCTCCTGGCCGCCCGGTTGGTCAGCTGCACCGTGGACGGCAACCGGGTATACTACACCGTGGACCGGGAGTCTGTGTCGGACCTGCTGAACCGGCAGCGGGCCTTGCTCCTGCCCCAGGCGGAAAAAGGGGAAGCGGGGTGACCCCTTGCCCCGGTAGTACGTAGTTGCTCATGCGGACAGCTGCATGTTTCTGCATGTCATTGCGAGGAGCGAAGCGACGTGGCAATCCGCTTCTCCTGCAGCAGCACATAGCGGAGAGCTGCGCCTAAGGCGAATACGCAAGGCGTCACGAATTCGCCCAAACTGCTGCCACCTTGCCAGGTTCCTCTGCGGGGAGAACGGATTGCCACGCCAGTGTGCGCACTGGCTCGCAATGACATGCTGAAGGAAGGACGTGTGCGCGGGGGCAAGGGCGTTTGGTGCGAGGGGTGCGCAGAGGGCGGGGGCGTGTCAGCGAGTGCAAGGACGTCCCCACTGTCATTGCGAGGCGCGAAGCGACGCGGCAATCCGCTCTCCTTGCAGTGAGACATGACGGAAAGCAGTACTTTGGGCAAATGCGTAGAAATTGCGAATTTGCCTTAGGTACTGCCGGTTTTTTCTGCAAAATGTTTGGATCCAAATTTTTCCATTTTGGAACCCGAAGAGAAGAGAAGGGAACCGAACAGAAGAAGAAAAGAAGAGAACCGAACGCAAGGTAGAAGAGGCGGAAGAAGAGGGTCTGGGGGGTTAGCCCTTTGCCCCCATTTGCCGTATCATACAGGAGAAAAAGTTCCCTGGCATATTTCCCGGTTTTGTGATAAAATATCCACCGCCCCAGAAACACGGAAAGGACGGTCGAACAATATGGCGGCAACTTGGTTAAACGACGCAGTGTTTTACGAAATCTATCCCCAGAGTTTTTTTGACAGCAACGGCGACGGCATTGGGGATATCCCAGGCATGACCCAAAAGCTGGATTATATCCTGTCCCTGGGCTGCAACGCCCTGTGGATCAACCCCTGCTTTGACTCCCCCTTCAAAGACGCAGGCTACGATGTGCGGGACTACAAGAAGGTAGCCCCCCGGTACGGCAGCAACGAAGACCTGATTCACTTTTTCCGGGAGGCCCACCGCCGTGGCATCCGGGTGCTATTGGATCTGGTGCCCTGCCACACCAGCGAGGAACACCCCTGGTTCCGGGAGAGCTGCCGGGAGGCGGAAAACGAATATTCCCACCGGTACATCTGGACCGACAGCTGCTGGACCCAGCCTCAAGGCATCCCCTTTGTGGGGGGCGAGGCGCCCCGGGACGGCTGTTACATCCTGAGCTTTTTCAAAAGCCAGCCGGCGTTAAACTTCGGCTTTGGCAACCCCACCGCCTCCTGGCAGCAGAAGGCCGGCAGTCCTGCCACCCTGGAAACCCGGGAGGCCATCTGGGATGTGATGCGGTTTTGGCTGGAGCAGGGCTGTGACGGCTTCCGGGTGGACATGGCCGGGGCCCTGGTGAAGGCGGACACCCCGGACCAGGCTTACACCCAGGCGGTGTACCGGGATCTGCGGCAGCGGCTGGACCGGGACTTTCCGGAGGCTGCCCTGGTGGCGGAGTGGAACGTGCCAAAACATTCCCTGAACTGCGGTTTTGACATGGATTTTTACCTAAGCTGGGCCGGCAACGGCTACCACAGCCTGATGCGCAACTACGACCCGGCCGACTATCCCGCCGGCCCGGACCGGAGCTACTTTAAGGCGGATTCCGGCGCCGACCCCATGCACTTTTTGGCAGAGTACCTGCCCAACTATCTGGACACCTGCGGCAAGGGCCTGTGGTGCTTCATCACCGGCAACCACGACACCACCCGGCCCCGGTTCAACCTGACCCCGGAGGAGCTGAAAATTGCCTACAGCTTTCTCTTCACCATGCCCGGCGCGCCGTTTTTGTACTACGGCGATGAAATCGGGATGCGCTACCGGCGGCTGCCCAACAAGGAAGGGGGCTTTAACCGCACCGGCTCCCGGACGCCCATGCAGTGGACCGGGGGGAAGAACCTGGGCTTCTCCCAGGGGGCGCCGGAGGCGCTGTATCTGCCGGTGGACCCGGCGGAGGACGCCCCCACGGTACAGGCCCAGGAAGCCGATCCCAATTCCCTGCTGAACTATACCAGGGCCGTCATTGCCCTGCGCCACAGCCGGCCGGACCTCCAGGCCCGCTCGCCCTTCCAGGTGTACTTTGCCCAGCCCGGTTCCCGGCTCCTGGCTTACCGCCGGGGCAAGCTCCTGTGCGTGGTGAATCCAGGCAGGGAAACCCTGGCCCTGGAACTGGACCGGCCCTATGCCCCCCTGTTTACCCAGGGGCAGGCGGAGCTCTCCGGCAACACCTTGGCCATACAGGGCTTTGCCGTCCTGACGCCCCGGGGGTGAATGAATTGCAGCAGAGGATTGCACCGGCAGGGCGGAGAGCAGTGCTTAGGGCAAATGCGCAAGGCGTAACGAATTTGCCATGGCACCACATAGTTGCAACCGCAGACAGCCGCATGTTTCTGCATGTCATTGCGAGGAGCGGGGCGGCCGCCCCGCGACGGGACAATCCGTTCTCCTGCGGCAGGGCATAGCGGAAAGTAGTACTTTGGGCGAATACGAAAGGGGCTGCGAATTTGCCATGGCAGCACGTTCTTGCACACGCAGACACCCGGCAAGTTTCTGCATGTCATTGCGAGGAGCGAAGCGACGTGGCAATCCGTTCTCCTTGCGGCAGGGCATAGCGGAGAGTAGTACTTTGGGCGAATACGAAAGGGGCTGCGAATTTGCCCGAAGTGGTGCCAACTTGCCAGGCTTTTCTGCGGGGAAACGGATTGCCACACCTCGTCGCCCCAAAGTCCGCCACGCTCCCCGGCGGCAGAAAGCCCCGTCTGTGGATAACTTTTTCCCCGGCGACAAAATATCCGAAATTTCCTGCATATTCGCCCTTCTTCAGTTTACGATAACGCATTTTCCCCGGATTTTTCCGAAAGTTGTCCACATTCTCCACAGGGTTTTCCACAACTGTGCACAGCCAATCCCCCAGGCGGAAGTTGAGCAAACCCCCGGTTTTTTCACAAATCGTTCACATTTTCCC
>DVHJ01000018.1 GCA_018712145.1 Candidatus Faecousia faecigallinarum | reverse complement strand
CCGCATCCCCGCAGTGAAACTTGACAATTTGGCACCACTTCGGGCAAATCCGTATACACTTTCCCGTATTCGCTCAAAGTACTGCTCTCTGTCATGTGCTATCGCAGGAGAAGCGGATTGCCACGTCGCTTTGCTCCACGCAATGACAGGGGGGGAGGGGTCATCGCGCCCAGTGCGCACACCTGCGGCAATCCGTTTTCCCCGCAATAACAGGAAACAGACGGGTAAGCGGATTTTTCCATCTCTGCGCTCCTGGCAGTATTGTCCACAAACTTGCCGGGCTTGCACATCTTCCCATACAAAGCGCAATGCACCGATTGCGGTCAGATTGTCAACCGAACGGGGTTGACAATCTGGCCGCTGTGTGTTACTATCCCTTCGGAAATTGTGCCGGAGGTGAAGTTCCGTGGGAACCAAAGAAAAACTCCTTGCCCTGCTGGAGGAAAACCGGGGAACCTATTTCTCTGGGGAGGCCATTGCCGAAGCCCTGGGCGTCTCCCGGACGGCGGTGTGGAAAGCCGTCAACGGCCTGCGCAGCGACGGCTACTGCATTTCCGCCGTACAGAACAAAGGCTATGCCCTGCCGGAGGAGGCGGACGTGCTCACTGCACTGGGGGTGCAGGAAAATTTGGCCCCGGCCTGGGCCGGATTGCGCCTCCAGGTGGCGCCTACGGTGACCTCCACCAACGCGGTGGTGCGGCAGCAGGCTGCCGCCGGCGCGGAGGAGGGGTATACGTTGCTTGCCAACTGCCAGACGGCAGGCAGAGGGCGGCTTGGCCGCAACTTCTTTTCTCCCGCCGGAACCGGCCTCTACCTGAGCCTGCTGCTCCGCCCCCGAACCGGGGAGCAGGTGGCAGGGCTGACCACCATGGCGGCGGTGGCCGCCTGCGAGGCCATTGAGGCCGTCTCCGGGGAGGCGGCAGGGATCAAATGGGTTAACGACATTTTCGTCCGGGGGAGAAAGGCCTGCGGCATTCTCACCGAGGCGTCTTTCAGCCTGGAAAACGGCCTGCCGGATTACGCGGTGCTGGGGGTTGGGATCAACGTCTATCCGCCGGCAGGGGGCTTTCCCCCGGAACTGGCGGAGATTGCCGGATTCGTTTTCCCGGAGCCCCAAACCGGCGGGAAAAACCGGCTGGCCGCTGCCTTTCTCAACCGGTTCATGGACAGCTATGCCCAGCCGGGGGACTATGCCCAGCGGTACCGCAGCCGGAGCCTGGCCATTGGCAAGCCTGTCCAGGTGCTGTTCCCTAGCGGCCCGAAACCGGCGGTGGCCCTGGACGTGGATGAGGACTGCCATTTGGTGGTGCAGTACCCGGATGGAACGGTGCAGCGGCTGTCCTCCGGGGAGATCAGCGTTCGCTTGGCGGAAAGGAAGTAGAGAGCATGGAAAAACAAACCACCAAGAATTTGATTTTGACCGCCCTGTTTGTGGCCCTGATTGCCGTTGGGGCGTTTATCCGGATCCCCCTGCCGGCGGTTCCCTTTACCTTGCAATACCCGATGACCATGCTGGCCGGGCTTCTCCTGGGGGGAAAACGGGGCTGCCTGGCGGTCTGCGCCTATATTGTGCTGGGGCTGATGGGCCTGCCCATTTTTGCCTCCGGCAGCAGCGGCGTGGGATATGCCCTCCAGCCCAGCTTTGGCTATATCCTTGGCTTCGCCCTGGGGGCGCTGCTCACCGGCTCCATTGCCAGGGGAACCCCCAACCCCAGCTGGAAGCGGCTGCTGGCGGCAAATCTGGCGGGGATGGCGGTGGTGTACTGCCTGGGGACAGTGTACTATTATCTGATCACTACGGTGTACCTGCAGGAATCCATCGGCCTGTGGCCGTTGATTGTGTCCTGCTGCCTCATCACCGCGCCGAAAGATATCGCGCTGTGCGTTCTGGCGGCAGTGCTGGGCAAGCGGCTGATCCCCCTGGTGCAAACCGGGAAAGTGGCGTAATTGCCCCATTCAGCAGGATCTCAGCATGAAATATGACCGGTGCGTTCCCGGCTTGCCCTCTGGCAGGCCGGGAAAATTCATGTCAGACAAAAACGGAGAGAATATTGCTGAAGCTGCGGCTGCTTTTCTGGTTCCGTTTTGGTAAGGGGAGCCAGGTATGGAGCAAAGAAAGTGCCGTTTTTTCGAGTTAATGTCAATATGCACAAAATTGGAATTTTGTAAAATTTTATATTGACTTTTTTGCCGGGAGCAGGTACAATATCCACAACGGGTACGCAACTAAATAGCCAGGAAAATAGTCTACTCGCAGACTAATGTGGCATAGAAATACCGGCAGTTGCTTGCCCAAGCAGATTGAGGACATTGGCTCAGGGAGAGGAGGAGAGTCCCATGTTCTAGCAGGGTGAGCGCCGGCATTTTTTGTTTATTGCCGGTGCGGGGCCGTGATTCCGGCGGCAGATGCTTTTCCGCCGCCTTGAGTATACCTGACTAAAAATATGAAAAGAAATGAGGAAAATACGATGAAAAAACAAATCTCCCTTTTCTTGCTGCTGGTGATGCTTGCCGCCATGGTTTTCCCGCCCGTTTCCGCCGCCCGGGGGCCGGAGGTTTCTCCCCAGGCCTGCAGCCATGACTACCGGTTGGTGGATGAAATAGTTGTTCAACGGTACCACAACAATGAAACCCACCGGAATGTGCGAGTTCGCACTTATGTGTGCGAGATTTGCGGCGCTGCGGATCAGACGGAAGTAGGGATTGGACAGTACCAGTCCCACGATGGCGCTTATGTGAGCGCCAGCTGCAACGGGATTACCCAGACTCACACAAAGCGCTGCACAGCGTGCAGGAGCCTTTATACGGAAACGGTTCGGTGCATTCATGCGCCGCATACCGGCAGCTGCACTGCCCTGCCGGTATAAGGCAACCGGTGAAACCAAGACTGCCCCGGCGGCAATGTGCCGGGGGCAGCCACGTTCAATCGCGACGCGTGAGGAGGTTGTATGATGGGCGTGATGGGGACTTTGCAAATCCGGCGGCCGGTGTACACGGGGCTGCTGTGCTTGCTGGTGGCCCTGGCGTCGGGATTTTCGGCGCTGGGGTTTTCCGCCTGGGCTTCCGCCCGGAGCCGGCTTGCCGGCGTGGAGGGGAACTATACTACCCTGGCGGTGCAGCTGCCCCTGGATGAGGAAACCTTCCGCCAGAAGTTGGCCGGCGGTTTCCTGGTGCAGGACAACGGAGATATCCACTGGAAAGACGGTACAATTACCTATAGTCCGGATAGGGTGGCCCAAGTGGTGGAGGCTGCCCCCCAGGTGGAGAGGGTGTACCGCAGCGGTCTGTTATCGGCCCATCTGCCGGACTGCAGCGGCCTGGCCTCCGGTTCTTTGGATCCGGGTCAATATGACTTTAACTATGACGCCTTTACCCATGCATTTTGTGTGCTGGCGGTGCGCTGTCTAGAGGTGACGGATACCTCTTCCTACGGCTATCGGGATGAGGGACGGGATCCTCCGCTCACCCATTTGGGCTACTATAGCTACGATGCGGCATTTGAGGTGGTGGGCTGTCCTTCGCTGTTGGCCGGGCACCGGGATCTGACTGGGCAGCGAATCACTCTTACATATTCAAGCGGCTATAACCCGGTAAATGCGGACTTGACGCTACCGTTTGCGCCAGGGAAAACTTACCTGATCCGTGGATTTTTGCAGGATTATGATGTGAGGGAACAGTGGGTGCAGGAAGGGGGCGAGACGAAAAAGGTCTGGGCGCCTTACCGTGAGCCGGGCAGCGGTTTGCCCACATTTCACTTTTTTTTCGCACCTTCGGGTTTGCAGACATGGTCTGACGATTCCCCGGCGGGGCTGGATGACCTGCAATATATCGAACACACTCTGCCGGATGACCCTCTGACCATGTATTTTACCGTTCCCCCGGATGCGCTGCCCTTTTATGCGGAATACACCGGCGACTGGCAGGATTACCTGGCTTCCCCGGCGGGCCGGGTCTGGCGGGAGGAGATAATCCCCTGGACCCAGGTGAACCAGAACTCGGCGGCGGTGGTGCTGACGGATAATTTGTACGGTACCTACAACTTCAATACCGGCGCGGCCAGCATGCTGGAGGGCCGGGCCTTCACCCAGGCGGAGTACGATACCGGGGCCTTGGTGTGCCTGGTGAGCGCCGGTTTCGCCCGGCACAACGGCCTGGCGGTGGGGGACGAGATCGCCATGGATTTTTATGATACGGAAATTAACCGAACCAATATTTCTGTTAATGGGATCATGAGCAGCACGTTGGACTATTACTACCAGCGGCTGACCTTGACGCCGGAAAACCGGCTGGACCTCACCCAGACCTATACCATCGTGGGGATTTACACCGCCCCGGAATTTTCCCTGGGTCAGTACAATTTCACGGCGGAGACCATTTTCGTTCCCCAGGCCTCGGTGCCGGAGGGGGAGCGGTTTGCCGAGCCGGAGGTGGCCTACCTCAACGCCCTGGCCCTGGAAAACGGCACGGCGGAGGAATTTGAGGCCTACATGGCCCGGAACGACATGGGCGG
>DVHJ01000017.1 GCA_018712145.1 Candidatus Faecousia faecigallinarum | reverse complement strand
CGGGAGGAGATTTCCGCCTGCTGCGCCCTGGCGCTCTGCCAGGCGGAAAACCCGGTGCAGGCCAGGGCCACGGAAAGGCCGAGCAGCAGCACCATCAGCAGCGTAAAAGCCCATTTCCGCCGGGATTGCTTAAAGAAAATATTCATTCTCATCCACCTCTTTTTCATTAATAAAGTCGCTGCGCCGGAATGGCGCAGCGACTCCGGGTCATGCTACAGCATCAATCCCCGCAGGGGGGGCAGAAGTCACACCGGCAGCCACCGGCAGCTGCCAGTGTGGGGCATGCCGGGGCAGTCCTTGTAGGTGGTGTACAGATAACTACCACAATTTGTGCAGTCGTACTTCCAGGTCTGCACCGAGCCGTTGCAGGTGGCGTCATACACGGTATCATCGTGCGGAATCGTATCTGTCCCAGTCGTTCGCAGGACGTAGCCACACTTTGTGCAGGTATATATATACACTTCGGTTTTCCTGCAGGACGTGTTGCTGATATACTGGTAGGTAATAGAATGCCTTGTAAGCTCGTATGTATGGCTGCAAGCCTGGGGCTCCGCCGTCTCATCCCCATTAGCGGCGAAAGCCGGGAGAGCAAACGCCACGCAGAGGACAAGGACGAGAAGCAACGAAAGCAGTTTTCTTATGAAAATTCCTCCGTTAACTCTTTCATGTTTGTGCAGATTACTTTCCGATCCGGCGGCAACCCGCTTACCGCCGCCAAGGGAAGCTCCCCCGGAACCATTGCTGTGCTGCGCCTGCACGGCAACGATTAATCGCTTCCTATCACAAATGCTGGCCAAGCATTGATGATCCCGCGCGTTATTGTTCTGGTTATAATGTACGATACAAAAAGCAAATTTGCAACCCACTATGCATGAAATGACCAAAATCACGCTGTTTTGGTCGTGTTGTTTCAAAACAGCGTGATGGCGCTGTCAAGAAAAGGCTGGGATTTCAGCGGCTAGCAAAAAACTGGCGGCAAGGAGAATAAAGACATGCCTGCCAGCAGTGACAAGCCATGTCAGCTTTTCCTGCAGAAAAGGTAGAAAAAGAATTTTCTATCGGAAGCAGAAAGTAATTTTAAATTTTTTGCTGACAAATTCTTCCAATTATGATATACTAAGCTACGTACAATGAAGGGGGGATAATTATGCGAATCTTAATTTGTGATCATGACGAAACGGTTTTGCGGCAGTTGGAAGTATACATAAAAGAATTTTTCCATCAGTTTGCCGGGATAACGCCGGAGTTTGCCGCATACCGCAGTGAAGACGCGCTCCTTGCCCAGGAAACCCGGGCCGATATGGCTTTCCTGGGGATGGAAGTACCCGGCATCAACGGCGTCCGCATTGGCCGGACGCTGAAGGGACAAAATCCATACATCAAAATTTTCATCATTGCCGCCCGTCCGGACTATCTGGATGAAGCCATGGGTATCCAGGCGTTCCGGTACCTGACCAAGCCCATTGACAAAAAACGGTTATTCCGCAACCTCCGGGATGCGGTTGACCAGCACAAAGCGGAAACCCAAACCTATTCCATTGCCACCAACCGGGGCGTTTTTTTGCGCAATGCAGAGGAAATTATCTGTGTGGAAACCCAGCAGCGGAAAACCCTGGTATATACCACCGGCGAAGTGCTGCAATCCGCCGGTAATATGGCGCATTGGCGGACTGTCCTGACCCTGCCCTGTTTTTTCTCTCCTCATCGTAGCTACATCATCAATTTACGGTTCGTGAACGCTGTGGAAAAGGATACCATTGTGCTACAATACCGGCAACTGGAAAAACGGGTCTATCTGGCCAGGCGGAAATACGCCGAACTTAAGCAGGCGCTGGCCCTGTTTGCCCAAAGCGGCGCTTGACCTGCTGCGGCCCTGGGACAAAAAACCGTTTACTTCCGGCGGCGTCTGCGATATAATACCCCCAGAATGCTTTCCCCAAAGGAGGGTGCGCCGTGCCGTACAGATCTGACGACAACATTGACGAACTGCTCCGCCAGGCGGACGAGCTGCTGGGGGAAGAGCCCCGGGACGGCTCTGCCTACTTCCACCCGCCGGAACCGGAGGATACGGCAGTTTATCCTAATTTTAGCAACAATTACGGGGCAAATTACCAGAATCAGCCCGATGATGACAACGACGGGGATGCCTGGGGCGAGCCTGCCATCCCCGCCTACAATGCAGATTTTCGGGGTACCCGCCGGGGGGCTGCCCGGAGTGGTCCGGCAGTCAGCGCACCGGAGCGGGGCTACGCTTACTTGCCGGATGACGAAGCCTATCCCGAGACTTATGCCCCGGCAGAGGAAACACCCCGCCGGACAAAGCCTGCCAAAAAGCCAAAGCGGAAGAAAAAGCACCGTCTACTCAAATTCCTGCTGGTGCTGGCCATCCTGCTGGGGGGCCTGGCAGTGTGGCTATTTTCCATCATCCGCCAGCCGGAGACGGACCGCCCCATTGGCCAGCGGAAGTCCGGCGCGGCCTCCATTCTCATCTGCGGCACCGATGAGGAGGGCTACCGGACGGATACCATGATGCTCCTGTACCTGAATGCCGGGGAGAACGCGGTGAACCTGATCAGCCTACCCCGGGATACCCTAACCTACACCACCGCCGGAAACTACGCCAAGCTAAACTCTGCCTTTGGCCGGAACGACGGGGCCAACAACCCGGAACAGGGTATGGACGAACTGCTGGGCTATGTGGCGGACATTGTGGGCTACCGGCCGGACGGCTATGTGCTGGTCAGCCTGGATGTATTCGTGGACATGGTGGATCTTATGGGCGGGGTGGAGTTTGACGTGCCCCAGGATATGTACTATGCGGATGCTCAGCAGGATCTGCTCATTGACCTGGAAGCGGGCCTGCAAACCCTGAACGGCGAGCAGGCCATGGGCCTGGTTCGGTTCCGGAAGGGCTATGCCAACCAAGATCTGGGCCGGGTGGAGGTGCAGCGGGAATTCATCTCCGCCTGTATGGATCAGTGGCTGACTCTGGGCAACCTGACCAAGCTGCCCCAAGCCCTGTCCCTGTTCCTGGATTCCACCACCACCGACCTGACCCGGGGCAACCTGCTGTGGATTGCCTGGACCGCCTGGCGGGCGGGCCTGGACAATGTGCACAGCGAAACCCTGCCCGGCTATGCCGATATGATTGACGGCGCTTCTTATTATGTGCTCGACAGGGAGGGCGTGGCCCAGTTGATTAACGACTATGCCAACCCCTATCTCCAGGACATTGACGCCAGCGACTTGAACATTGCCGGCTAAGCGCCGGAAAGGAGAATGTTATGGTAACCGGCCCTTACGATGGCCGTCCGGCGGAGCAGCGCCTGCCGGAAGAGAACGCCTGTTACGATTTTCTGGACAGCCTGCCGGTGGCCTACCGCCGGGTTGACCACGACCCGGCCTTTACCATTGCCGATTGCCACCAGGTGGAGAAGGCCCTGGGCGCGCCCATTGCCAAAAATCTGTTCCTGTGCACCCGGCAGAGGGACCGGTTCTTCCTCCTGGTGATGCCGGGGGACAAGGTATTTAAAACCAAATACCTTTCCGGCCAGCTCCAGTGCAGCCGGCTGAGCTTTGCCCCGGCAGAGGATTTACAGCGGCTGCTGGGGGTGCAGCCTGGATCTGCCAGCCTGCTGGGCCTGCTGTTTGACCGGGATAGGCAGGTGGAACTGGTCATCGACCGGGCATTGCTGGCTGGAGCAGCCATCGGCCTGCACCCCTGCCGGAATACTTCCACCCTGGCCATTGCCGGCCCGGATTTGTTTGGCCGGGTGATCCCCGCCCTGGGGCGGGAGCCCAAGTTGGTGGCGCTGCCGGAGGATCCCCAGTGACCGGCCGGTTTGCCCCCACCCCCTCGGGGCGCATGCATATGGGGAATCTGTTTTCCGCCCTGCTGGCCTGGCTTTCCGTCCGCCGCCAGGGCGGAGAATTGATTTTGCGCATGGAAGATTTGGACACCCAGCGCACCAGCGCCGCCTATGCCAGCCAACTCCGCCGGGATTTAAGCTGGCTGGGCCTGGCGTGGGACCGGGAAACCCCGCCCCAGAGCCAGCGCACCGCCGCGTATCAGGCAGCCTTCGCCCGGCTCGCCCCCCTGACCTATCCATGCTACTGCACCAGGAGCCAGCTGCACAGCGTCAATGCCCCCCACGCCGCCGACGGGAGCTATGTGTATGACGGCCGGTGCCGGAACCTGACCCCCGCCCAGCAGGCGGCTTTCGGCCGGGCCCCGGCCTGGCGGCTGGCGGTGCCGGATACCACGATAGAAGTGATGGACGGAGTACAGGGCCTGTACCGGGAAAATCTCCGGCGGGATTGCGGAGATTTCATCATCCGCCGGGCTGACGGGGTGTTTGTGTACCAGCTGGCGGTGGTGGTAGACGATGGGGAGGCCGGGGTGACGGAAGTGGTTCGGGGACGGGATCTGCTGTCCTCCACCCCCAGGCAGATGTATTTGCAAACCCTGTTGGGCTTGCCCCACCCAAAATACTACCATGTGCCCATGCTCCTCAGCGGGGATGGGCGGCGGCTGTCTAAACGGGACGGGGACATGGGCCTGGAGACCCTGGCCCGCCGGATGAGTCCCCAGGCGGTGCTGGGCCGCTTGGCCTGGTGGGCCGGACTGGTGGAAACCCCTGCCCCGGTGGATTTGGATACGCTGGTGGCTACCTTCTCCTGGGAGAAGGTGAGAAAAACCGATATTCCGGTAACCGGGGAGGGAAATTAAGCATGCTTCAGGATATTTTTCCTTCGGTTTACCATAATGAAATGTCCTTTGCCCCGCCGTCGCCGGAGGATCTGGCGCTGGTCTGCCGGAAAGACGGGATTCTGCTGGCCCAAAGGGCGGACGGGCTTTGCCTGCCTACTGTAGGCCAGTGCAGCGGCGGCAAACCCTGGCGGTACGCCTTTTCCATTGATCAAACCCGGTACTACCTGGCCGGGAGCCCGGCTTCCGCGCCGGGGTTTGCCCCTTGCCGGGATTACCGCCAGAATGGACCTGCCCCCACTGTGTTTGCCTGCGCCGTGGGCCAGAGCCTGGCCCGGTGGTACCAGGCCAACCGCTATTGCGGCGGCTGCGGCAAGCCCATGGGCCACAGCGGACGGGAGCGGGCGTTAGTCTGTCCGGCCTGCGGCCAGACGGTGTACCCCAAACTCTCCCCGGCAGTGATTGTGGCGGTGTGCGATGGCGACCGGCTGCTGCTCACCAAGTATGCCGGCCGGGCCTTTACCCGCTATGCCCTGGTGGCGGGATTTGCTGAGATTGGCGAGACCATCGAGGAGACCGCCGCCCGGGAAGTACGAGAGGAGACAGGGCTGGAAATCCGCAATCTCCGGTTTTATAAATCCCAGCCCTGGGTGGTGACCGACAGCCTGCTCTTTGGCTTTTATGCGGATCTGTCCGGCAGCAGCTGCCCACATATTCAGCAGGATGAGCTTTCCCTGGCCCAGTGGTTTCCCCGCAGCCGGCTACCAGAGGATTATTCCCCGGATAGCCTCACCGGGGAAATGATCCACCGCTTTGCCCAGGGATTAGAGCCAAAATCCCCGGCAAAGGGATTACCACAGAAGGCAGAAAATTTTTCCGAAATTTCCCTTGTGGCGGGGGCCGGTTCGTAGTATAATTTCAGCAGGAAGCAGGGATTTTATGTTCCTGGAATTTCATTTGGAGGATGAAACATGTTTAATGCAATGATAGAAACGTTGAAAGCCAACCCTAGAAAGATTGTCTTTACCGAAGGCTCCGATCCCCGGATTCTGGAGGCGGCCCACCGGCTGAAGCAGGGCGGTTTCCTGACCCCGGTGCTCATCGGCAATGTGGAGGCTGTGGAGGCTGCCGCTGCTGCCGGCAACTTTGACATTGCCGGGCTGGAAATCATCGACCCCGCTACTTACCCGGAGATGGACGCCATGGTGGAGAAGATGGTGGAGCTGCGGAAGGGCAAGATGACTGCGGAAGACTGCCGCAAAGCCCTGGCCAAGGGCAATTACTTCGGCACCATGCTGGTGAAGATGGGCTATGCCGACGCTCTGCTGGGCGGCGCTACCTATTCTACTGCCGACACGGTTCGCCCGGCTTTGCAGCTGGTGAAAACCAAGAAGGGCGCTCACCTGGTCTCCTCCTGCTTCATTTTGGTGCGGGGCGAGGAAAAACTGGCCATGGGCGACTGCGCCATCAATATCGACTATCAGGACAAGCTGGATAAAAACGGCAACGTGGTAGTCACCGCCGCCCAGCAACTGGCAGAGGTGGCAGTGGAGACCGCCCGCACCGCCAAGGTCTTCGGCATCGATCCCAAGGTAGCGGTGCTCAGCTTCTCCACCAAGGGCTCCGGCAAAGGCGGCACGGTGCAGCTCAGCCACGACGCCACCATCGAGGCCCAGAAAATGGCCCCCGAGCTGGCCATCGATGGCGAGCTGCAGTTTGACGCAGCGGTTTCCCCGGTGGTCGCAGCCACCAAGTGCAAGGGTTCTCCCGTAGCCGGCCAGGCCAACACCTTCATTTTCCCCTGCATTGAAGCCGGCAACATTGGCTACAAGATTGCCCAGCGCCTGGGCGGGTATGAGGCTTACGGCCCCATTCTCCAGGGTCTGAACGCCCCCATCAACGATCTGAGCCGGGGCTGCAACGCAGACGAAGTGTATAAAATGGCCATTATCACCGCTGCGTTGGCCTGAGTTTTCCTGCCCAAGCCGAACTTTAGAGCGGAGGAAGTGCAGATGACCCAGATGCAAGCGGCCCAGAAGGCCATGGTAAAGTGGCTGGCCCACCCCAGCGAGTTGGGACATCCACCAGTCAAAATCCAATGCGCCGGAACATTTTCTCTCCACGGTTTACAGTACTATATGTTCAAGTATAAAAAAGGCCTGCTGGGCAAGTGGCTGCTGGGCGTTTGCGGCGGGTATGAAAGCGGCGCATTAGACCACTGCGGCCATGTATTTAGCCAGATGGAGGAATACAACGAGGAATCGGCGGTAGAGAAGGCCACCGCCATGGTAGAGATGATCCGCGCTTACTGGATGAAGCAGGCGGAACAGCTTTCCCAAGGCGATGCTTAAATCCAGCCCCAGCACAGTATAGTTCAGAAAAAGAAGCCCCCACTGGCGGTAATCTGCCCGGCCGGTGGGGGCTTCTGGTTTGTTGTGGGAACATTGAAGAACCGGCCGCGTTGCCCCATCCTGGATTTCCCCACCGGCAAGCCTCATCGGACATCCAAAAAACGGCGCGGACAGCAATCAGCTGTCCGTGCCGTTGTGCTAAGGCGGTATTTCGCAGGTTGGCCGGCGCCCTTTCCGGGTAAATCCATTCATTGCCCTGCAGTGCAGCGCACCGCAAACCGGGCCTGACCGCCGGTGGTGCAGGTGAACAGGGTCAGATCCCAGCCCGCTTCCACCATTTCCCCAATGGCAGTGGGCTGTAGAACCTCTGTCTCTGCCACCGTGTAGGCGTATACCGTGCCTTCCACATCGGTGAAGGTCACCGGGTCACCGGATTCCAGATCCCGGATGGGGCCGAAATGGCTGCGGTAGTTGTGCCCGGCAATCACCAGATGATCCCACACCGTCCCCAGATAGCGGCAGGGGGAGATTTTCAGCTTGCCCTCATCCCAACCGCTCATCACCGGCAAGGTTAACTCCAGGGTAGGAAAATACAAGGTGCCAATGTACTCGTTGCCGTCCACCAGGGCGGTTGGCATCCGCCGCTCCTGCTCCGGCTCCTCCTGGGGGCTGGGCGCGCCTGAGGTAGGCTGCCGGGCCGGAACGGCGCTGTTTAATTCCGCCAGAACCTGCTGGACGCTGGCGGCGGCCCGGCCATTGTCCCAGATGTTGTAGGCGGTCAGCATCAGGGCCGCCGCCACCAGCAGCAACCCCACAGGCCGCAAAAGCGTACAACGCCGCCGGGGTTCAGCCGTCATCCTTGCTCCCCTTCTGCCGGGAACGGACCCGATCCACAATCAGCAGCACACCACCGGCAAACAGCAGCACCGGCACCGGCCACCAGAGCTGGCCTGTATAGGGCAGGTTGGGCCCCTCCGGTTTATTCGGTTCTTCCGGTTCATCCGGCCAAGTGTTGGTGACAGTGAACACCCCGTTTTCCCGGTCCACGGAGACGGTAAACCCCTCCGGCACGTCCAGCTCCGCCACCTGCCAGGTGTGGCCCGGGCCGGAGGTCCAGCGGTAGCTCCAGTCGTTTGCCGCGCTCAGAGTCACGGTGCGGTCCGGCTGGCCGTTGCAGATCAGCTGCAAAGTGACGCTCTCCATGCGCTGGCTTTCGCCACCCGCCCAGACTTTTACCACCTGGTAGGTTGCGTCTCCGCCCTCTGGCGGGGGCGTCTCCGCCTTCAGCTCCACCGTAGCATCCCCCGCCACCGCCACCAGGGCGGGGATCGGGGTATAGGCAGCCTCATCCTGGCGGTGGCTCTCCCCCACGATCAGGTACAAGCCCGCCTCCAAGCCGGAAAATTGGGCCTGCCCGCCGGAGGTGATCTGGGTACTATCCGGGGATATACCGTCCAGCGCGGCATAGGCAGCCAGGGTTTCGGCGGCAGTGCGCCACACCCCGGCAGAGCTGTCTCCGTCCGGCAAAACCACAGCGTACCCGGCAAAGGGGCCGGTCATGGCCCAGCTCTCCCCGGCGGGAGCCCCCACCTGGTACAGGGAAAAGTCCACCCCCGCCCGGTGGTAGCGAACGGTAAGGGTGTAGGTCCCGGCTGCGGCGGCAGGCAGCGCCAGCAACGCGGCCAGCAGCAAGCAGAGCAAACCCCGGTTCCGTTTAAGTCGTTTCATCATGATCTTGCCTTTGCTCCTCATGGTTTGCCGCCGGCGGCTGGTTTTCCGGCGCCTGGCCGGCAGGCGGCGCTTTCCTCAGCCGGTGGACAACGGCCCGCAGGGCCAGAATAATCAGGATGGCGCTGAGCACCAGCAGCGCGATCATCACCGCCATCTCCAGGGGGGACATGCCGCCGGTCACGGCCTGCACCGGGGAGACCTGCGCCGGCTGCTCCGGGGTGGGGATGCGATGGCCCCGCACCAACAGCCGGTGGGTGTTGACCCCATAGGGGGTGCAGGTGTACAAGGTGACATAATCCTCCCCCGCCACAATCTGCAGGGGGTCCAGCTCATTGGGCAGGGTCACCAAAATCTGGTCCACCTCATAAGTGAGCACCCGGTCCAGGATGGACAGGGAGAAGGTGTCCCCCATCTCCAGCTGGTCCAAATCGGTGAACATTTTGGCCCGCACCAAGCCGTTATGGGCGGTGAGGACGCAGTGGGTACTGGGGCCGCCGGCGGGCAGGCTGGTGCCGATCCAATAGCCCGCCCCGGCCTGAAGGGCGCTCTCCCCGGTGCCCTGGTAGATGGGCAGGTGGATATCGATCTTGGGGATGTCCACGTAGCCCATCATGCCGGTACCCAGCGGATTGAGCAGGCCGAAGACCTCCCGGGACTCCTCCTCCCCCACCGAACCGCCAAAGGCACCGGCCGCCGCCAGGCGGCGGTTATAGGCCTCGGCGGCGGCCCACAGCTCGGTGTAGTCCGCCGCTTCCGCCTCCAGCACCCGGTTGTACTGGGCGATTTCCCGCTGGGCCTGCCAGCGGCTGTACATATCGCTGGCCGTGGGGTAGAACATGACGCCCAACCCGGCCAACATCAGCAACAGGATGGCAATGGTAGGCCAGCTCGCTTTTTTCCGTTTTTCGCTTGCTTTCCGTTTCATTTTCACGATCCATGGTGGTGGCTTCCCGGAACCGCAGAAAAAGGCGGGCCGGCGGCACGAGCAACGCCGCAGGCGCACAAACGGCGCCTGTGGCGAAGCCCCTACCGCCGAAACGACGGGAACCCAGCAGGGTTCCCCGCTGAACAGCGTCCGTCGTTTCGGGGCCGGGAAAGGGGTGGATTTAGCCGGTGGCAATTAGCCAACCTGCTTTTTGCGGGAGTACCGGGAAATCAGCAGCAGTGCGCCAGCCAGCAGGATGATAGCTGCGCCGCCGATGGTGTACATCAGAGTGCCGGTGCCGCCGGTGTGAGGCACCTGGGCGTTGGCAAAGTTGACCTCCACCAGGTAGGTGGTTTCGTCTGCATCATCCGGGATGGTAACCTTCAGCGGGGTCGTGCTCTGCACGTAGCCCTCGGGGGCCTTGGTCTCCATCAGGTAATAGACGCCCTTGTCCAGGCCATTGATGACCACATCGCCGTCCTCGCCGGAGGTGACGGTCAGGATTGGGTCAGCATCCGGGTTCACGGTCACGGTGCCATCCTCCTCAGCCACGGTCACATCGTCCGCACCGTAGAGAGCGAACTCCGCGCCGGCCAGACCGGCATTCTCGCCGTCAACGCCAAGGGCCTGATCATACTTGAAGATGCTGATGCCGTAGGTCTTAACCTTGACGGTGTCTTTCTCAGACTCGCCTTCCGGATAGGTGACCCATGCGGTGTTGAGATATGCACCGGCAGTGGCATCCTCAGCCAGGGTGGCGGTGTAGGTCACGGTGATGTCGGTGGCATTGTCAATGTCCTCCTCGGTGATTGCGCCCATCTCATACAGGTTAACCAGGTCCAGGGTAATCTCAAAATCGCAGATGGTGCCGTCATCGTGGGCAACATCATAGGCAACGGTGTACTGGTCCACCGGGATAAGCACATCGTTCACCCCCAACGTCACCACAATGCTCTCGGGATCGAGCACCAGTTCATCATCCATCTGGTCGTGGACAACCAACTGGTAGGAGCCCCGCACCGGCTCGTCAGCCAAGACGTTGACAACAGAGGGATCATCCACATCAGGCAGATTGATGTAGTTGAGCAGGTCGTCGGGCACGTTGGTGGTCAGCTTGAAGTTCACGGTGTCGCCAGCGGCAGCGGTATCTTCCTTCGCATCCACAAGCATCCCGTCCTCGCCCTCGGTGACAATGACCTTGTCCAGGCCGGGATAGCTGGTCTTGTCCTT
Source organism: Candidatus Faecousia faecigallinarum (assembly GCA_018712145.1). Lineage (GTDB taxonomy): Bacteria > Bacillota > Clostridia > Oscillospirales > Oscillospiraceae > Faecousia > Faecousia faecigallinarum. The sequence continues at coordinate 11,553 of DVHJ01000017.1, read as the reverse complement.
GCCCTCCGCGCCATGGGCAGCTTTCAGGGCAGTCAGACCGGTGACCGTAGCTAGGCCAGTCTCTTCGTCGAAGGTGGTGAATTCCACAATGTGGTTGGTTTCGCCTGCTTCGGTGTCGGCATGGGCCTCCCACCGGGCGTCGGCGGAATCGTCATACCAGCCGTCGATCATCTGGTTGCAGTCATCCAGGACCCAGTCGGCGCCAACTTTGCCGAAGGTGATGGTACCGCTGTTATAGATATCATCGCCGTCAGTAAGGGCGTGGTTGTTGTAAATCACCGTGTCGGAGGGCAGGGTCAGGCTAGCGCTGGAACCAGAGTTATATATGCCGCCGCCGTGGCTGCCATTGGCACCGCCCTGCTCGTTAACGTTGTCCATGATGGTCAGCTTTGCGCCTTCCTGGAAAACAAGGGTGCCGTTGTTGGACAGGCCGCTGCAATAGTTATCGGTGATGGTGACCACAGCCCCCGCCTTAACCAAGCCGTTAGCGCCAGAGGTCAATTTCAGGCCAGCATAGTCGCCGCCCCAAGAATTTCTGGTCACGGTAACTGTGGAGGTAGAGTCCACCTGAAGTTCGCCGCCGTTTATGCTGATACCACGGTAACCATTGTTGTCAGCCGTCAACTGAGAATTTTGAATTACAACATTATCCGCCGATAATCCGTGTCCGGCGTTATTCAAATAATTGACTTTAGAGTTAATCGCCGTAAAGTTGCCGCCGTTTGAAGCATTAGCAGTACAATTTTGCACAGTAAAGGTGGAATCTTCCACATAAATCGTCGGGCTGTTTACATAGCCACGGTTGGTTCCATCAATCAAAAATTCGCTGTTTCCCGTGACAAAAATACCGGTGTTAGCTGTTGAATCAAGCTGAATGCCTTGGCCAGCTACGCCACTGGTATTTTTCCCGTAAATCTTCATTGTAGATCCGTTTTCTACATTGATGGTAACGCCACCGCTGCCAGCATAGATCGCACAGTTTGTGCGCTTATTATTTTCAAAATTAGGATCTGCATAACCCGAATCAAATGTAAAGGTGACATTTGCGGAATTTCTGGCTGTGATGGAACCGCCTAACACCATGGTAAACCACCGGCCTGCCTCGCCATTATTGGCAACAGCAGAGGTTTCACCAGAATTGATGTTAAAGTTAGCACCGTCAAAAACCAAGTCACCGTTATACCGCCAACCATACACATCCATGTTCAGGGTATAGCCACCGGTGAAGGTAAGAGACTTGTAAAATGTCTTGGTAGCCGTTACATCCGACAGCAGCACAATCGTGTCGCCGTCTTCTGCGGCTTCAATAGCAGCATCAACCGTGGGATATGTAATCTCCCCAATCTGAGCCACATCGCCTTCCGCGGCCAGGGCAACCGCCGGGAAGAGGACCAGGACCATGCACAGCGCCACCAAAGTGCTGAGCAAGCGGTAACGTAATTTTGCGTTCATAAATCCCTCGAAACTCCTTTCAATATCAGAAAATACGTTCGGGAACCTCTGATGAAATTGGCACACGCCGTGGGCAAAGAATTTTGGCCCGCCTTTCCGTGGGGAAAACAGGGGCACACCGGCCGGATTTCCCGGTTTTTCCCCTGGTCAGCCGGGGCAAAAGGCCCGGCCACAGCCGGAGACAATTTATTCAGCGGTTCCTGAGAAGCGCCCGCCCGGAGCGCCTCCGCGTTCCGGTTCCAAAAGCCGCCGGTTTACCAGGGTGCGCCGCCGCTGCCAGATGATCCCCCTTTCTTTTTGCCCGCCGCGCCCCCGCTCAGGGCCCGGTTTCCCAGCATTTGCCCACAGTAGAAAAATGGTTCTGTTGCCTGCCTTGGCAAAGCAGCACCGGCTCCCGGTAAATTCCATTGAATTTTAACAAAAACTTCTTCTGAAACCAAATTTATCATAGCACACTACTTTTAAAATTGCAACTGGTTTATAAAAATTTGTTCATAATTCCGAAAACACGCGCAGAAAATTTGGCGAACAAGTCGAATCCTGTAATTGTTAAATTGATGTTACACTTTCAAAAGAAGGAGTAGTAACTGCTGCCCCACCACCTTCCGCATTTCCCCTTGCCAACGCAAACACCGGCCAAGTTTTTGCATGTCATTGCGAGCCAGTGCGCTTAAGTGGCGTGGCAATCCGTTCTCCTTGCAGAAACTTGCCGCGTGTCTGCGCAACTAAAGCGCGCTGCCGGGCGCATCAAAAAACGGGCCTGGCGTAAAACTTTCCGTTTCACACCAGGCCCGCTGGGTTTTCCGGCAGTTACCGGAACTGGGCCATATCCAGGCAGGCACCGCCCTGCCGCCGGGATTCCTCTGCGGCAATGGCGATAAAATGGCTCTCCAGAGAGGCCTCTAGGGAAGTGATGCCGGGGCAATCCTTGCCCTCGATGTAGTCCAAAAACTCGGTGAGCAGGACGCTGTCTCCCCCGGCGTGGCCGGACATCCGCTCCTTGGACAAGTTGAAGTCATATACCGTGGGCTTGCCGCCGAAGGGGGTGACAGTCACCGTATTCTTGGCCATGTCCGCAATCATGTCCCCTTGGGTACCCATGAAATTGGTGTACCGGCCCCCGCCGGCAGTAAAAGCGGACATGGTGAAGCTGATGGTGAGGCCGTCCTCCATCTCCAGGTTCACCACTTGGTGATCCACCACGTCATTGTCGCAGAAATAGACACACCGGCCATAGGGCCCGGTCTGGATGGCCTGGCGGATAGACGCCTCCGTGGGGTGCATGGACAGAATGTCGCAGGGCCAACCGGTGTGGCCATGGGCGACGCCGGTTTTTTCGTTGGTGATGTAAATTTTCTCCGCATCATAGGGGCAATTGGCCTTGGCCTGACAGCCATCCAAGCACCGCTGGGCGGCGCCGGCCGGGGCATTTTCCCGCCGGAAGTGGGCAAGACTGCCGAAGGAGGACAGCCGCAGGCAGGTTTTCCCGGTGAGCCAGACCATCAGATCCATATCATGGCAGCATTTGGCCAAGAACATGGGGGAGGTCTCATCGCTCCTGCGCCAGTTGCCCCGGACAAAGCTGTGGGCTTGATGCCAGTAGCCCACATTTTCAATCCCCATCACCGTGATCAGCCGGCCCAGCACGCCGGAATCCAGCACTTCCTTCACCTTCCGGTAGAAGGGCGCATAGCGGAGCACATGACATACCGCCACCTTCCGGCCGGTCTCCCGGCTCACTGCCAGCAGCGCCTTGCACTGCTCCAGATCCGGGGAAATGGGCTTCTCCAGCAGTACGTGGTATCCCTGGCGGAGGGCCAGCGTGGCCTGGGGCACATGCTGCCGGTCCTGAGTACAGATCAGCACGGCATCGGCCAGCCGGGGCTGGGCCAGCATGTCCTCAGCGGTGGAAAAGCACTGCTCGGGGCTTAGGCCAAACAGCTGGGCGGCAGCCTGCACCCGCTCCGGGTTCGGGTCGGCCACGGCGGTAACCTTGGCACGCCGGGGCATCCGGGCCAAAGCCGCGCCGTAAGCATCCTGGCCCCGGCTACCCAAGCCGGCAATGGCGACAGTAATGGTTGACATGGATATTCCTCCCAATCTTTGCCAGATACGTACCCGGCGTTCTTCGTCCAGGCCGAAACATCCTGCTTCAGCCCGGGAAAGTTATGCTCCGGCGCTTTCGTCCGGGTGGAGCTGGCGCAATGCCTCTGCCCCGTCGTGGAGGGTAGCCTGGGCCAAATCCAAAGCGGCCTGCAAGCCGTCCAGAGCCTTACCCAACGCTTCGGCCGCGTCGGTCATGTTTTGGTGGCTGCTATCCATCCGGGCGGCCAGGCCCGCCACCAGGCTGTCGGCCTGCCGGCAGATGTGGGCAGCCCGTTCCCTGGCCTGACGCTCCACGCTCTCCGCCCGGCGGTAGGCCGCCAGTTCCTCCGAGGTCCAGTCGGTGGACCCATCCGGGGGCTCCGGATCGGTGAGCCGGGCCTCCAATGCCTCTACCTGGGCCTGCAATTCGGCGTTTTTCGCCTCCAACCCGGCCTTCTCCCCTTTGAGGGTTTCGTTCTCCGTCAACAGGCTGGACTCCTGCCGGGCATCCAGTTCCGCCTGGACGCGGCGCAAATCATCTTGCAGCCGGCTGACTTCCCCATAATGCCGGGCAGTCATTTCCTCAATAAACCGAACCACGTCTTCCCGATTGAACCCGTGAAATGCAGAGCGGAACTGCTGAACCGATTCTTCCATAACCATCCTCCCAATCTACCCTGACAGGCAGGTCAAGTTGTCTTTCTGACAGTATACCACACCGCCCCCGGGAATACAACCGTTTTCCTGTCCTAGCGTTCGCCCTGCTCCACCGCAATTTCCGACAGTTTCAACCCCGGATTCCGGCGGCAGGTAAAATCAATGGCCCAAAAACTGGTGAACACCAATAGGCTCCGGCCCCGGTAATCCTCCAACAGTTCCGCGTCGGAGCCCAGATTCAACTCTTGCAGATCCCCGGGGTAGTGGTCAATCAGGCGCAGTTCCTCATAGTCCAGGTGATCCATCCGCAGCTCCACGCCGTACTCGTTTTTCATCCGGTAGACGAATACGTCAAATTGCAGAACGCCCACCACGCCCACCACAACTTCTTCCATACCGGAGTTGGGGGGGGTGAAAATCTGAATGCCGCCCTCCTGGGCGATCTGCTGGGTACCCTTGAGGAACTGCTTGCGCTTCATGGAATCCTTGGGGGAGACCCGGGCAAAATGCTCCGGGGCAAAGGTGGGGATACCGGAAAACCGGAACTTTTTCCCGGGGACGGTAATGGTATCGCCGATGGAGAAAATCCCCGGGTCGAATACGCCGATGATATCCCCGGCGTAAGCCTCGTCCACAATCTCCCGCTCCGCCGCCATGAGCTGTTGGGGCTGGCTCAACCGCAGCTTCCGGTTACCCTGGACGTGGAAAACTTCCGCCTCCCGCTGGTATTTGCCGGAGCAAATCCGCAAAAAAGCCAGCCGGTCCCGGTGAGCCTTATTCATGTTGGCCTGAATTTTAAAGACAAATGCGGAAAAATCCGGGGAAAACGCATCGATCACCCCGCAGTCCGCCACCCGGGACAGGGGCGGGGGAGTCATTTTCAAAAAGGCCTCCAAAAACGGCTCCACGCCAAAATTGGTCAAGGCCGAGCCGAAAAACACCGGGCTAAGCCGCCCGCTTTGCACCTCCGCCAAGTCAAATTCCCGGCCGGCGGCCAAAAGCTCCACATCGTCAATGAGCTGCCGCTGGCGGCCGTCGCCGATCAGCTCTGCGGTCGCCGGGGCATACAGGTCAATTTCCGCCTGGTCGGCCCGGTTCCGCCCGGCCGCTCCGGCGGAAAAAAACAGCAGGCGGCTGGCCTGGCGGTCATAGACCCCCTGGAAGGCCTTGCCGGAGCCCATGGGCCAGTTCATGGCGTAGGTTTCAATGCCTAACTCCCGCTCCAGCTCCTCCAGCAGGTCAAAGGGGTCCTTGGCCTCCCGGTCCATTTTGTTGATGAAGGTGAAAATGGGAATGTGGCGCATGGCGCACACTTTAAACAGCTTTCGGGTTTGGGCTTCCACACCTTTGCTGCCGTCAATGACCATCACGGCGGAGTCCGCCGCCATGAGGGTGCGGTAGGTATCCTCAGAAAAATCCTGGTGGCCGGGGGTGTCCAGAATGTTGATGCAAAATCCTTCGTACTGAAACTGGAGCACCGAAGAGGTGACAGAAATCCCTCTCTGCTTCTCAATTTCCATCCAGTCCGACACCGCGGCCCGGCGGTTTTTCTTCCCCTTCACCACACCGGCCTGGGCAATGGCCCCGCCGTAGAGCAAAAATTTCTCAGTCAGCGTGGTTTTACCTGCGTCCGGGTGGGAGATGATGGCAAATGTCCGGCGGCGGCGGATTTCATCTTGTAAGGTTGGCATGTATGACTCCTCCATCTGATGTTCCCGGCAAGGGGAAGTGGTTCTTGCAATTGCCGGCGAAAACTGATATAATGGCAAAAAGCAAAGGAGGAGATTGGGATGGATCAGATTCTCGACGCTTTGCTTCTGGCCTGTTTCCTTCTGTGTGGCATTTACGCCCTGGGCACCGGCTTTGCCCTCCGGCGGCAGGGGGCACTACGGCCCCGGATGTTCCTCTACCCCAAGCACTGCCCGCCAGAGGCCTGCCGGAATCCGGCAGGGTTCCGGCGCTACATTCTGCCCAGGCTCTTTCTCCTGGCTGCCCTGTGCTTTTTGACGGCGGGGTGCTTCCTGTGGGCAGCTTTCCTCCCCAATTATCCCCAGTGGATGGACGGGGCAACCAGCGCCCTGAGCCTGGCGGCAGCGGTGTTGTATCTCCTGGGCATTCGCCGGTGGAGCGCCCGGTTCTGGTGACTATAGCATATGGGCAATGATTTCCACCGCCTGGCAAAGCGCCGCCGGCGGCAAGTTTCCCGGCACGTGGACAAAGCCCGCCGGGATTCCCCGGGGAGTGGCCCAGGCCAGCAGCCGGTACATTACCGCATTACAGACATATGACCCGGCGGACAGGGACAGTTCCGCCGGGATATTTTTTGCTTCCAGCGCCTCTACCATGTCCAGCACAGGCAGGGTGGAAAAGTAAGCCGCCGGGCCCCTGGGGTCCAAAGGCAGATTTTGGGGCTGGGCTCCATCGTTATCCGGAATCCGAGCGTGGGCAAAGTTGACCGCCACCTTTTCCGGGGTGATTTTTGTCCGGCTGGCCGCCAGTCCGAAGCACACCACGCCATCCGGCCGGCAGCGTTCCACTGCCGCCATCAGCGCCTCCGGCCCCCGCCGGAAGGAGACGGGCAGGCACGCCGTAAACCATCCGGGCTGGCTGGGCAGCATCTTCAAGCAGTCCCAGGACGGATTGCTTTCCAGACCGCCGAATGGGGCAAAGCCGGTGAACAACAGCTTCATCGCAGTTCCTCCCGGGGAAAACAAACGTGTGGAAAAAGGGCCCTGCCTCAATTGCTACGTTGAGACACGGCCCTGCCATTTACCATCTCACTGTACCCGGCGGATAATACCCATTGGGGTCTGCTGGTCGTCCTGACCCAGGGGATTATCCTGGAGAATCCGGGCATAGAGTTTCTTATCCAGGGACTTGTCCGAAACGGCCAGAATCTGACCCTCCAGATCGTTGATGTCCACGATGCAAACGGGAAAGCCAATGCGGGCCTGAATGTCCCGGGCCACTTTTTCCGGTTTGGTTGGCCCCAGCACCACATAGTGGTTATAGGGAGGAATCGTATTGTGGCAGGGGCCGTCAATGGAGCGGGCTTTATACCCAGCCACAGCATAAAACCAGCCCTTCTTGCGGAACAGCTTCTTGCCAATCACGGAGATGAAGGCAGCAAATAAAATCCGCAGGGTGCCGCACTCCCGCAGGGCATACTCCATGGTTTCCGGCATGCCCAGGCCAATGCCGTGGGGGGTCTTAGTCACATATTTGCTGAGGAAATAGGCCAGCTTTCTGGGTTTGATCTCCTCCATGGGGATGGCGCGCTTTTGGGTACAGGCTACGCACTTTTCCGAGATAAACAGCACATCCCCCGGCTGAAGCAGAGATTGGCTGTACTGCTGAGCCACATCGCAGATATTGTCTTCATCAGTGATCAAATGGGTGCGGATGGGCAGGCGCAGGTATTGGGCGCCGTCTACGGTGATAATTCCCTTTTTGCCCTCATTGGGCTTCAGCTCGGTTTCCATGATCAAAATTATCCTTTCTGAAACTGGCGGCGTTGGACAGCCGGAATCGTAAACAGGGTGACTGCCGCTCAGGCCATTTGCACGGCCAGTTGAGCGCCGCCAAGCAGGTGAAAATGTAGATGGGGCACCGTTTGCCCCGCGTTTGGTCCGCAGTTACTCACTACCCGGAAGCCTCCCTCCAGCTGGCTGCCCAGCTGGGCAATCACCTGAAAGCAGCGGGCAACCAGGTGGCTGTTTTCCGGGGTAATGCAGGCGGCGCTTTCCACATGAGCCTTGGGAATGACTAGAATGTGTACCGGAGCCTGAGGATTGATGTCCCGAAAAGCCAGTACGGCATCGTCCTCATATACTTTCTGGGCAGGAATTTCCCCGGCCGCAATCCGGCAAAACAAACACTGCGCCATGCGCTGTACCTCCTGTCGCTTAAGCTGGTGTATTTTCGATTATTATAACACAATCGGGGGGTTTTGCAAGACTTTTGCCGGTTTGGTTAAAAATTCCGTCACTTTCAGAAAAATTCACCGTTTTGTCACAACTATATCTGTAAGTTTTGGTAAAATAAACAAAAAGATTCTTGCTGTGTAAAAAAGGAGGAAGGGAGAATCACCATGGACAAGCGCGTTTCGCCTATGCCGTCCGCCGGCCAGGAGGAGCTGCTGAACTTTGCCACTCAGTATCAGCAACTTATGCTACTATACGAGGGCGGCATCAAACAAATTTCTACAAAGCTGGATATTTTAAACCGGGAGCACCGGGTGCGGGGGATGCGCACCCCCATCGAATCGGTAAAAACCCGGCTAAAAACACCGGCCAGCATCGCCGGTAAACTGCGCCGCCAAGGCAAGCCCCTATCCATTGATTCGATCATGGGAAACTTAAACGACGTGGCTGGGGTGCGGGTGATTTGCCCATATATTTCCGACATCTACGCGGTGCGCAATATGTTGGTGGCTCAGTCGGATGTCACCCTGCTCCAGGAGAAGGATTATATCCGCAACCCAAAGCCCAACGGCTACCGCAGCCTGCACCTGGTGGTGCAGGTTCCGGTGTACCTGTCCGAATCCCGGCAAGCCGTGCGGGTAGAAATCCAGATTCGCACCATCGCCATGGATTTCTGGGCCAGCCTGGAACATGAGCTCCACTACAAATCCTCGGAACAGATCCCCCAGGGGATTGAGGAAGAGTTGCGCCAGTGCGCAGAAGTCATTGCCAGCACTGACCGGCAAATGGAGGCAATCGCCATCCGGCTGAATCAAATCGACGGAGAAAAAGCCCTGGAGGCAGAGAAACTGGTTTAATGTTCCACAGCCAACGCCATGTGGTAGTTGTGCAGTCGCACCCCGGCCCGCTCCACCGTCTGGCGCCGGAGGATTCGATACCCCATGGCCTGGAAAAACGGCAGGGCAGTTTCTGAGGCATGGACGGTAAACTGCCTGCAGCCGCTGCGGGCCTGGAGGGCGGAAACCAGCGCTCTGCCCACGCCCCGGCCCTGGGCATCCCGGTGGACGTACAACCTGTCCAGATAACCGGCTTCGGCCATATCGCCGAAGCCCACAATTTTGCCTGCCAGCCGGGCCACCAGAGTATCATGGGCCAGGAGGCTCGGCCCCCAGCTCTGGACGCTGGCGCCGCCAGTCCAGGCAGCCAATTGCGCCGGGGTATAGTCCCTGGCGCAGACGCTGTGTACGGTTTCGGTAAACAGCCGGATTAACGCCGGGCAATCCTCCGGCACATAGGGGGAGAGTTCCGGCTGTCCCGGGGAGATCAGGGGCAGGCGGTACCGGCCGGTTTCCCCGGGGCAGGGCGCAAACCCCATCGCTTCCAGCAGCGGGCTCTTCCCTTCTGCCATCAGCCAGGGCATACCCAGGGAAGCTGCCCGCTTGATCAGTATGCCTGCCACCTGGCGGCGGATATCTGGGGGGCAAGCCGGGGGGAGGCAGAAACGCTCCTGGCTGAAGCATACCGCTCCCCTAGAAACATACTGCCCGTTTTCCGCCTGTTCAATCCGGTATTCCTCGGCGCCCTCCGCCCCGGCGATCCGGCAAAGGCGGAGTCCCTGGGCCACCGGGAGGTATTCCGGCTGGGCAACGTGGGCAATGGCCATCATCGTCTCCTTCCCGCGCTGCCCGGCAAGCATGTGGACAGGCGCAATTGGTTCTTGCCGGTAGTGTAGCATACCCACTGTCCCGGCGCAAGCCTTCTTCTCCGGGAAATCGAAAACAGGAAGCGCCGCCCGGCGCTGGCAACAATCAAGCGGCGAACTGGCGCAATAATCGCCATATCGCCGCGATTATTTTTACCATGCCGGTGTTTTCAGCCTACATTTTCCCCATGTTAATTCCCGTTGCTTGTTTCAGAAGCGGCCTATCTGGATCATTATGGTGTAACTACCGCAGCAGACAGGAACGCAAAAATGATAAATGAAAATATAAAGCATTTCTGTAATGATAAAGGAATAAGCCAATAGGAAATGGCATTAAAACTAAATGTTGCCCGGCAGACTGTTTCCAAATGGAAAAACGGTTTATCCGTTCCAGACGCGGATGCGCTCATTCGCATGGCAGAACGCCTTGAGGTGTCTGTCAGTCAATGCTCATGTGCGATAAAGTAACACAAGAATTTGATCGGCAGCAGCCCACCATTCTGTAATTTTTAAATAAAGATATATGTTTGCGCAACCAAACATAACATTTTTTGTATGCTATTGTTGGTAGAACTTTTAAAAAGTCAAGAGTATAATGAGGTTAGGGGTGTGAAAAGTATGAAAATGCAGAAAAGTAATATCGCCTGCAACTTGACTACACTGCGACAACTTAATAAGTTTTCCCAAGAAGAGGTTGCAGAGCGAATTGGTGTTTCAAGGCAGGCTGTTGCAAAATGGGAAGCCGGCCAATCAGTACCCGACATTCTGAATTGTGACGCGCTGGCCAAACTGTATAATGTGGAACTCGACGACCTAATCCATTACGACCAGGAGCAGACTGGCGAAAGCATACCGCCCAAGGGTAAGCACATATTCGGAACCGTTCGCGTGGGTGAACGCGGTCAGATTGTACTTCCCAAGCAGGCCAGAGATGTATTCAAAATTAAGCCCGGAGATATGTTAGCTGTTTTAGGGGATGAAGAACCGGAACATCCGGGAATTGCACTGATGAAAGAAGATTTTTTTCTGGGTATTGCTCAATTATTCAAAACTGCTTTGAATATGGCAGATACACAAGACGGAAAGGAGAAAAAATAATGGAAGCTGTATTGAGCGTCCAGAGTATCAATAAGCACTACCCCGGATTTGCTCTGGAAAATGTCAGCTTTTCTCTTGCGCCTAACCGTATTATGGGGCTGATTGGTAAAAACGGAGCGGGGAAAAGTACAACCTTAAAGGCTATTCTCAACATGGTGTCGCCAGAAAGTGGGAATGTCACCATGTTCCAAAAGAATTTCTATCAGTATGAAAAAGAGTGCAAGCAACGCATAGGCGTTGTGTTTGGTGGGATTGACTTTTATCCGTTGAAGAAGCTCTCTACTATTACGGCTGTTACTCAAAAATTTTACACGGACTGGGATGAGGAGCAGTATCAAAAATATATCAAGCGTTTTGCTTTGAATGAAAGTAAAAAATTCAAAGAACTTTCAAACGGAATGAAAGTAAAATACCTGCTTGCACTGGCATTGTCCCATCATGCCGAGTTACTGATTTTGGATGAACCGACTTCTGGTCTGGACCCGGTATCCCGTGAGGAACTGCTTCATATTTTCCGGAGAATTGTGAAAAGCGAAAAATGTTCTATTCTGTTTTCTACACATATTACTTCTGATTTGGACAAATGTACAGATGATATTACCTATATTCAGAATGGGCGGGTATTGCAAAGCGCAG
>DVHJ01000016.1 GCA_018712145.1 Candidatus Faecousia faecigallinarum | reverse complement strand
CCACCACCGCCACCCAGAAGACCGTGGACGGCCCCTCCAAGAAGGACTGGCGCGGCGGCCGCGCCGCCAGCGGCAACATCATCCCCTCCTCCACCGGCGCCGCCAAGGCCGTGGGCAAGGTTATCCCCGAGCTGAACGGCAAGCTCACCGGTATGTCCATGCGTGTGCCCACCCTGGACGTGTCCGTGGTTGACCTGACGGTGAACCTGGCCAAGCCCGCCACCTATGACGAGATCTGCGCCGCCATGAAGGCCGCCGCTGAGGGCGAGCTGAAGGGCGTTCTGGGTTACACCGATGAGGCTGTGGTTTCCTCCGACTTCCTGGGCGATCCCCGCACCTCCATCTTCGACGCCAAGGCCGGCATCGCCCTCACGGATACCTTCGTGAAGGTTGTGTCCTGGTACGACAACGAGGTTGGTTACTCCAACAAGGTGCTGGATCTCATCGAGCATATGTACTCTGTGGATCACGCTGAGTAATTTTTCTCTCCCCTTGGGCCTGCTGCAAATTCCTTTGCAGCAGGCCCTTTTCCATGCGCCGCCAGGCGGCCGGTTATCCATGGCAGCACCCCTGCACACGTCCTTGCACTCGCGAAAGCGTCTCTGTCTTTTGCATGTCATTGCGAACCACCGCCTTGCAACCGCAGAAACCCTACAGTCTTTTGCCTGTCATTGCGAGGAGCGGGGCGGCTGCACCGCGACGTGGCAATCCGTTCTCCTTGCAGTAGGACAGAACGAAAAGCAACACTTAGGGCAAATCCGTAACCGGCTGCGAATTCGCCCCAAGTGCGATTTCTTCTCACCATTTTCTGCGGGGTTACGGATTGCCACGTCGCTTCGCTCCTCGCAATGACATGCAGAAGATTGGCGCGTGTACGCATAATGCCGGGGTACTGCCGGGGTGCTGCCGAAAACGTCCTTGCCCCCGCGCACAGCTACCCGCCTTTTGCATGTCATTGCGTCCTTGCAACCGCAGCAACGCCTCTGTCTTCTGCATGTCATTGCGAACCACCGCCTTGCAACCGCAGAAACCCTACAGTCTTTTGCCTGTCATTGCGAGGAGCGGGGCGGCTGCACCGCGACGTGGCAATCCGTTCCTCTGCGGCAGCACAAAACGGAAAGCAACACTTTGGGCAAATCCGTAACCGGCTACGAATTCGCCCCAAGTGCGATTTCTTCTCACCATTTTCTGCGGGGAAGCGGATTGCCACGTCGCTTCGCTCCTCGCAATGACATGCAGAAGACAGAAGCGTGGCTACGTGTGCAAGGCGGTAGTTTGCAATGACATGCAAAAGGGGGCAAGGTATCCGCATGGCAACTCACCGGTTCGCGATGACATGGGAAAGACGGGAAAGCGTCCGGGTTTGTCAGGGGCGGGATGCCGCCGGGAAAAATGCCGCCCCGGAGTCCTCCATGGGACTTCGGGGCGGTTTGCTACACAGGTCCGTAAGCCGGGTTCTGTTCTGACAGCCATCTATCTAGACCCGGGATTGCTCCCGGGTTCCAGCCACCTCTTGGGGACGGCCGGGCCAGCCCATTGTCCCACACACGGTGTTGCTCCGGATAGAGTTTACAGCGCCCCGATGTCTCCATGAGGCGGGTGCGCTCTTACCGCACCTTTTCACCCTTACCTCCCAGGGGAGGCGGTATCTCTCTGTTGCACTTGTCCTGGGGTCACCCCCGGCGGGCGTTACCCGTTATCCTTGCCCTGTGGAGCCCGGACTTTCCTCACGGGGGGCCTTTCGGCCTCCCCCCGCGGCTGTCCGACCTGGTTGCTTGCCTATTGTAGCCGACGGCAGGGAAAATGTCAAAGTTTTTTCCGGATTACCAGTTCACTCTCTTTAGCCCCAGGCAGAGCAGGGGAACGCCAATGCAGGTTTCCAGGATCTCCGGCACCATAAACGTGGCGTTATAGATGAGGGAGAAGAGCCAGGGCCCGTATTGGTGAACGATGTGGGCCGGATCACCGGCATACCACTCCAGGTTTAGAGAATACCAGATTACCGCGCCGGAGACGATGTGGCACAGGAACCGGAACCCGGTGACCACCACCGTACCCAGCAGGGCGGCAAAAATGGTATTGGCCGCCGTTCTGGAGGTGAAACGCACCCGCCGGAACATCCCGCCCAGCCCCAGCGCGGTAAAGGGGAGCAGATAGTCCAGCACAATGCACAGCACAATGCCCCAGGCGGTGGGCACCCAAGCCACGTTGTTTAGGCCCAGCAGCAGTTGCACCAGAGCGTTGGCAAAGCCGGCGGCCAAACCGACCTTTATCCCCCCCATCATGGACAGCACAATGATGGGGGCCATGGACAGCAGGGTCACCGACCCGCCGTATGGCGCGTCGTACACTTTAATCATACTCAGGACGGTGGCCAAGGCCACCATGATGGCGCATTCGCACAGGGTGCGCACCCGGTGGTGGAATGCCTGTTGGTTAGTTGACATGCTTTTTGTTCATCCTTTCCAAATAAAAAACGCGCCCGTAGCCACAGCTGTGGCATGCGGGCGCATAATCTTTTCCTACGACGGCATTACCCGCATCAGGTACCCGGGTTGAGGGCGCGGTCACTCCGCCCAATCTCAGCCGGAACGTCCGGCTCCCCGAAGATAAATGAGCAATATAGGGGGCCGGGCGGGTCCTCCCGCCCGGCAAAACAGCCTTATTTTTCCACGATTTCCAGGATCTCCATGGGACAAGCTTTGACGCAGATGCCGCAGGCGATACACTTGGAGGCAGGACCGCCGGACACGGCCGGCGGAACGATCACATGGAAGGGGCAGACCTCGGCGCATTTGCCGCAGCCGGTGCAGAGCTTTTTGTTGATCATGTACACGCCGGTTTTGGGGTTCTGGGTGATGGCGCCGGCCTCGCAATTTTTGGCGCATTTACCGCATTGTACGCACACGTTGGGTTTCACGGCGCCGTTTTTCTCCACGATCTGGATGCAGGATTTATCCTGATGGAATTCTTTGTAAAATGCCGTGGAGCAAGCGCGGACGCATTCCAGGCAGGCCATACAGGAAGCGCCCTTTTTCACAGTCAGTTTTTTCATAGCCAGTCTCCTTTTTCTTGCGGCAGCCGCAAACGGGCCGCTTTTCTGCCGCCGGCAAACCGTAAAACCAAAGCAAACGGCTGGCGATGGACAGAAAAAGTGGGGCTGCGGCGCCCTGATGTCAGCACCAACCATTATACAGGGAGCCGGGGAAAATAGCAACCCCGGATTCTCCCGGATTCCGGGGGAATCCGGGGAAGTTTGCGGCGCGCCCCATCCAGGTTTTTCCATAATTTTACCTTTCCCGGCTAGCAGGCTTAACCCGCCGGAAGGTATACTGCCAGTGCCGGCAGCCCGGCGGGCTAAGCCGGTGAAAGGGTGAGACAAAACTTGAAAAAAACCTTGGTCATCTGCGGAGTGCTGCTGGCCATCGCCTTGGCAGTGGGGGTGTTTTTCTGGCGCCGGGATTCCGCTGCCGGCGGAACAGGGATTGTGTTGGATGCCAACCAGGCCCAGTGGGATAGCCCATATACCGTGCCTGCAGGGGAGGACGGCATTCGCATCCCGGGCTACGGCACCATTTACTTTCCTGCGGGACAGCGGCAAGTGCAGCTGACGTTATATAATCCGGAGGAAAATGACTGCTATTTTGCCTTTTCCCTCTATCTGGAGGGGGAGGAGATCTATGCCTCGGACTATGTAGAACCGGGGAACGCCATCGAAAACCTGGAGCTTACCCGGGCCTTGACGGCAGGGGAGTATACCTTGTATATCAACATCCAGACCTACGATCCGGAAACGGAATCCCAGAAAAACGGCGCTTCCGTTCAGGCGGAGCTGATCGTGGTGTAAAAGTAACGCCACCCGGCGTGAAATAGATAACCCATATGCAATATAGGAGGAATTACCCATGCAGAAAAAACACGTTGCCGCCGCCGTGCTGGCCCTGGCCCTGAGCGTTGGCGCTTTTGCCGCCCCGGCCGCTGCAGCCAGCTTCAACCAGGATAGCGACACGGCCCTGTCCACCGCCATTACCTTCGACTACAAGAATGACCCCACCTACACCGTGGTCATTCCGGAAACCATCACCCTGACCAAGGAGGGCGCGCCCCTGGTGATTTCCGCCGAGGATGTGGCTTACCTGGACGGCAAGAAGGTCTCCGTTACCATCGCCGGCACCGATAAGTTCCGGGATCAGATGGTCCTGGAGGGGAAGACTGCCACCGGCAGCAACGCATCCATGCGTTATCAGATCATCAAGCCCGACGGCACTGTTGTGGAAACCACGCCGGATAACGTCAACGGCACCGAACTGGCTTCCTTTACGGAAAACGGCTCTGTCACCCTGACGGTGAAGCCTGTGCTCACCGGTTCTTCTTCCATTAAGAAGGACGTGGTGTACACCGGTACCATTATCTACGGCATTGCGCTGGCCGACTAATTTTCTCCCCATTGGACATATTCCCCGAAACACATGGCAGGAGCTTCCCGGTTTGGGAAGCTCCTGCCATGGCGGAAATTCCGCGCCGTTGCCCCCGGCCAAAACATGGCCCAGGTTCTTCCACCGCAGGTGTTCCAGGAGGTGGTTGTAATAAACCAGCACATCCCCAAAGCCCTGGCCTTCCGCCGCCATCAGCAGCGCCGGGGCGCGGTTATGCCCCCGCAGCAGGTTGCCGTCCCCTTCCTCCAGGGCAAACAGGCGGTTTTGTATATTCTGATGCGCTTTGGTTCGGTTCGGTTTAATGAGATGAAAAGGCATTGGCAGCATTTCCGACAAAACCCTGAGCGCCATATTGAAGGCGCTGGAGGCGGACCGGCTGGTCAACCGGGAGGCCAAATCCCGCCCAAAGCGGAATACAGCCCCGGGGAGCGTCCCTGCTCCCCATTCTGGACGGTATGTGCGAATGGGGGGAACAGAACCGGTTGTAAAGCGGGAATTTCAGCGGAATGCCCGTTGATTTTACCGATGGAGTTATGCTACAATAGCGGGAGTTACAACAGAAGGGAAGATTTTCATGTCCGGACATTCCAAGTGGCATAATATTCAGAAAACCAAGGGGGCGCAGGACGCCAAGCGGGCCGCCTCCTTTACCAAGATTGCCAAGGAGCTGATTGTGGCAGTGAAGGAGGGCGGCAGCGCCGACCCGGCCAATAACTCCCGCCTGGCCACCGTCATCACCAAGGCCAGGGCCGCCAACATGCCCAACGACAACATTAAGCGGGTGCTGGAAAAAGCAGCCGGCGCCGGCGCCGGGGATAATTACGAGAGCATTACCTATGAGGGGTACGGCCCCGGGGGTGTGGCTGTCCTGGTGGAGGCCATGACCGACAACCGGAACCGGACCGCCGGCGCAGTCCGCCATCATTTTGACAAATACGGCGGCAACATGGGGGCCTCCGGCTGTGTTGCCTGGTCCTTTGACCGCAAAGGCGTGCTGCTCATCGACAACGAAGACGGGGATTACACCGAGGATGCGGTGATGATGGACGCGCTGGACGCCGGGGCGGAGGATTTTTCGGCGGAGGACGGCTGCTTTGAGATCACCACCGCGCCGGACGACTTCAACGCCGTGGCTGACGCGCTGACGGCCAAGGGCTACAAATTTGCCTCTGCCCAGCTGGAAATGGTTCCCCAGAACTATCAGAAGCTGGAGAAGGAAGAGGACAAAACCAACATGGAAAAAATGCTGGACCTGTTTGAGGATGACGACGATATCCAGAACGTCTGGCACAACTGGGAGAGAGATTAACGGGAAATTGCCGGGAACGCCCCAAGGGCTTTCCCGGCAAACCCGTAGCCGCACTGGACCGCAGGTGCATTTTGCGCTGGCCGGTGGATTCGCCCAAAAGGGTAGTTGTTGCTTTTTCTGTGGCCCGCGTGGCAAGGTTGCCCCGGGTATGCCGGAATATGCTCCCTCCGGGATTGACCGTTTCCGGTCTTTCCCAGAGGGAGCATATCGTTGTCAGGAAGGGAAATTATTTGGCAAATACCCGCTTCAGGTGGCAGAACCGGGGCAGGCCGTCTTCCTTGGCCATGCCGGTCTCCCCCTGGATCAGGGGCATGCAGTAGTCGATGAAGTCCTGGGTCACGTAGTTGCCTTCGGGGGTGATCCACTCCACCGGCACCTTTTTCTCGGTGTTGGCCACCAGGCTCAGGTCAAACAGCTTGGGCTGGCAGTGGTAGCCGTTTTCGTCCCGGGTGCAGGCGAAGCCCACCATCTTGTCGGTTTCTCCGGCCACGGCAGCTTCCACCGACGTCTTGCCGGACAGGAAAGACTCGGCAATGTCGGTGCCGGAGGCGCAGTGGGCGGCGCAGCGCTGCAGCAGGCTCAGCTCGATGCCCCGGACCTTGGCGCCGGTGGCGGCCTTCACCACTTCGGCCAGGCGGGCAGCCAGGCCCCCCAGCTGGGCGTGGCCGAAGCCGTCGGTGCCGGAGGTCTGAGCCTCGGAGACGAAGGAGCCGTCGGCATAGTGGATGCCCTCGGACACGGCCACGATGCAGTTCTTCTTCTCGGCATAGATCCGCTTCACGTCGGCGATGAAGGCGTCCATGTTAAAGTCCACCTCAGGCAGGTAGATGAGATCCGGCCCATCCCCCTTCACCCCGGCCAGAGCGGCGGCGGCGGTGAGCCAACCGGCGTGGCGGCCCATGCACTCAATGATGGTGATCATCCCCACGTCGTACACCTGGCAGTCCCGGGAGACTTCCATGACGGAGGTGGCAATATACTTGGCGGCGGAAGCAAAGCCGGGGCAGTGGTCGGTGCCGGCCAGGTCGTTGTCGATGGTTTTGGGCACGCCCATCACCCGGCACTCGTAGCCCACCTTGTTCATATACTTGGAAATCTTATTGCAGGTGTCCATAGAGTCGTTGCCGCCGTTGTAGAAAAAGTAGCGGACGTTGTACTTCTGGAAGATTTCCAGAATCCGCCGGTAGTCGGTGTCGTCCTCGTCGGGATCGGCGATTTTATACCGGCAGGAACCCAGAGCGGAAGAGGGGGTGTACAGCAGATTTTCCAGCTCCCGGGGATCTTCCTCATCCATGATCATGAGCTGATCGTTGAGCACGCCCTTGATGCCGTGGAAGGCGCCGTAGACCTTGGTGATGTTTTCGTTTTCCAGGGCGGTTTTGATTACGCCGTAGGCGCTGGCGTTAATCACGGAAGAGGGGCCGCCGGACTGACCGATAATGACAGAACCGGTCAACGCTTTGTTAGACATTCTGATTTTACCTCCAAAAAAGCCATAAAAATTAGGATAGAATTACCAAATGCGGCAGCAACTAGCCCGCATACAGGAAAATGATATCACAAAATCCGGCCAATGGCAAACATAATAATTGAAATCAACGAGATTTGTGGTATAATGGAGATGAAATCACCGGCGGCCCCCGCCGAATTGAGAAGGAGTTGTTTCAAATGCCTCTGGTAACCTCAACCGAAATGTTCAAGAAAGCTTATGACGGCGGCTACGCCATCGGCGCTTTCAACGTCAACAACATGGAAATTGTCCAGGCCATCACCGAAGCCTGCCGGGAGGAAAAGGCCCCCGTCATCCTTCAGGTGTCCAAGGGCGCCCGGGCTTACGCCAACCACACCTACCTGGTGAAGCTGGTGGAAGCCGCCGTGATCGAGTGCCCGGAGATCCCCATTGTCCTGCACCTGGACCACGGCCCTGACTTTGAAACCTGCAAGAGCTGCATCGACGGCGGCTTCACCTCCGTGATGATCGACGCCTCCTCCAAGCCCTTTGCCGAGAACATCGAGATCACCAAGCGGGTGGTGGAGTATGCCCACGACCACGGCGTGGTGGTGGAGGCCGAGCTGGGCACTCTGGCCGGCATTGAGGACGAAGTGGTGGTGGCCGAGGGCCACGCCTCCTACACCCGTCCGGAGGAAGTGGAGGAGTTCGTGTCCAAGACCGGCTGCGACTCCCTGGCCATCGCCATCGGCACCTCCCACGGCGCTTACAAGTTCAAGCCCGGCACCAAGCCCCAGCTCCGCTTTGACGTGCTGGAAGAGGTTTCCAAGCGGCTGCCTGGCTTCCCCATCGTGCTCCACGGCTCTTCCTCCGTGCCCCAGGAGTATGTGGACATGATCAACGCCCACGGCGGCAAGATGCCCGGCGCCATCGGCGTGCCGGAGGATCAGCTGCGCCACGCTGCCGAGCTGTCTGTGTGCAAGATCAACATCGACTCCGACCTGCGGCTGGCCATGACCGGCACCATCCGGGCGTTCTTCGATGCTCATCCGGACAAGTTTGACCCCCGGGAGTACCTGAAGCCCGCCCGGGCCAACATCAAGGAACTGGTCCGCCACAAGCTGGTTGACGTTCTGGGCTGCGCCGGCAAGGCCTAAACTTTCCCCGTTTCCGGAATCCGGCCCGGCGCCCTGCCGGGCCGGAAAAACCGGTTGATTTTTCCCGGGATTCTGGTATAATCAAACCGTAATTTGGAGATGTACCCAAGTGGCTGAAGGGTTCGGATTCGAAATCCGATAGGTGCCGCAAGGCACGCGGGGGTTCAAATCCCTCCATCTCCGCCATAACTGGACACCAGTTTTGATACAATGCGTATCGAAGCGGGTGTCCAGTTTCTTTTTGCAAAAGCGAGACTGTCCCCAATTTTGTGTAAACCTTCTGCGAGGTGTAGAATAGAGGCACCGCACAGCACCAGATAAGGTATAATAAATTGCGCAAATTGAAAATAGCAGAAA
>DVHJ01000015.1 GCA_018712145.1 Candidatus Faecousia faecigallinarum | reverse complement strand
AGGGGTACTGGTATCCACTTCCGAGGTGATCTCCACCTCATCGGGCCGCACTGCGCTGCTGCCGTCGGTTGTCCGGCCCAGATAATTCTCCGGCCGGAAGTCATCACCCTGATTCAGGTAAAGGAGATATTCCCGCAGCTGAATCTCCGGCAGCCTGCCGCTGGATTCAATAATCACCGAGATGGGCAGCACCGCCGTATCGCCCAGGCTGTTGGTCACCTGAAAAGTGACGGAATAAATCCCCTCCATCCCGTTGTTCAGATTTTGGGAGGTCATCCGGATGTTGTCGGTAATATCCCCATCCACCACATCCTGGGCGGACAGGCGGTCAAGCACCGTCACCGTTTGGCCCACCGTATAGCGAAGGGGTTTCGTCAGTTCAAAGTGGGGCGCCTCATAGTCCGTGTACCGAATGGTTCGGGTGAGTTTTGCCGTATTGCCCGCCTGATCAAACACCACGTAAGTAATTCTGGCCGTATCCGCTGTCACTAGCGTAGAGATGTGATCCACCATAATTTCACTCGTGATATCTCCGTCCCGGTTGTCCCAAGCAGAAACACCCTGGAGCAAATCCGCCTCCTCGGCTTCTACGCTCACCTCCAGCACCTGCTCATCGCAGGTGAGCGCCGGCGCAGTCGTATCCAATTGGGTCCTCTGATAAACCTCAGAGGCCACCGTTAGCCCAGTCAGTATAATCAGAAGCAGAATCAAAATCATTTTTAGTTTTTTCATGCGTATTCCCTTCTCCGCCGAGCGGTCGGTCTAACCTTCTTCCACCGGAATCACCTGCAAGTCTTGTACAATGCAGCGGGGATTCTCCTCCAATAATATCTGGGCATATCTCCAGGAAAGCTCGTTACTTACCGTCTCCCGGACATGGGCAAGACCAGAATTCCGAAAAAACGCAGTATGTGCATCACTGGCAATCACATGGGCAAAGCCATGGCGCAACAGCCACCAGGCTGTTTTTTTTGCCCCAGAACCCAACTGACCAAGGACACTGCCCTTATTTAGCTGGACAATAACACCCCGGCGGAACCAATCCGCTGCCAGTTCTGGATTAGCCTGCACCGCCGCATACCGCTCCGGGTGAGCAACCACTGGAACAAGCCCGTGCTCCACAACGGTAGAAAAGGTGAATTCCATAAAATCCACTGCTTCTGGAAAGAAAAACTCCACCAACAAGTACCGGCTGCCCGCCAGACTAGCCAGCTCACCCCTGTCCAACAAAGTGGGTAACTCCGGGGTGGCAAACACCTCCATACCAGGCAATACCTTCAGCCGGCTGCCATCATCCCGCAAGGCACGGTTCAGCGCTTCCAGCCGGTCAGCAAGCGCGGCCGGAGAAAGACGCTGGGATTGATCTGGGCGGCAGCAATGGGGCGTAGCCACGATAAGGTCGGTGCCTTGCGCCCAGGCCATACGGGCCATGTTCAGGGATGTGGCCAGGCAGTCGGCGCCATCGTCCACGCCAGGCAGGATATGGCAGTGCAAATCGATCATTGGTTGCCTCCGTTTCCGTTCTGGTTATCCCGGAAGAGCATTTTATCATGTTTCTCGGATTTCCGCAACAAATTTACCTGATTTTTTTTGGAATTTCCCGTTTTTTATCGCTGGATTTACCATTTGCTGGAAACATTGCGTATGCATTTCTACCCCCGCGTCAATGACCATCTTGGCCAGGGAAAGAAAATCAGACAAATTGCATATATTTAAAGAGAAAATGCAGATATAACTAGATTTTTTTTTGCGCCTGTTGTATACTACACAGGAAAGATGCCGAATTGCCGCCGGGCATTGATGCCCTTCAGCGGTATCTTTTAGTTTTACAATTTAGGGAGGCACACATGAGCAAAAAATATCAGGGGAAATTCTCCAGCAGTGCTCAACCCGAAAAGCCGGAGAATCATCAGCATATACCGCAGCAAAACAAGAAGAAAAAATCCAAGCTTCGGGTTTGGCAATGGATTTTGCTCAGTGTTTTGCTGGTCTTATTGGCGCTAATCGTTGCGATTGTTATTTTTGTATTCACAAAGCTAAACAAAATTAACCGAGTTGACCCCAATGAAAGCCGTTTAACACCGGAGCAGGCGGCCATGCTCACTGAGGACGATACCGTTACAGGCAGTCCTGAGGCGCCGGAAGTAAACCCGGATGACGTCACCTGGGCCACGAATGACGGCACCGCCATCGGCACCGAGGATTCCATTGTCAATATCCTGCTCATTGGTCAGGACCGGCGCCCTGGAGAAGCCCGGGCCAGATCTGACTCCATGATTCTTGTCAGCTTCAACAAAGATACCAATAAAATTACCCTTGCCTCCTTCCTCCGGGATAATTACGTGCAGATTCCCGGCGGCTACCAAGATAACCGGCTGAACACCGCCTATGCCATTGGCGGCATGAGCCTCCTGGATGAGACCTTGGAGGTTAATTTCGGCGTCAGCATTGATGCCAACGTGGAAGTAGACTTCTCCGGGTTCAGCGAAATTATCGATATTCTTGGCGGCGTGGACATCGAACTCACCTCCGCCGAGGCCAGCCACCTCAATAGCAATAACGGCTGGAGCCTGTCGGCGGGAGTCAACCATTTGGATGGAGAACAGGCTCTGGCTTACGCCCGGATCCGCAAGCTGGACTCCGATTTTGGCAGAACCAGCCGCCAGCGGAATGTGCTCACCGCCTTGATTGATGAGTTTAAAAACATCAGCCTGGGCGAGGCGCTGGAGCTGGTGGACGAGATTTTCCCCCTGCTGACCACCGACATGTCCAACATGGATATCATCGGCTATGTAACGGATCTGCTGCCCATGCTCTCCAGTGCGGAAATTGACAATGTCCACATCCCGGGCGACGGCAATTACTACAATGCCACTATTCGTGGTATGTCGGTCTTGGTCCCGGATTTGGAAGCGTGCCGGCAACAGCTTGCCGATGCCCTGCAATAATCCAACGTAACGTGCGCGCAAGATAAAAGAGATGTTCAAGAAATGAAGCAAATAAAAGAGTTTGACTACGCAAAACTGCTGCGGATTGTGCTGCTGGTCATTCTGGACACCGTATTGATCAATGTATGCAATTTCCTGTCTTTGCTGGTTCGTATGGAAATGAGTTTGCGATCCGTGCTGGACAGCGGGTTTTTGACCAGTCTGGAGATTTATGCACCCGTCCACACAGTTTGTACACTGGTGATTTTCTGGTTATTCCGGCTGTATAAGAGTCTGTGGGAATATGCCGGCCCTCGGGAGCTGCTGCGCATTACCGCCGCTTCTGTGGTATCTTCGGTTGTTCAGTATTTAGGACTGGCATTAGCCGATTTACCTGTACCCAGGAGTTTGCCCATTATCAATGCACTGCTGCTGACGGCGGTAACCGGCTGCTCCCGGCTGGCCTACCGGTATACACGCAGTACACTCCACCGCCGGGGACAAACAACCGAGCAAAAGCGCACCATGTTAATTGGGGCCGGCGATGCCGGCGCCCTGGCCCTGCGGGAATTCCAGGGTAGCCAGCATTCCGGCAACAAAGTGGTTTGCATTATTGACGACGCCCCCAGGAAGCAGGGACAGCTTCTCCGGGGCGTGCCAATTGTGGGTAACCGAAACGACATCCCCAAGGTGGCGGAGCGTTACCATGTGCAGGAAATTGTATTGGCCATCCCCTCTGCCAGCGTCAAGCAGCAGCGGGAAATCTTAACCATCTGCCAGCAGACCAAGTGCTCCCTGAAAACATTGCCCGGCCTGTATCAATTGGCCAACGGCGAGATCAGCATTCAGCAAATCCGCAACGTGGAAATTGAGGATTTGCTGGGCCGAGAACCGGTGCAAGTGGATTTGGGGGAAATCGGCACTCATGTTCAGGGCAAGGTGGTGCTGGTCACCGGCGGCGGTGGGAGCATCGGCAGCGAACTGTGCCGCCGGCTGGCTACCTTCCACCCCGCCCAGCTGATTATCTTTGATATCTATGAAAACAATGCATATGAGATCCAGCAGGAGCTTTTGCGCACCCATCCGGAGCTAAACCTCACGGTATGTATTGGCTCTGTCCGGGACAGAAAGCGGCTGGATACCCTGTTCAACCAGTACCGCCCGGAGCTGGTATATCACGCCGCCGCCCACAAACATGTGCCACTAATGGAAGACAGCCCCGGGGAAGCGGTGAAAAACAATGTGTTTGGCACCCTGAATGTGGCGGACATGGCAGACAAATACGGTGCCAGCCGGTTCTTACTGATCTCCACAGATAAGGCGGTGAACCCCACCAACGTGATGGGGGCCACAAAGCGGATCTGTGAAATGATCATCCAGATGGTAGACCGGCGGTCAAAAACCGAGTACGTGGCCGTTCGCTTCGGCAATGTCCTGGGGTCCAACGGCAGCGTAATTCCCCTGTTTAAGAAGCAAATTGCCGCCGGTGGGCCGGTGACGGTTACCGACCCGGAAATTATCCGCTATTTTATGACCATCCCCGAGGCCATCTTGCTGGTGCTGCAGGCTGGGGTCTACGCCAAAGGCGGAGAAATCTTCATCCTGGACATGGGCGACCCCGTTCGCATCGACGACTTGGCCCGGAATATGATTCGTCTGTCCGGCTTTGAGCCGGATGTGGACATTCCCATTGTCTACACCGGCCTGCGTCCCGGCGAAAAGCTGTTTGAGGAGCTGCTGCTGTCTGAAGAAGGGATTCGGAAAACCAAGAATAATCTCATCTACATTGGCAAAGATCAGCCCTTTGACGATGTGGCTTTGGTGGAAAATTTGAAGCTTCTCAACACAACCGCTGACGATGCCGAGAAAGTCAGAGAAATCCTGGCCAGAATTGTGCCGGAGTACCATATCCCTGTACATGCCTAAAAAACCGGCCTCCTGCAGATACGCGGGGGCCGGTTTTGTTCACCGCTCCACCACAATGGTCAACATAACCAAATCTTCCTCCCCGGTATTGATCAAGCTATGGACCGAACCTTTTTTACAGATATGGCAAGTTGCCGGATATAGCATTTCTTCTTTTCCGTCGCAAATTGCTTTCCCTGTCCCAGAGAGGATATAATTGATATCGTCAATGGTGGGATGGCAGTGTGTGCCAATGGAGCCGCCAGGATGAATTTTGCAGGGAATAATTTACCCCTGCGCATCTGTATACAGCTTTGCTGTCATCTCACCGGTGCCATGGTTCATGCCCGGCAGGCGCACTTCCTGAATTTCCCGAAAATCAATTCGCATTTTTCTCTCTCCTTCTATGTATTGGATCGGGCAAGCCGGTTTCTCCTAACCGAAATGGCCTATATCCCAAAATGAATCACAAAATTGCCCTGCTCCTTTGCTTCCTGGAAAAGCGTTTTCAAATTTTGCAAATTGTCATGATGGTCAACCGCCATCCGCATATCGTCCATCGCGGTAGGTGGGATCAATGTAATTCCACAATATGCGTTTGCCGGGCAGGCCAGTGTATGCCAATAAACGGCAGCATTGGACAGTTCCCCGGCAATTTCTCTGATTCAGGCATCATCTGCAGAAATACAGCCATATTTATCCGGCGCATATTGATCATACCGCTTATGTGCTTTTGGTTTTTGGGGCACAATGCCAAACTCATGCCTGGGCACAGCAGACCGCCTCCTAGGATTGATCATTGTGATAATGATCGCAAAATTTCAGGATAATGGCAACTGTCCCTTTGGCCGAAACAACGCCCCGGGGCAAAAAATGCTCCCGAGGCGTCGTTTTGGGATAGGGTTAATGGCTCTTTGTGCTGGCAATGCGGTAATAGAACCGGGATGTCAGCCAGTAGACGATGCTGTACACCAGCGCAAACAGCAGGTAAGTGACTAAGGTGGTCAGGATAAGCAGCTTCGTGTTGGTCAGGGCAAACATCAGCAGCATTTTCGCAATCATGGGGAAGGCCATGGCCGTATGGACCCCGGCCACCACCAAGGGCAGGAAGAAAACGGTGAGCACCTGGGAATGGATGGTTTTCCGCACCTCCCGCTTGGTCATCCCCACCTGCTGGAGGGTGTTGAACCTGACCTGATCCTCATACCCCTCCGAAATCTGCTTGTAGTAGATGATCAACACTGTCGCTACCAGGAACAAGAAGCCTAGGAATATGCCCAGGAAAAACAGGCCGCCAAACAGAGCGTAAAAGTCCTGCTCCTCATATGCCCGGGATTCCACGGAAATATCCGCATCCTCCCGGTAGCGGGTGGATTCCCGTATGGCCTCATACAGGCTGATCTGGGTTTCCTTATCCCCGTCAATGTCAAAGCTGTACATGGCCATCATATCCGAATCATACCGGTCATAAACAGAATTGGCATAAGACAACAGGTTTTCCAACGTCTCCATATCCGGCACCACCAGGAAAATGGAAGAAATCACCGTGGCGTCAGACCAGCCGTTTTCCGGAAAATCCTCCAGCACTTGGGCAACCCGGCAGGTGGTATCCCCAATGGTCAGGGTGGAGTAAGGATAATCCCCGCCCCGGTTGAGGTAGACCAGGACCTGGTCATCCGCCAGTTCCACCGGCTCTTCCACCAGGGCATTGTAATCCTCCAAGGGAATTAAATAGACCCCAATGACCGCATCGGCGCTGAGGATGTTGTTGAGTGCCTCCTGGTCGATATACAGCCGGTCTTCCGATTGCAGGGCAGTGAAGGTGGTATACCGGTAAGCCAGCAGATTTTCCGCCGTCAACCCCCGCTCCGCCAAGGCCGCCTGACTGGCTTCCTGGGCAACCGCCATGCCATAATCCGCATCCGTCCCCCGGTAGGAGAGGTTGATGTGCCGGGGGTACCGGTTCTGCAATATGTCTGCGTTACCCACATACAAGCTAGCCGTGCCGGAAATCATCACCAGCACCATGGTGGACAAAATACAGATGGTTGCCAATCCTGCGCCATTTTGCTTCATACGGTGAATCATCAACCCCACTGAGACAAAATGCCGGGGCTTGTAGTAGTATCCCTTGGCCTTCCGCAGCAGCTTCAACACCGCCACGCTGCCGGCAATGAAGCAGGCGTAGGTGCCCAGGATAACCAAAATCACCGCCACAAAGAACCAGGCCAGAGCCGCCACCGGATCCTGAATGGTCAAGGCCAGGTAATAACCCGCCCCCAGCAACACAATGCCAATGGCCGCCAACAGCCAATTGGCCTTCGGCTGCCGCTCCCCTACGCTGGTGCTGTGGAGCAGCTCCAGGGGATCCGACCGCCGCATCTGCCACAAGCCCCGGCCGAGAATCAGCAGCGCATACAGGCAAAATATCCCAATGGTCTGGATAAATGCCCTGGGAATTAACTCCAGAGAATAGCGAATCTCAAAATGCAAAAGGTTAAACAGCACCAGCTCCGCCAGCTTGCTCATGAGACAGCCCAGGACAAGGCCGAGAACGATACTGATGGCAAAGGCAAACAATGTCTCCCAGAACAGGACTTTGGCAATGTGCCGCTTCTCCATCCCCAAAATATGATACAGCCCAAACTCCCGTTTCCGCCGCTTCATGAGAAAACCGTTGGTGTACAACAATAAAATCAAGGCAAAGATTTCAATGACCACCGTGCCCAGGCCCAGAATGGAATACAGCACAGCATTACTTGGTATGACCTCCCAGGCCGAGCTCATGGACAGGGTGCAAAGAAGAAAATGCAGCATAACCATCAGGGTGCACGAGAGGATGTAGGGAAAGTAGTATTTCCGGTTTTTCCCCAAATTGGTCACGGCCAGTTTGCGGTAAAGCCCCTTACCCATGGCGCTCACCACCTGTCTGGAGCATGGTCAGGGTATCGGAAATCCGCTGGAACTGCTGATCATCGGAGCAATCTCCCCGGTACAGCTGGTGGAAAATCTGCCCGTCCCGGATAAACAGGACACGGCCTGCCCGGCTGGCCGCCCGCACAGAGTGGGTGACCATGACAATGGTCTGCCCGCCTTCATTAATCCTGGTGAACAGGCGCAGCAGCTCTTCCGACGACCGGGAATCCAATGCGCCGGTAGGCTCATCCGCCAGAATCAGCTGCGGTTCGGTGATCAGCGCCCTGGCCACTGCCGTTCGCTGCTTTTGTCCGCCGGAAACCTCATAGGGGAATTTTTTCAGCAGCGGCGTCAGCTCCAGGCGGTCAGCCAGCGGGCTCAGGCGGCGGAACATCTCTCCATGGGGCATGCCCGCCAAGACCAGAGGCAGGAGAATATTGTCCCGAATGGAAAAGGTATCCAGCAGATTAAAATCCTGGAACACAAATCCCAGATTTTCCCGGCGGAACGCCGCCAGGCGGTCCTGGGTAATGGCAGTGATATCCCGGCCATTGATCAGCACCTGACCGGCAGTTGGCCGGTCCAGTGCGGCCAGAATATTCAGCAGGGTGGTTTTGCCGGAGCCGGACTCTCCCATGACTGCCACAAATTCCCCGGTCTCCAGGGAAAAGGACACGTCAGTCAAGGCCTGCACCTGATTGCCGCCAAAGCGGGTGGTGTAAATTTTCTTTAAATTGCGAACCTCTAAAATTGCCATCGCAGGTAACCTCCTTGTGGTTATGGCTACAGTTTACCTCGGCCTGGCCGGCCGTGCCATCGATTAACCTTACAATTTGGGCCGGGAACCTTACAATCTTGAAAGGTTGGCCAAATTTCTGCCGCCGGTTTTGCTCCACTGTACCACATCGGGGCAAAAAAGAAAACAGGACATTGCGAATCCCGCCGGAAAATGGTATGATAACCCCAAATCCACACCTGGGAGCGTGCCTATGCCTTACTTTGGATGCCACCTTTCTGCCGCCGGCGGTTACCGGGCCATGGTAAACACCGCAATTTCCATCGGCGCAGATACGGTTCAATTTTTCACCCGAAATCCCCGGGGCAGCCGGGCAAAAGCCATTGACCCGGCAGATGCCCAGGCGGCGGTGGAGATCATGTCCGCCCATTCTTTTGGGCCGGTGGTTGCCCACGGCCCCTACACCATGAACTTGTGCACCAAAGATCCGGAGGCCCGGGCGTTTGCCGCCCAGGTTTTGGCGGAAGATCTCCGCCGGGCCAGCCTGCTGCCTGGCTGCCTGTACAATTTCCACCCAGGCAGCCATGTTGGTCAGGGGCTGTCCACTGCCGTTTGTCAAATTGCCCAGGCCCTGGAGGCCGCTCTGGCCCAGGACCTTGCCGTCCCCGTCCTGCTGGAAACCATGGCCGGCAAGGGAACCGAGGTGGGGGGCAGGTTTGAAGAACTGGCCCAGATTCTGGCTGCCGTCCCCTCTCCATTGCTGGGGGTCTGCCTGGACACCTGCCATATCTGGGATGGGGGGTATGACCTGGCGGAGAACTTGTCCGGCGTGCTGGAAGAATTTGACCGGGTCATTGGCCTGCCCCGGCTGAAGGCCATTCACATCAATGACTCCAAGCACAGCCTGTTTTCTAAAAAAGACCGGCATGCCTGCCTGGGCCATGGCGAAATCGGCTTGGCGGCGTTGACCGCTCTGGCGCGCCACCCGGCGCTGTCGGGCCTGCCCATGATTTTGGAGACCCCAAACGATTTGTCGGGCTACGCCCGGGAAATTGCCGTCCTGCGGGGAGCCTGTTCTCCTTCTTAATTTCTTAATTTGACAATCGGGCAAAAACCGTGTATCCTGACTATACTGTACGAAGAAAGGAGTTTGTTGCCATGATCAAAAAACTGACCCGCTCCCGGCAGAACCGCCTGCTAATGGGGGTTTGCGGCGGCGTGGCCGCCTACTTCAACCTGGATCCCACGGTGGTTCGCTTGATTTGGGCTCTGGTTTCCCTGTGCAGCTTCGGCCTGGGGGTGGTTGGCTATTTCGTTGCCGCCCTGATTATGCCGGAGGAGGGCTAACCCCCGGCAGGCGGGAAAGGAAGTGAATGATTTTTGCAGGATTTCTTAACGTTATTCCACGACTTGGGGCAGCTACCCATGGGGCGGTCGGACTTCGGCTCCCTGTACTGCACCGGCATCCGGTTTGTGTTGCCGGTTCTGGCACTGCTGCTCCTGCTGCGCTGCGGAAAAAGTCTGCTGACCTTCCGGAAGGAGCCGGAAATTTGGGCATGGCTGTGCCTGCCCGACGGCAATCAGCTGCCCATCACCCACTGGGAAAATGTCATCGGCCGCAATAAGCGCAGCGACATTGTCATTGACCTGCCCACCATATCCAGGAGCCACGCGGTACTCACCCGCTATGACGACGGCAGCTGGACCATCAGCGATATCGGCTCCAAAGGGGGCATTCAAGTCAACGGCCAGCCCACCGCCCTGTGCGCCCTGGAGCCGGGGGATGTGATCTCCCTAAACGGGTTGGACATGACCCTGGAGCCAATCTCTCGGAATCAGGAGGCCTATCAGACCACCCTGCGCACCAAAGCCGGGCGGGATTATCATCCGGCGCCCACTCTGGTGCTGTTGAGCCTTTTCCAGCTGTTTATGCTGCTGCAGCTGATGTTCACAGCAGAGGCTGAAGATTTGGTCAGTATTTTTACCGGGTTTTCCGTCATCTTTCTGCTGCAATGGCTACTGTTTGCCTTTTACTGCGCCATTCGCCGGAAAGGCTACGAAATTGAAACCATCGCCTTTTTCCTGAGCACCTTGGGTATGGCGGTCATTGCCACATCAGATCCCGGGGAATCGGTGAAACAGCTGGCCGCCATGGGCATGGGCCTGGTGGTGTTTTTGTTCATCGGCTGGTCCCTGCGGGATTTGGAGCGGGCCAAAGTTGTGCGGTACCTGGCCTCCGGTTTCGGCCTGGTGTTGTTGGGGGTCAATCTCCTGTTCGGCGAGGAAATGTACGGCGCCAGAAACTGGATCATGATCGGTCCCATTTCCTTTCAGCCCTCCGAGCTGGTGAAGCTGTGCTTCATTTTCGTGGGGGCCTCCACCATGGACCGAATCGTCACCCGCCGGAACCTGGCCCTGTTCATTGTCTACTCCCTGGTGATCTGCGGCTGCCTGGCGCTGATGAACGATTTTGGCACCGCCCTGATTTTCCTGGCTGCCTTCCTGGTGATTGCCTATCTGCGTTCCGGCAACTTTGCCACCATTGCCCTGGTGAGTTCCGCTTTGGGGGTTGGCGGCATTACCGCACTGCGGTTTTTAAAGCCCCATGTGCTGCGCCGGTTCGCCTCCTGGCGGCATGTGTGGGAAGTGCCCCTGGAGGGGGGCTACCAGCAGACCCGGGCCATGATGTGCATCGCCTCCGGCGGCCTGCTGGGCCTGGGCGGCGGCAACGGCTGGCTGAAATACGTAGCCGCCAGCGATACGGATTTGGTCTTCGCCACGGTCTCCGAGGAGTGGGGCCTGCTCATTGCCGTGCTGATGGTGCTGTCGGTGGTGTGTCTTGGGGCCTTTGTGGTGCGTTCCGCCCCGGTGGGCCGCAGCAGCTTCTATACCATTGGCGCCTGCGCCGCCGTGGCAATTTTGATGATGCAAACCATTCTCAATGTAATGGGCACGGTGGATCTGCTCCCCTTGACCGGCGTCACCTTCCCCTTTGTCTCCAACGGTGGTTCCAGCATGATCTCCGCCTGGGGGATGCTGGCGTTTATCAAGGCGGCGGATACCCGGCAAAATGCCAGTTTTGCCATTCGTCTGCCCTCCAGAACGGTAGAGGAGGAAGAAGATGAATAGAATTGCGGGACGTTCGAAAATCGCCCTGCTGCTGGCTGGCGTTCTCCTGCTAGGGCTGGTGGTCTTCCTGGGAGAATATGTGGTTCAGGCAGATGAGTGGGTAATTTTCTCCGGCAGCCCCCATGTATACCGGGGGTCCAACCTGAACTGCGGCATTGTCACCGACCGCAACGGGGAAATTCTCTTGGATTCCACTGGCGGACGGACATACAGCGTTGACCCAACCCTGCGCCAGTCCACCATCCATCTGCTGGGCGACCGGGACGGCTATATCAGCGCTCCGGCGCTGGCAGGCTACAGCAGCGAAATGGTTGGCTTTGACCTACTCAACGGCATTTACTCCACCAGCGGTACCGGCGGCACTGCCGTGCTGACCATCAGCGCCGAGGCCCAAATTGCCGCCCAAGAAGCTCTGGATGGGCGCAAAGGCGTGGTGGCGGTATACAACTACAAGACCGGGGAAATCCTCTGCGCCGTCTCCTCCCCCAACTACGACCCAGACGATGTGCCGGATTTGGAAAACGATGATTCCGGCCGGTACGATGGGGTATATGTGAACCGCTTTACCCAATCCACTTACACCCCCGGTTCGATCTTCAAGTTGGCCACCACCGCTGCGGCACTGGAGGAAATTCCGGATATTCAGACCAGAACCTTCCTGTGCGAGGGCTCCTACTGGGTGGAGGGCGACGAGGTGATCTGCACCGGCACCCACGGAGAGGTCAATCTCCGTCAAGCGCTGATGCACTCGTGCAACTGCGCCTTTGCTCAAATTGCTCTGACCCTGGGGGCGGACACCTTGATGCGGTACGTGGAAAAATTCCAAATTACCAGTCCGGTGGTATTTGACGGCGTTACCACCGCCGAAGGCAACTTTGACCTCACCGATGCCGCCAATGTGAATGTGGCCTGGGCAGGCATCGGCCAGTACACCGACCAGATTAACCCTTGCCGCTACATGACCTTCATGGGTCAGATTGCTGGCGGGGGAGTTGCCGCCCAGCCCTACCTGGTGGAGTCGGTATCCTCCGGCATGCTCAGCAGCTACTCTGCCAAAACCACCATAACCGACCGGGTGATGTCCACCGCCGCAGCCGCTGCTTTGCAGGACATGATGCACTACACCGTGGTCAATAATTACGGCGAAAGCAATTTCCCGGATCTGTATGTCTGTGCAAAGTCCGGCACCGCCGAGCAGGGCGGTGGGGAAACGGCAGACGCCACCTTTGCCGGCTTCACCCTGGACGAGGATTATCCCCTGGCCTTTATCGCCATTGTGGAAAACGGCGGCTCCGGCACCCGTACTTGCACACCCATTGTCTCTCAAGTGCTGTCGGCGTGCATGGAATCCATGGATAATGGCTGAGAAAGGAGCATAGCCATGAAAAAGCTCTGGAACTTTGCCATGGGCTTGATCCGCAACAATTCCCTGGTGCGGTTTATCTTGGTGGGCGCGGTCAACACCCTGGTGGGCACTGGGACCATGTTTCTGCTGTACAACTGCATCCCCTGGTCTGTGCCGGAGGGCAGCAACCTGCCCTACTGGGTGTCCACCGCCGCCAACTATGTGGTGGGCAGCATTGTCAGCTTCTTTTTGAACAAGTACTTTACCTTTCGGACCAAGGCATGGTCCTGGGGGGAGGTTTGGCGGTTTACCGTCAACATCCTGCTGTGCTATGGCATTGCCTACGGAGTCGCCAGGCCCTTGGTTCGGTGGGCCCTCACCGGTGCTGCACAAACCGTGCAAGACAATGTGGCCATGCTGGCCGGTATGGTGTTGTTTGTCTTTCTCAATTACTTTGGCCAGCGGTTTTTTGCCTTCCGGAAAAAAGAATAAGCACCTGCTCCCCGCCCTCTGCATATGCTGCATGCAGGGGGCGATTTGTATGTGCCGTCATCAACAGGGCGCCATTGCGCTGCTGGCGTTGGGGTTGGGCATTCTCATTGGCACGGTGTGTAACTCCACCTGGCTCTCCATTGTGCTGATCCTGGGTTGTTTCGGTCTGGGCTGCCTGTGTCAAAAAAAATAGGCATAGACTTGTCCACGGCTGCGTATACATTAGGGAAGAACCACAAGGAGGGAACAATATGGAACTGGCCTTTCAACAAAGCGCCGTAACCCATTTGCAGAAGCTGGCAAGCCAAACCGCCAGCCAGGAGGAAACGGCAGAAGCCACCGTACCTGACGGCCTGCCGGACGTGGGCCGGGTTGTGGGCTGCTGGGGCGTCCCGGTCATCCGCAGCAAACAGTGGCAGCAAAACACCATGGGTATCTCTGGCGGCATCACTGCCTGGGTGCTGTACGTGCCGGAGGACGGCAGTGCACCCCGGCAAGTGCCGGCCTACCTGTCCTTTTCTATGCGGTGGGATCTGCCCCACACAGAAACTCAGGGTTCCATGCGGATTTCCTGCCGCCTGAAAAGCATTGATGCCAGAGCAATCAACGCCAGGAAAATTCTGGTCAGGGCCAGCATTTCCTGCCAGGCCGAGGCCTTCTGCCCCGGTCAGACCAGGTTTTACACCTTGGAAAATCCGCCAAAAGATCTGGAGGTTCTGCGGAGCCGGCTGCCCCTTCTGCTGCCCACTGAGCTGTCAGAAAAGAGCTTCCTGGTGGATGAAGAAATTGAACTGCCCGGCGGTGCTCCGCCGGTTGCCCAGATCATCGCGTATCAAATTTCCCCTGCACTAAACGATAGCAAAGTTCTTGGAGAAAAGGCGGTGTTTAAGGGTAGCTGCGGCCTGCACCTGGTGTACATGACGCCAGAAGACCGTCTGGCGGTTTGGGATTTTGACCTTCCCTTTTCCCAGTACGCCGAGCTGGAACAAAACTATGACCAGGAGGAAGAGCTGCAAACCGAGTTGATCATGACCGGAGCCGAGGTCACCGCCGGCGAAGATGGAAAAAGCCTCCACTTCACCTGCAGCCTTTCTGCCCAGTGTCTGGTGCTCTGCCGGCAAACCGTAGACCTGGTGAAAGACATGTACAGCCTTCGCCAAACCGTCACGCCAAAACTTCAGACAGTGCCCATCAAAAGCCGCCTGGACAGGCAAAACCTGCGGGTACAGACGGAAACCGCCTTTCCCATCGGTGGGGGAAGTTTGATGGACTGCACCTTCCTGCCCGGCCTGCCCAACACCCATCGTGAGGGAGAATCCGTGGTGGTGGAGGCGCCGGTATGGTGCAGTATCATCTACTACGATGCCGATGGTGCGCTCCAAGGCAGCGCTGGAAGCAGCGCCGCCCAGGCTGCTTTTCCCCTGGCGGAAGGGTGCCCATGTGAAGCCGCCGCCGTCCTTTCCGGGCCGGTGCAGTGGTCCATGGGCGGCGGCACGGCCACCGTCCGTGGAACAGTCGCGTTAACGGTGGACAGCTTCTCCAATCAGGAGCTCACTTTCCTGTCCGGCGCAGAGCTGGGCGAACCGGCAACGCCAGATGCCGGGCGGCCGTCCCTGATTATCCGCACGCCGGCACCGGAAGAGGACCTTTGGTCCCTGGCCAAAGCCTGCGGCTCTACCATCGCCGCCATTCAGGGAGCAAATCACCTAACCCAAGAGGCGCTGGACACCAACCGCCTCCTGTTGATTCCTGTGCTGTAGGCGTCGAATGGTCCCGGCGGCACTGGCCTTTGGCCGTCAATCCATTCATTTTCTGGAAAGGGGATAGATCTATGTGCGCCATTGCAGGCGTAATTGGCTCCACCGCCGCCGACCTGGATATTTTGGATGGCATGGCAAAAACCATGATCCGCCGCGGGCCGGATCAGTCCGGCATATGGACTGGGCCAGGCATTGCCCTACTGCATACCCGCCTGGCAGTCATTGATCCGGAAGGTGGGCAGCAGCCCATGACCCTTTGCCATAACGGCATGCACTATGCCATGGTTTACAATGGCGAATTATATAATACTCCAGAACTCCGTCATACCCTGCGCCAATTGGGGCACAGCTTTTTCGGCCATTCGGACACTGAGGTTTTGCTCCACGCCTATGCCCAGTGGGGCGCGGATTGCCTGGAGCGGCTCAATGGCATTTTCGCCTTTGGCATTTGGACACAAGAAATGGGGCAATTGTTTCTGGCCAGGGACCGCATTGGGGTAAAGCCCTTGTTTTTCACCCAGCAAGCCGGGCAGTTCCTATTTGCATCCGAGCTGAAAACCCTGCTGGCCCATCCCGGGGTATCCCCCCGGGTAGACCAGCAGGGGGTAGCGGAAGTCATGCTCCTTGGCCCAGGCCGGACGCCGGGCTGCGGCGTTTTTCAGGGGATTGAAGAGCTGGAGCCAGGCTGCTGCGCCTGGTTTGACGGCAAACGCCTGCGGCTGCGGCGTTACTGGCGGCTGGAGGACTACCCGTATGCGGCAGACTTTGCCGAAACCAGAGACCACGTGCGGGAGTTAGTCACCGACGCTATCCGGCGGCAGTTGGTTTCCGATGTGCCAATCTGCACTTTCCTGTCCGGCGGGCTGGATTCCAGCCTCATTTCCTCTGTGGCCGCCAAAGAAATGGCCCGGCAGGGCCAGCAATTGACCACGTTTTCCGTGGACTACCGGGACAATGAAAAATACTTCCATGCAGGGAAGTTTCAGCCTACCAGCGACCCTGCCTACATCCGGATGATGGTGGACTATCTGCACACCGACCACCATTGGGTAATTCTGGATACGGTGGAGCTGGCCGATGCCCTATACCCGGCGGTGGAAGCCCGGGATCTGCCGGGTATGGCGGATGTGGATGCTTCTCTGCTGCTATTGTGCCAAGAGATGAAAAAGCACGCCACCGTAGCCCTGTCCGGTGAATGCGCCGATGAAATCTTCGGCGGCTATCCCTGGTACCGTGATCCGGACATTCGGGCCAGGGCCGGGTTCCCTTGGGCTCAGTCCACCGCCTGGCGCAGTGCATTTCTGGCGGAGCCATACCGAAAGGCACTAGATCCCGAGGCATATGTGTTCTCCCGGTACGCAGAAACCTGCCAAAACAGCCGGGTGCTGCCCGGCCAAACCGACCAAGAGCGGCGAATGAAAGAAATGGTGAACCTGAATTTCCGCTGGTTTATGCAGACCCTGCTGGACCGGAAAGACCGGATGAGCATGTGGTCCGGGTTGGAAGTGCGGGTTCCCTTCTGCGATTACAGGATCGCCGAGTATCTCTACGGGGTACCCTGGATCTTCAAAGACTGGCAGGGGCAAGAAAAGGGACTGCTGCGCAGCGCCATGGCGGATTTTCTGCCGCCGGAAGTTCTCCACCGGAAAAAGAGCCCCTACCCAAAAACCCACAACCCTGCCTACCTGGCAGAGGTATCCCGGCGGCTGCAAGCCCTGCTGGCTGAGGGCAGTGCCCCACTGTTCCAGATCGCCGACCGGCACGCGTTGGAAGATCTGCTCAACGCCCAATATCCTTGGCCCTGGTATGGCCAGCTGATGAATACCCCCCAAACCATCGCCTATATGCTCCAGGTGAATCACTGGCTGGAAACCTATCGCGTGGAACTGGTATGACCCACTTGCGCCCCCTGCCGGAATACGCTATAATGACAAAAACAGCAGGAGGCGGTTGGGATGACGCGAACAGAGGAATTCCTGGATCTGTACAAACAGCTGGAGCAGGCCGCCACGTCTGCCTATGGCTGGGAGCCAGACGGCCGGGCCATTTACCGCCTGGAACGCATGGCCCAATTTGAAAGCCGCCGCACGGAGCTGAGCTATTGCCGGGAAGTCCGCAATTTGCTGCAGCACAACTGCCTGATCGATGGCGAGTACGCAGTAGAACCCAGTGAACCCATGCTGGCGCTGCTGCGAAGCCTACTTTTACAGATCACCCAGCCGGTTTTGTGTATGGATGTCTGTACCCCCATTGAACGGGTTTATGCCCGCAGTCTTTCCGACCGGGTAGCGCCAACCATGCTCACCATGTTCCGGCGGGGACTTTCCCATGTTCCTGTTCTGTCCCAGGGGAAGGTGGCCGGCGTATTCAGCGAGAGCACCGTATTCGCCTATCTGGTCAGCCACCGCACAGATACGGTTCCGGAGGATCTCCGCATTGGGCAGCTGCAAGAATTTCTGAATGCACCAACCCGAAGATCGGAGGTCTACCGTTACCTTTCTGCCCAAACAACGCTAGTGCAGGCTGAGGCAGAATTCGAAGCCGCTTTTCACCAGGGCAAGCGGATCAGTATGTTTTTCCTCACCAAAAACGGTGGGAAAGATGAACGGCTGCTAGGCATTCTGACGCCATACGACATCTTGGGCAATTGAATTAACTCAAGTTTAATGAAAATGCCCCTGCAGATTTTACGGCAAATGTGATATCCTATGGATGGGCAGAGGGACTTCCCTGGGAAGTTTGCCTTGCAGGTCTCCCCCCTCTGGTTTTCTGCAAGACCGTTTATTATCCGGCAATCTGCCGGCATGTCGATTCCTCCATGGCGGTTCGCGCCTTGTTTCCTTCCGGGAGCTGTGGCAAAGCCTGTGCTTTGTCCCGGCTTCCGGCTTGTTTTTCCAGGTCAACCTTAAGGATTTTTTATTTTTGTCTTTCCATCCGCTCTTCGATTGACATTCCCCCTGCCGGGTGGTAGTATTTACATAGAAAGTCAAGGAGTGTCGCCCCCTATGCATCACTGGAAAAAAGAAGTTTTCAGCGTCCCCAATTTGCTGAGCCTGTTTCGGCTCCTGCTGATTCCGGTTTACACCGTCCTATTTCTTCGGGCAAGCAGACCTTCCGATTACTGGCTGGCCGCAGGTGTGTTGGCCCTGTCCACCCTCACCGATCTGGTAGACGGGAAAATTGCCCGGCGTTTCCACATGGTCACACGCTTGGGGATTATTTTGGACCCCATCGCCGATAAGGCTACCCAGTTCACTCTGTTGGTATGCCTGGCTGTGCGCCACAGTGTGCTGTGGTATCTACTTGCCCTGTTTGTGGTAAAAGAAGGGTTCATGCTTATTGTGGGTCTGGTCAATCTGCACCGGAAGAAAATGTTGAGCGGCGCACTACTCAGCGGCAAAGTCTGCACCACCCTGCTGTTTGTCAGCATGATTATCTTGGTGCTTTTCCCGGATATCTCCCAAGGAGCAGTGAATTTCCTGGTTTCTATCTGTGTCGTTGCTATGCTGTTGGCCTTCGCCGACTATATCATGGCCTATTTTGGCAAAAATAAAAAAGTACATGACATTACCTGATTGCTCCCTGAACTGCATCCCGTCAAGGGAACAAAGAAACAAAAAAATCTTATTTCTGCCAAGGG
This sequence comes from Candidatus Faecousia faecigallinarum, assembly GCA_018712145.1. Taxonomy (GTDB): domain Bacteria; phylum Bacillota; class Clostridia; order Oscillospirales; family Oscillospiraceae; genus Faecousia; species Faecousia faecigallinarum. The sequence goes on along the minus strand of DVHJ01000015.1, from coordinate 368 downwards.
CACCATGCCTTTGGCAGTTTTTTATTCGAATAGCTTTAGGTAGTTAAAGCGAGCCTGTGCTTTTCCAGTGGCGTCGGAACACCGAGATTGTGTTAAACCTGCTTAGTGTTGTAGTAGGTAATATAATTTTGAATCATTTGAATCAGCGATTCTTTAGAGGTGAAGCGCTGGCCATAGTAACGCTCCCGCTTGAGGATCCCCCAGAAGCCTTCGGTAGTGTCAAGGGTTATGCGCAAATTTGATTTGGCTCTGGCAGAAATTTATTTCAGGGGGCGGGATACCGCCCCTTGGTTACCTTCCAGCGGACAGGGCGCAAAGGGTCAAGGGCGGCGGTACGCCGCTCGTCTTGGCCTTGACGCTTTGTGACC
>DVHJ01000014.1 GCA_018712145.1 Candidatus Faecousia faecigallinarum | reverse complement strand
GTACAATGTTGTTGGACATGGTTTGTCGTCTCCTTTCAGAATGTGTGTAGCAACTTCATTCTACCAGAGACCGGCAAGCCGTGTCTACTTTTTCTGCTATTTTCAATTTGCGCAATTTATTATACCTTATCCTTGGGGGCATGGATGTTGGTGTGCCGGCAGGAAAAATACGCGATCGTTTCGGCGGCGCCGGGTTTTCCGGCGCCGCCCAACGGTATTCCAACGGTACACATAGCCGCTTGGGGTGAGAAAGCGTTGCGCCGAAAATTCCTGGAGTTTTCCCATATTTTTTGGTTTGTGTATTTACATTCGCCAGGTTTCGTGTATAATGTTTCCGGTCATTTGATACAGATAATACAGAGCGCAATTTGGGAGGAAAACAATGCTTGTTGCGGTGATTTGCGACGTGCTGGGGGAGGAGAACAACGGCACTACCATTGCGGCAATGAATCTGATCCGCACCCTACAGGCCAAGGGTCACCGGGTTCGAGTAGTCAGTCCGGATCAGAGCCGGGTGGGCCTGGCGGACAATTATGTGGTTCCCGTCCGTAACTTGGGCGTATTTAATGGTTATGTAGCAAAAAATGGGGTTTCTTTGGCCAAACCCCAGCGGAAAATTCTGGAAGCAGCCATTGACGGTGCGGATGTAGTGCATGCCATGGTACCTTTTGCCCTGGGGCATGCTGCTGCCCGTATCTGCCAGGAGAAAGGAATTCCCTTTACGGCAGGCTTTCACTGCCAGGCGGAGAATTTCTCCAACCATATTTTCTTGATGAATGCCACGCTGGTGAACTGGATGATCTACCGCTTTTTTTACCGCCGGGTATATCAGTACTGCACTTGCGTCCACTATCCCACCCAGTTTATCTGCGATGTGTTTGAGGGGGCAACCCATCCCACCAATCACTGTGTGATTTCTAATGGCGTGAACCGGGCGTTTACCCGGCAGTCTTTTCCCCGGCCGAAAGAATGGGAAGGAAAGTTTGTCATTCTTTCTACCGGCCGGTACTCTCGGGAAAAATCCCAGTGGGTGCTGATCGATGCCGTGGCAAAGTCCCGTTACCGGGATAGGATTCAACTGGTGCTGGCAGGGAAAGGTCCCCAGGAGCAGGCCCTGCGCCGTCGGGCGGCCCGGCGAAAGATTCCTATGCCCCAGTTTGGCTTTTATACCCGGCAGGAGATGATCCGGATCATTAACTTGGCGGATTTGTATGTCCACACGGCGCAAATTGAAATTGAGGCGATTGCCTGCCTGGAGGCCATTGCCTGTGGGAAAGTGCCGGTGATTGCCGACTCGCCCCGCAGTGCTACCCGGAACTTTGCTTTGACCCAGGAGAATTTGTTCCGATGCAATGATTCAACGGATCTGGCCCGGCGGATTGATCAGTGGCTGGGTGATCCCCAGGGGCGGGAAGCGTGCAGTCAGGCGTATCTGGGCTATGCCCGTCAATTTGACTTTGCCCATTGTATGGATGCCATGGAGCAAATGCTGGAGCGTGCTGCCAATGGCTAAAAAAGTGATATACTTTTCTGACCCCCTCCGGGATGATTTTGCTGGCAATCGTATTCGCACAAAACAGGTCGGCCCGGATTTTCCCTTCCTGCACAAGTCCTTTTGGTGGCGGATATGGTCGTTTCTGCTGTACTATGCAGTGGCGATGCCCTTAGTATGGCTGATCAGCAAGCTGTACTTGGGACTGAAGATGGAAAACCACCGGCAGGTACGGAAAGTGGGCCGCACTGGATATTTCCTTTACGGCAACCATACCCGTGCGTTGGATGCCTTCTTGCCCGCCATGGTGGCGTTTCCCCGGCGGAGCTATGTGGTGGCCAATCCGGATGCGGTATCCATTCCTGGCCTGCGCAGCCTGGTGCAGATGCTGGGGTGTTTGCCACTGCCTACGGAGCAGAAGGCGTTTCCCGGCTTCTTGGAGGCGCTGGCTTGGCGCTGCCAGCAGCGGGCATGTATCGGAATTTTCCCGGAGGCCCACATTTGGCCGTTTTATACCGGTGTGCGGCCCTTTGTTGGTACATCATTTCGTTACCCGGTGCGGATGGATGTACCGGTCATCGCCATGGCGGCCACCTATCGCAAGCGCCGGGGACTGTTCTTTTGGATGAAACGGCCGGGAATGACCCTGACCTTCAGCCAGCCCATGTACCCCGACCCGGCCCTTGGGGTGAAGGCTGCCCAGGAGGAACTGCGCCGCCGGGTGTACGACTTCATGCGCCAGGTAACTGACCGGCCTGGTAATGTAGAATATATTCGGTATGAGTACAGAGCAGCTTCCGAATAATGTGGAGCGAGCAGCGCCTAGGCGCTGCTCGTTTTTGTATAGCAGTGCGCCTGGCAGTGGATCTTTGCCATGTCACGCGTCACTGACTTCAGAGAAGGTGGGGGTACGGTTGCCGGGGCTTCCGGCAGTGCCCAGGTGCTATGCGAACACGCTGCAAGGACGCACTGCCGGAGGCAAATCCCCGCATTTACCCAGCGCCCTTACCCGTCCAAACCGCCGGATTCCCGGAGCAGCGCCATGGCCTCGGCCTCCCGGCGCTCCAGCTCCGCCAAACTCAACCCCAAGCGCTGGGCCGCCTCCGCCTGGGTAACGGCCGGGCGGCCGTCCAAGCCAAAGCGCAGCTTGAGCAGCTGCTGGTCTGCCGGCTCCAGCCGGGACAGCAGCGCCTCCACCTGGGTGCGGAGTTGGAAGTAGGCGGAATCCTCAATTCCCTCTTCCTGGGCCTCCGGTTTTTCCGGTTGGGCGGCGGTTGCCGCATCCCGGAGCATTTTCCCGATTTCCAACACTTCCGAGACCGGCTTGCTCAACTCCTGGGCCAGTTCCTCCGGCGAGGGGTTCCGGCCCAGCCGGTTCAGCAGCCGCCGGTCGGCCTGTTGATAGGCCCGCACCGAAGCCACCAGCCGGTCGGCCTCCCCGGAGGCTAAGTACTGCAGCGCCACTGCCCGGGCCATGGCCTGGCGCACATGCCACCGGGCGCTCTCCACCACCTGCTCCGCCGGGAACTCCATGGCCCGCATCAGGCCCATGGCCCCCTCTTGCATCAAGTCCAGCAGCAATACGCCTTGGCCGGCAAAGGCCCCGGCCTCCTGGGCCACCAGCCATAGCAAGCCCTCGGTCAGCCGGTTGGGATCCTCCCCCCGCTCTAGGCAGGCTTTGGCCCCCGCCTCATCCAGCCGGGGCATTTCCTGCAGCTCCTGCCAGTACAGGCGCAGGGGGTCGCCCGAGTCCAATCCCTCCGGCAAGCGGTTTTTCTTGGCCAGCTCTGCCTCCAGGGCCAGCCGCTGGGCGGCGGCCCCCCGGGTACACAGGGGCAGGCGGGACACGTCCAGCCCGATGCCCCGGCTCTCCAGGGCCCGGGCGGCGGCATAGGCCTCATCCACCGTACCCAAGAGGGCAAAAAACCGCTCCACCGGAATCTGGGCGCCGTCGGGAATCCCCGCCATGGCACGCTGCCATCCCGGTTCCTGCCAATCCAATTCCATGCTATTTCCTCCTTCATCCAACCCCGCAGCCGGGGTCAATCCTCCAAAAAATCCTCCAGGCCCAGTTCCGCCCCCATGGCCTTCACCTTGGCAAACGCCTGCTGCTCCACCTGCCGCACCCGCTCCTTTGAAATCCCCAGGGCAGCGGCAATCTCCTCCAGCGGGTGGCACACGCCGTCCTCCATGCCGAAGTGCATCCGCAAAATTTGCTGTTGCCGGGGCGGTAGCCGCCGGATCAGGCTGTCCATGGTTTCCAGCAGCTGGGCCTGCACCAGGGACGCCTGGGGCTGGCTGGCGCCTTCGTCGGGCAGCAGCTGGCCCAGGGTGCCGTTTTCCCCGGCAGGCGCGTCCAGAGAGCAGGTCTCCGGAATGAGGCGCAGCAGCTTTTCCACCTTTTCTGGCGGGATATCCGTGGCTTTTGCCAGGACTTGGATGTCCGGTTCCTCGCCGCTGTCCTGCGTCAGGGCCGCTTTGGCCGCCATCAGCCGCCGCATTTGCTCCGCTGTGTGGACCGGCACCCGGATCAGCCCTGCGTGATTCATCAGACACCGGGTGATGCCCTGGCGGATCCACTTGGTGGCATAGGTGGAAAACCGGTAGCCCTGGCGGTAGTCAAATTTCCGGGCGGCCACCATCAGGCCGATATTCCCTTCCTGGATCAGGTCCATCATGGGAACCCCACGGCCTGCATAGCCCCTGGCCACGGAAACCACCAGGGCCAGGTTGCTGTTCACCATGGTTCGGATGGCTTCCTGATCCCCCTGGGCGCAGCGCTCCGCCACTTCCCGCTCCTGCTTCGGGGTGAGCCGGGGGTACCGGTGGATTTCCTGCAAATACTGGGCCAGTGCATCGTCCGGCGTTTGCCTAGTTTGTTTTTCTGCCATGATCTTCCTCTTTCTAATGATAACCTTTTCTTTTCCGCATGGCGTCCCGCAGGGCCAGCAGATCCTCCGGCCGCTGCACCTCCGCCGCCTGGTGCTCCCCCCGGATAATGGCCGTGTAGTCGGCCAGGGCCGCCTCGCTCACCGGGCCGCTTTGCCGCTGGGCCACACCGGCCAGATGGGCCGCCTCCTCCGGGGTGAAGCCCTCCAGCGCCCCCAGGTTCACCTGGAGTCCCTGGCGGTAACGGTCCCGGAGGGCGGCAAAGCACCGGCCAAGCAGCGGGCAAGAGAACTCCTCCGGCGACAAATCCACCTGGGCAAGGAGGGCCGGCTCCCGGAGCACCTGGCCCAACAGTCCCTCCTCCGCCACCGCCGAGCGCACATTGTCATACCGGATGGACCGGTCCTTGGGCCGCAGCCGCTCCGCCGGGGCCAGGTCAATGCGCTCCTGCTTCTTCTTGGCCCGGCGGCCAGCCCGGCGGGCGGCCTTGTCAATCTCCAGTTTCAAGGTATCGTAGCTCACCCCGGCCGCCTGGGCAATCCTGCCGCCGTAGACCTCCCGCTCCACCCCGCTGCCCACTTCTGCCAGCAGGTCCGCCGCCGCCTGGAGGAACTCCACCTTCTGGCTGTCCTGGGTGATGTCATATTTCCGGGCCAGGGCGGCAATTTGGTACTCCATCTGATTTTCCGCCCCGTCCAGCAGCAGCTTGAACCGGTCCGCCCCAAACTTCTGCAAGTACTCGTCCGGATCCTTGGCCCCCTGAATGGCCAGCACCCGGATTTGCAGGCCGGACCGCTCCAGCATGGGCAGGGCCCGGCGGGTGGCGTTCTGCCCCGCCTCGTCCCCGTCGTAAATCAGCACCACCTGATCGGTATACCGGGCCAGCAGCGCCACCTGATCCTGGGTCAGGGCGGTGCCCAGGGAGGCAACCGCCGAGTCAAAGCCATACTGGTGCAGGGCGATGGCGTCCATATATCCCTCCACCAAAATGATCCGCCCTGCCTTGGACCGCTTGGCCAGGTTCATGGCAAACAAGTTCTTCCGCTTATTGAAAATCAAGGTATCCGGAGAATTGAGGTACTTTGGCGTGGAATTGTCCATCACCCGGCCGCCGAAGCCGATCACATGGCCCCGGACGTCAATGATGGGGAACATGAGCCGGTTCCGGAACCGGTCGTACACCGTGCCTTTCTCCGCATGGCGCAGGGCTAGGCCGGCATCCAGCAGCTCCTGCTGGGTGTACCCCTTGGCCTCCATGGCCTCCAGCAGGGCAGTCCAGCGGTCCGGGGCATAGCCCATGCCAAAATTGGTCAGGATTTTCTGGGACAGGCCCCGCCCCCGGGCATAGGCCAGGGCTTGGGCTCCCGCCGGCTGATAGAGCTGGGCGTGGAAAAATCTGGCCGCCTCGGCGCTTAAGGCCCATAGCCGCTCCTGTTGCCGGTAGCGGCTGTGATACTGCTCGTCCTCCGGCACCTCCATCCCCGCCCGCTTGGCCAAAAACCGCACCGCGTCGGGATAACTCAGGTTCTCAATCTCCATGACGAAGTTGATCACCCCGCCGCCTTTGTGGCAGCCGAAGCAATAAAAGAGGCCATTATCTGGGGTGACGGAAAAAGAGGCGGTCTTCTCCCCGTGAAACGGGCACAGCCCAAACAGGCGCCCCCCCCGGCGGGTCATGGACACATACTGGCTCACCACATCTTCAATGGGATTGCGCTCAACCAAGTCGTCCAAAAATGACGGCGGAAAGGCCATCCGATCCCCTCCTTTCCCCAGGAAAACCTCCCCGAATTTGTCCATATTATAGCCCAAAAGCCGCCCCCGGTCAAGGCGGACCGGCGGCCCGGAAAAATTTTTACCTCAATCTGCAACTATACCTTGACAGGCGAGGTATTGTGCCTTACAATGGAGAGGAACAGGAGGTGCTGCCATGTCCATTGCCGGAGATCTGATTCGCGGCCATACAGACGCCATTATCCTTGCCCGGCTCACCGGCGGGGACAGCTACGGCTATGAAATCGGCAAAGCCGTAACCCGGCTGTCCGGCGGCAGGCTGGAGCTGAAGGAAGCCACCTTGTACACCGCCTTCCGCCGGTTGGAATCGGCGGGCTACGTGGCCTCCTACTGGGGCGGCGAGGCCAGCGGCGCCCGCCGCCGGTACTACACCATCACCCCGGAGGGCAGGGCGGAGCACCGCCGCCTGCTGGCGGAGTGGCGGGACACCAAATCCATTTTGGACAAATTGTTGGAGGGATCCCCATGAGAGAAAAGCTGAAACTCTACATTGATTTTCTCTTCGCCGGTGCGCCAAACACCCGGACCGTTGCGGACACCAAGGCGGAGATTTTGCAAAACACCCTGGACAAGTACGATGACCTGGTGGCCCAGGGGAAAAGCCCGGAAGCGGCCTACAGCCTGGCGGTATCCGGCATCGGGGACCTGGGGGAAATTCTCACCGGGGATTCTCCGCCGGCCCAGCCCAACCCTGCCCGCCGGAGTTGGCTGTCGGGGCTGATGTTGGCCGTGGCGGTGATGCTGTACATTCTGTGCGTTATCCCGGTGATCTTATTTGACGACCGGGGGGTAGTGTGGATGCTCATCTGCATTGCCGTTGCCACCGGGCTGCTGATTTTCCGGTCCTACTGCTGGGGCAAACAACCGGACCGCCCAGGGGAAGAAGAATTGGATCCCCCCAAAGACGGCCTGCGGAAAAGTATTCACGGCCTGCTTTCCGCCCTGACCCTGGCGGCGTATCTGGCGGTGAGCTTTCTCACCCAGGCCTGGTACATTACCTGGGTGATTTTTCCCATTTCCGCAGCCTTAGGCGGCATCATTAACGCCTGTTTTGCGCTGAAAGGCGGTGAAAACTGCCATGAATAACCGCCGGAAATCGAAACTTGTCCTGCGCATTGTTTTGCTGGGCCTTACGGTGGTGGTGCTCACTGCCGTTCTGGTGTTTGGCATCGCCGGCCGCCGTTGGCTCCGCCTGGGGGGCTACTATTCCGGCAGCCAGTACTACCAGGCTGGGGGCAGCGCCGTGGCCGCCAGCGGTCTCTCCACCCTGGAAATCCACTGGGAAAGCGGAGAGGTCCGGCTGGTACCCACAGACGGAGAAAATGTGGTTTTCCGGGAACCCGAGGGCCTGCCGGAGGACCAGCAGCTCCGCTACCGCCTGGAAGACGGCCGGCTGATCATCCGGTACGGTCCGTCTGGCCTCAGCCTTTCGGCCACGGCAGAGAAAACCCTCACCGTGGAGATTCCCCGGCAGCTGGCGCTGAGCCAGCTGGAGTTGGACTTGGTGTCTGCCCATGTCCAGGCCCAGGATTTGACCGTCCCCCAGTGTGAAGTGGACACGGTGTCGGGAGATGTGAACTTTACCGGCTGCCGCTTCACCGAAGTGGAAGTGGATACCGTATCCGGGGACTTTTGCCTCACCGGTCAAGTGGACAGCTTGGAGATGGACAGCACCTCCGGCGATCTGGCCTTGACCTTGGCGGCCGTACCCCGGCAGATTGATGGGGATTCCGTGTCCGGAAATTTCACCTTGACCCTGCCGCCCAGCGCCGCCTTTTCTGTGGAAACCGACAGCCTGTCCGGCGGATTCTCCTGCCAGTTTCCCACGGAAATCCAAGACGGCCGGTACATCTGCGGCCAAGGCGGCGGTGTTTTCCAATTTGACTCCGTATCCGGCAGCGTCTATCTGATTTCCTCCGGAAATGCTCCAGAAAACCAGTGATTTTGGCAAATCCGTACCATTTCCATTTCGCATGAAGTACTGCTTTCTGTTATGCCCTACCGCAAAGAGTACGGATTGTCCCGCCGCTGCGCTCCTCGCAATGACAGTGGGGGAGGTCCTTGCACCCGCGCACGCGCCCTTCCTTCTGCATGTCATTGCGAGCCAGTGCAAAATGGGAACCGGGGCGCACCTGTGCGGCCCGGAGAAGGCGATGCAGCGGAGCGACTTAAGACCTGGATTTTCCTCCGGAAAAGCCGGGGCGAAGGATGCGCAGCTTG
>DVHJ01000013.1 GCA_018712145.1 Candidatus Faecousia faecigallinarum | reverse complement strand
TACCGGTTATTTTACCTCGCCTCCGGCTATCCGTAGACGGGCAACTATGTTTCACGTGAAACACGGAATTGGCCGTTGCATTTCTTGTGTTCTGTGATATAATAACCCCAAAATTGCCGGAAAGGGAGCTGTGCCATGGGCCGCATCATCGCCATTGTCAATCAAAAAGGCGGCGTGGGGAAGACCACCACCGCAGTCAACTTAACTGCGGCGCTCACCGAGCGGGGGCGCCGGGTTTTACTGTGCGATTTTGATCCTCAGGCCAATGCCACCTCAGGGCTAGGCGTGGACAAGCGGAAAACCGGCAAAACCATCTACGACTCCCTGATCAATGGCGCAGATCCCAACAGCGCCATCCAACAAACCAAATTCGGCTGGCTGCTGCCCTCAGACAGCGCCCTGGCCGGCGCCGGGGTGGAATTGATTGGCGCCCAGGATCGGGAGCATCAGCTTCGCCGGGTACTGCAACCCCTGGCAGAAAAATTTGACTACATACTGATTGACTGCCCGCCATCACTGGAGTTGCTGACCTTAAACGGGCTGTGTGCAGCCGATGGTATATTGATTCCCGTTCAGTGCGAATACTATGCTTTGGAGGGGCTCAGCGACCTGATGGCAACGCTCCGGGCAGTTAAGCGCCGGGTGAATCCGGGTCTGGAGATTTTTGGCGTCGTGCTCACCATGTATGACGGCCGGACCAATTTCTCCGCGCAAGTAGCCCAGGAGGTCCGCCGGCACTTTCCGGGAAAGGTATTTACCACGATGATTCCCAGAAATGTGCGTCTTGCTGAGGCGCCAAGTCACGGACTGCCCGCCACCGCCTATGACCGGACAAGCCGGGGAGCCCAAGCCTACGGCCAACTTGCCGATGAAATTTGCCAGAAAGGAGCATGGTAGATATGGCGCAACAGAAAGGTCTGGGCAGGGGATTGGGCGCTTTACTCAGTGACTATGTGCCGGCCGCTGAACTGGAAAGCGGCCTTCAGCAACTCCCACTACAGAAGGTAGAGCCCAATCCAAACCAGCCTCGCCGGGATTTCCCCCCGGAGGAGTTGGATGCGCTGGCCGAATCCATCCGCGTGCATGGCATACTACAGCCTCTAACCGTCCGCCGGTTACCCAACGGATACTACCAAATTATCGCTGGGGAGCGGCGGTGGCGGGCTGCCCGGCTGGCGGGGTTGGGGGAGGTTCCCGCCCTGGTCATCGAAGCCGATGACCGAACAGCAATGGAGTTGGCCCTCATTGAAAACCTGCAGCGGCAAGATCTCAACCCGGTGGAAGAGGCCCAAGGCTTCCACCGCTTAATTACCGAATACGGAATGACCCAGGAAGAAGCCGCCCAGCGGGTAGGCAAATCCCGGCCAGCGGTGGCCAATGCCCTGCGGTTGCTCAGCCTGGAAGAAGACCTGCTGGAACTGGTACAGTCCGGCAGCCTTACCCCCGGGCATGCCCGGGCTGTGCTTTCCCTGAAAGATCCCCAGAAACGCCGGGAAGCAGCGAAAAAGATCCTCACTCAGAACCTCAATGTCCGCCAGGCAGAACAGCTGTGCAAAACTTTAGCCAAGGAGCCAAAACCTGTGGTGCAGCCCAGCCTGCGGGTGGATTATGTAGCAGAGTGTGAGAAAACCCTATCCCAGAGCCTGGGCAGAGGGGTGAAAATTGTGGGGGGGAAGCGAAAAGGAAAACTGGAGTTGGAGTTCTACGGCCCAGAGGATTTGCAGCGGCTGTATGAGGCCTTGCGGGCACTGGCAAAGGAGTAGCACCCATGAAGAGAAAAAACGGAAAACCCGGCCAGGAATTGCTGGAAAAAGTGGAGCAACTCATTGAAGAAAAGCCTAAGCAGGACGCCCAGGCTCCGGAATCCCCCACTCCGGAAGCCTCTCCGCCAGAGGCGGAGAAGCCAGGCCGCAGCCCCCGGCGAGAGCGGGCGCTGCTTACTTATATCTCCCTGCTATTTGGCGTATCCTTTGTTCTGGTGCTGCTGTCATTTTTGCTTCAGCAGCAGGATATTTCCGAATTAAACCAGAGCGCCTCCAGCGCCTTGGCCAAGGCAGAGCAGCTGCAGGACAACAACCGGGAATTAACCCAAACAAACCAGGACCTGCAAACCCAGTTGGCGGACTTACAGGCACAGCTGGAATCGGAAAGTGCTATCGCCAAGGAGGAGCTGGAAACAGCAAACCGTCAGATTGACAGCTTGGAAGAGGAACTGACCCAGACTCAGGCGCAAACCGAACAGCAACAGGAAGCCTATGAATTGCTTTGCTCGGCTCTGCTGGCCCTGAGCGAAGAACGGACCGAAGATTTTCAGCGGGACATGACCGCACTGGCTGCCTTGGCCGATATGCTGGATAGCCAGGGCAAGGCCGTATACCAACAATTGCTGGCCGCCACGGCGGCAGAATCATAGAAAGGTGAAGGAAATGCTGGACATTAAACGAATCAAAGAAGACCCCCAGGGCGTGAAAGCCGGCCTCAAGGCCAAAGGTGTGGATTGCGACGAAACCGTAGACCGAATTCTAGAGCTGGACGGCCAGCGCCGGGCATTGATTATGCAGACGGAGACGAAAAAGGCGGAGCAAAACCGGATCTCTAAAGAAATACCCAAGCTGAAAAAGGCCGGGCAAGATGTGACCCCCATTTTTCAGCAAATGGCGGAACTGAAAGCCGCCATTGCCGCCGATGCCCAAACCCTGGATAAGGTGGAGGCGGAGTACCGCACCTGTATGCTTGCCCTGCCCAACTTGCCGGACCCGGATCTGGCCCCCGGTGGCAAAGAAAACAATGAGCCCCTGCGGTACTATGGCCAACCCCACCAGTTTGCATTTCCGCCCCAGCACCATGTGGATCTGTGCCAATCCCTGGGGCTCATTGACTATGACCGGGGCACAAAGTTGGCCGGTTCCGGCTTCTGGATGTACACCGGTATGGGCGCACGGCTGGAGTGGGCGCTGCTGAACTATTTTATCGACACCCACGTGGCCGACGGGTACGAGTTCATTTTGCCCCCCCTGATGCTGGAATACCAGTGCGGGGAAACCGCAGGCCAATTCCCCAAATTCGCAGATGAAGTCTATAAAATTGCCAATCCCACCGATGACCGCGTCCATTATATGCTGCCCACCGCCGAAGCGGCATTGGCCAGCGTTTACCGGGATGAGATTCTGCCGGAATCGGCCCTGCCCAAAAAATTCTTCTCCTACACTCCCTGCTTCCGCCGGGAGGCTGGGAGCCACCGGGCAGACGAGCGGGGCATGGTGCGGGGGCACCAGTTCAACAAGGTGGAGATGTTCCAGTACACCCGGCCGGAGGATTCCGACGCCGCCTTTGAAGAGCTGGTGAAAAAAGCGGAGGACCTGGTGAAGGGCCTGGGCTTCCATTTCCGCACCGTGAAGCTGGCGGCAGGGGATTGCTCCGCCTCCATGGCCAGAACCTACGACATTGAGATTCAAATTCCATCCATGAACGGATACAAGGAGGTTTCCTCGGTGTCCAATGCCCGGGATTACCAGGCCCGCCGGGGGAATATCCGGTTCCGCCGGGCGGAAACCGGCAAACCGGAATTTGTCCACACTCTGAACGGCTCCGGTCTGGCCACCTCCCGGATTTTCCCGGCCATGGTGGAGCAGAATCAGCAGGCAGACGGCTCCGTGGTGGTGCCGGAGGTGCTGCGGAAGTACCTGGGCGGGCTGGAAGTCATTTCCCCGAAATAACCCAAAAAAAGCAGGCGTCCCTGGAGTTCCGGGGACGCCTTTATTATCTTTATTTGCCGGCGTATACCGCCGCCATTGCCTTCATGGTCATGTAGCAGTCCAGCTTGCTCACCAGTTCCCAGGGCGCGTGCATGCACAGAACCGGCACGCCGGCATCCACGGTGACAATGTTCCGGTTGGCCATGTAAGCCGCCACGGTGCCGCCGCCCCCCTGATCCACCTTGCCCAGGGTGGCAATCTGCCACTGGATCCCGTTGGCATCCAACAAGCTCCGGAGGTAACCCATGGCCTCGGCAGAGGCATCGGAAGCGCCGCCCTTGCCCCGGGAGCCGGTGTACTTACATACGCCCACCCCATAGTTCAGCCGGGCATTGTTCCGCTTGTCACAGGTCTCGGCAAAGTTGGGGTCAAAAGCGTTGGTCACATCCGCCGACAGGCAGAAAGCGCTTTCAAAGCAGCGGTTCAGGCTGGCGCCCTGGCTGTCGCACAAATCCTGGACAAAGGTCTCAAAGCAGGAAGACTGCATTCCGGACACGCCTACCGAGCCAATTTCCTCCTTATCCGCCAAAACGCACACCGCCGTCCGCTCCGGGGTGCCCAGGGCCAGCAGGGGAACCAGGGCAGCATAGGCGCAAACCCGGTCGTCATGGCCGTAGGCCCCCAGAAGGCTCCGGTCTAGGCCCACCTCCCGGCACTTACCGGCGGGGACAATGGTCAGTTCCGCAGACAAAAAGTCCTCCTCAATCATGCCGTACTTTTCGTGGAGGAGATTCATCACCGCCAGCTTCACCCGGTCAGCCCCATCGTCCCCAGAAAGGGGAATGGTGCCCAAAATCACATTCAGCTGTTCCCCGGAGATGCCCTCGGCCAGGGTCTTCTTCATCTGATCCCCAGACAGGTGGACCAGCAAATCGGATACGCACAGCACAGGATCATTGTCGTCCTCCCCGATGGTTACATTGACCAGCTGACCGTCCCTGCGGTACACCACGCCGTGAATCGCCAGGGGAACCGTGGTCCACTGGTATTTCTTAATCCCGCCGTAGTAGTGGGTCTTCAGGTAGGCAATTTCCGAATCTTCATACAGGGGATTGGGCTTTACGTCCATCCGGGGGCTGTCAATGTGAGCCGCGCAGATGTTCACGCCGTCGTTCAGGCTCTTTTCCCCCACCACGGCCAGCATAATACTCTTGCCCCGGTTGTTCCGGTAAACCCGGTCCCCGGGCTTCAAGGTCATGCCAGGCTGTAAGGGGCGGAATCCCGCCTTCTCCGCCATGTCCACGGTGAAGGCAACTGCCTCCCGCTCGGTTTTCGCTGCGTCCATAAAGGCGGCATAGTCCTTGCAGTAGCTTTCCATCTCCGCCTTCTGGGCCGGGTCAAGCCGGTCATAGCCGTGCTTGGGCTGGAACAGCAGGGTCTCGCGCAGGGTTTCGTTACTCATGATTGTCCTCCTTATGTATATCTATGTGTGCTTCGGGAATCAAAGATTGAAATAGGGCCAGGGCTTTCTGATAAAATTCCCCCTGGCCGCCGTTATTTTCCAGGGTATAGGTACACCGGCGGCGGAATTCCCCATCCTCCGGCTGGGCGTTTATCCTGGCCTCTGCATATGCCTGGGAAATTCCCTCCCTGGCCATGAGCCGGGCAATGCGCACCGGCCGGGGCGCCGTAACGGCAACGGTGGCGGTACACAATTCCGCCAATCCCCCCTCAAACAGGGCAATGGCGTCAATGGCTGCCAGGGATTTGGTGCAACCGGCCAGCCGGGCCACAACCTCTGCCTTCACCGCCCCATGGGCAATGCGGTTTAAGTCCAACAGGGCGGCCTTGTCGCCAAACACCAGGCTGCCCAGGCGTTTCCGGTCCAGCTGCCCATTGCGCACCATACCGGGAAACCGGGCGTCAATGGCCGCCAGCAGCCCGGGAGAACTGACCAAGAGCCGGTGGTAAATTTCATCGCAGTCCAAAGTCAGTCCGCCCAGGGTCCGGACTGCCGCCAAGGCGGTGGTTTTGCCGGAGCCGGAGCCGCCGGTAATGCCCAGGATAATCATTCCGCCGCCTCCGCATCCACGATGTGGAACCCGGCAGCTTTGTTCAGCCGGTTCTGCACCGCGTAAGCCACGCCGCCCCCCACCGGGCACCGGGCAAACACCCGGCGCACCGCCGGGTCATCCAAGTCCCGCAGGGCGGCAAACAACCCGGCAGACAGGGACAGGGGATCCGCCTCCAGGCCATAAGCTAAGGGCGCGCAGCCGGCATAGAGGGGCAACTCCTCGGCAAAACACAGCACCCGGTCCCCGGGCTGGAAATGGGCATGGATATACCGGGCAGCTTTTTCCCGGGAACCGGCAACGATAATCACCGGCTCCTGGGGGGCATAGTGGCGGTACTTCATCCCCGGGGCTTTTACCACATCTCCATCGGCCAATAGGCCGGTTACCGCACGGTCAATGACCAAGTCCCCCAACACCGCAAGCAACGCCTCCGGCCCCACGCCGCCGGGGCGCAGCAAACGGGGCCTATCCTCGGTGAGATCCACAATGGTGGACTCCACGCCAACGGCGCATGGCCCGCCGTCCACCACCGCATCAATCCGGCCGTCGTGGTCATGGAGCACATGCTGAGCAGTGGTGGTAGAGGGTTTGCCGGACAAATTTGCCGACGGCGCCGCCACCGGCACACCAGCCAGGCGGATAATTTCCCGGGTCACCGGCGTCTGGGGGCAGCGGATGGCCACGGTATCCAGGCCCCCGGTGGTTTCCCTGGGGACGCAATCGTTGGCCGGCAGCACCATGGTCAATGGGCCAGGCCAGAAGGCTTGGGCCAGGCGGTAAGCCGCCTGGGGAATATCATGACAAAACTGGGGCAATTGTTCCACACCGGTGACATGGAGAATCAGTGGATTATCCCCCGGCCGCCCCTTTGCCAAAAAAATCCGCTTCACTGCCGCCGGATTTAACCCGTCCGCCCCCAGGCCGTACACCGTCTCCGTAGGGACGGCCACCAAACCGCCCCGGCGGAGAATCCCCGCCGCAATTTCCGGCGTCCGGGGATCCTGGGCAGATAAACGCAACGTATTCATGGATATCTCCTCCGGCCAATCACTGGGCGTTTTTCAGTTTTTCCGCCTGATCGGCGGTGGCCAGGGCGTCAATGAGTTCGTCCAAGTCGCCGTTCATCACCGCGTCAATCTTATACAAGGTCAGGCCAATGCGGTGGTCCGTCACCCGGCCCTGGGGAAAATTGTAGGTGCGGATACGTTCATTCCGCATTCCGGTGCCCACTTGGCTCCGGCGCAAGCCGGTGATTTCCCCGGTAACCCGGGCCTGCTCAATCTCATACAGCTTAGAGGCCAGCATCCGCATGCACTTTTCCCGATTCTGCACCTGGCTGCGCTCCTCCTGGCAAGCCACCACAATGCCGGTGGGCTTGTGAATCAGCCGGACGGCAGAAGAGGTTTTGTTGATGTGCTGGCCACCGGCCCCGGAGGAGCGGAACACCTGCATTTCAATATCCTCATCCCGAATCTCCACATCCACCGGCTCCATTTCCGGCAGCACTGCCACGGTGGCGGTGGAGGTATGCACCCGGCCGCCGGACTCGGTTTCCGGCACCCGCTGCACCCGGTGCACGCCGCTTTCATATTTCATCCGGGACCAGGCGCCCCGGCCGCTCATGAGGAAGTCCGCTTCCTTCACGCCTCCCAATTCCGTCTCGTTGTAGTTCAGCAGCTCCACCGACCAGCCCCGGGCGGCGGCGTACATGGTGTACATCCGGTACAGGCTGTGGGCAAACAGGGCGCTTTCTTCCCCGCCTACACCGCCCCGGATTTCCACAATCACGTTTTTCTCATCATTGGGATCCTTGGGCAGCAATAAAATCTTCAGTTCCTCTTCCAGCCGGACCTGATCCCCCTTGGCCTGCTGGAACTGCTCCTGGCACAAAGCCCGCATATCCGGATCCGTCTCCCCGGTGAGCAGTTCCTTGGCCTCGGCCTGCTCCTGCTTTGCCCTGCACAGGGCATGGTAAGCCTCCACAATGGGTTCAATGTCATTTTTTTCCTTCAGCAGCTTTGCCGCCCGGGCCGGGTCAGCATAAAAATCCGGCTGCTCGGCTTTGGCGCACAGCTCCTCGTAGCGGTTGGCCACCGCCTGCAATTTATCCAGCATGTCATAACCTCATCTGCCTGTATTTGCCTGCATTGTACCAGAAAAACCGGGAAAAGTAAAGCCGCAGCCCGCCTCCCGCCGGTACACATTCATTATTGCACTTACCCGGTCATCCAACCGGGTAAGCTCCGCCAGCCGGGCTGCGCCGTCTTTCGTAATGCGCCAATAGTGGGGCGTCATGGCCAGCAGATGCTGGATTTGCTGGCCTTCCACCGTCACAGGGAAGGAAATCTGCCGGGTGGACACCAGGGCAAAGCCAGGCAGCTGGGGAACCGTATCTTTCTCCCGGCGGAACACCTCCGGATAGATCACCGATTTTAACTCCAGTAAATGATCCTCCCCGGCCAGCACCTGTACCAAATGGCCCCCTGGCCGCAGCACCCGGGCAAATTCCCCCGGCACCGTTAAGGCAAACAAGCTCATAATCAGGTCAAAGCTGCCGTCGGGAAAGGGCAAATGGGCCGCTGTGGCGCACAAAAACCGGCAGTTTTTGTACCGGCCTGCCGCTAAACGCACCGCATCTTTGGAGATATCCAAGCCCATTACCCATGCTTCGGGCAGAGTTTCTTCCACCAGCCCGGTATAGTATCCCTCACCACAGCCTACATCCAACACCGTCCGGGGAGAAAATGCCTGGACTTGGCGGCACACCGCCTGGGCCAGGGGAGCATAGTACCCCGCTGACAGAAAGGCCCGGCGGGCAGCCGTCTGGGCCATGGTATCCCCCGGGTGCAGGGCATGCTTCTGGGTAACCGGGAGCAAATTCACATAGCCCTGCCGGGCTACATCAAAACAATGCCCATTGGCGCAGCGCCACCGGGCAGGGCTTTGGACAAAAACACTCCGGCAAACCGGGCAGAGAATATCGGGCATATTTTTTCCTTTCCGGTATGAAAATGAAAGCGAGATGATGAAAATGAAACGAATCATTAGCCTGCTGCTGATTTTGGTTTTCCTCCCCATCCCGGTGAAGGGCGCTGAAAAAAAATACGTCGCCCTCACCTTTGATGACGGCCCAGCTGGCCGGTTCACCCGCCGGCTATTGCCGGGCCTGGCGGAGTTAAATGCCCAGGCCACCTTTTTCCTGTGCGGCTACCGGCTGGAGCAGTACCCCACCCTAGCCGGAGAAATTTTGGAAGGGGGGCATGAAATCGGCTTGCATGGCTACAGTCACAACTGCATGTCCTGCATGTCCCCGGAGCAGCTGGCCCAAGAGCTGGATAAGACGGCGGGGCTGCTCATGGCCCAAACCGGCTCCGTATCCTGCCTGCTCCGCCCGCCAGGGGGAAAAGCCTCCCAGGCGGTGCTCCAAGCCGCCCAGACCAGGGGGCTGTCCATCATCCGGTGGTCCGTGGATCCCCGAGACTGGGCCACCCAAAACAGCGCCGCTGTAATCCGGCGGGTGCTGGATACGGTAAAAGACGGGGATATTATTTTGCTCCACGACATGTCCGACAGTTCGGTGGACGCCGCACTGGAGATTGTGCGCCAGCTGCAAGCCCAAGGCTACCGCTTTGTCACCGTGACCCAGTTGTCCGCCCTGCGGTCATCCCCCCTGGCCGCCGGACAGTGCTACAGCGCTTTTTATCCGTAAGCAGGGCGTTAGAGATCCATTTCCCATTTACAGTAATCGCAGCGAATCCGCCGCCCTTTGGGCAGAATGTGGCCGCATTTGGGACAGCGCCAAAACTTGGCCCGAAGCAGCGTGACAATGAGCACGATGGCCAGTGCAGCACCCAGCAGCCCCATTTGCACCCACTCATTTGGCACAACAAACGAGCCGATGGCAAAAAACAGGCAGATCACGTATAAAATACCGCTGACCTTGCGGCAGGTTTTCAAATCCATGGAGAGCCCCCCTATTTGATCAGTTTGTCAATGGCTTTACACAGCTCTTCTACTGCGTCCAGATCTCCGGCGGACACGGCATCCACCATGCAGTGGCGCATGTGATCCTGCAAAATCACTTTGCCCGCATTGTCCAGGGCAGAGCGCACCGCCGCCAGCTGTACTAGCACCTCGGCACAGTCATAGCCCTCCTCCACCATGCGCTTGACTTTCTCCAGGTGGCCGATGGCTCTGGCCAGGCGGTTGAGCACAGCCTTTTGGTTGGCATGCACATGGCCATGGGTGTGGGCAATGCCATGGGCATGGAGATAGGCATGATCATGGGCAGCGGTCTCATCATGGTGGTCAGACATGGCATTCCCTCCAACAATAAACTGGATTTCCGGCAAACCAGAAATCCGGTAGTTTAATTATATCAGTTCCCCTCCCACCGCGCAAGGGCGGCGGGGGGATATTTCCTGGGAAAACTTGACGGTGGCAAACATTTTGGCTATACTGAGCTAAACCATCAGGAGGCGTATATATGGCCATTCGTCCTGCCAATCTCTCCGACATTCCCGCAATGTTGGAAATTTACCGTCCGTTTGTGGAAAACACCACCGTCAGTTTTGAATATACCGTCCCCACTCAGGCGGAATTTATCCAGCGGTTTCAGGCACATCGGGGCATGCCCTGGCTGGTATGGGAGGAGAACCGCCAGGTGCTGGGCTATACCTACGCCGGCCTGCCCTGGAGCCGGGCCGCTTACCGCTGGTGTGCCGAATCCTCGGTTTATCTGGCGCCCCAGGCCCGGGGCCGGGGCATTGGCCGGCAGCTGATGACCACATTGGAGGAAGAGCTTTCCAGCCTGGGCTACCGGCGGCTCTATGCGGTGGTGACGGGAGAGAATCAGGCCTCCATCGCCTTTCACCAAGCCCTGGGCTTTGTCCCCAGGGCAGAGTTTCCCCAGTGCGGCTGGAAATTTGGCCGGTGGCTCAGCGTGGTGTGGCTGGAAAAGACGTTAGCCAGCGGCGGCTGTCCCCAGGCGTTTCCTCAGACGTGGTAAATCGGATTTTCTCCATTCATATTCCCTGCATATTTATCGATAAATCACAACTTTTTACCAAAACAAAGAAAAAAACATGGACAAAGCTGCATAAACGCGGTATAGTGAAAGCGTAACCGGAGTTGTTCCGGCTGCGCTTTTTCATTTTTTCAGCAGAGGTGATCCCCTTGACAGCTTCATTTTTCGGCGGTATCCACCCCAGGGATCAGAAAGCCCTGGCCAGGGATCATGCCATTACCCCCTTTCCGCCGCCGGCTCAGGTGGTGATTCCCATGGTGCAGCACATCGGAGCTGCTTGCACTCCCTTAGTGGCCAAAGGGGATCACGTGGATATTGGGCAGCCTGTAGGCGATGGCCAGGGGCTCTGCGCCCCGGTGCATGCATCAGTATCCGGCACGGTAAAAGCCGTGGAGGCCAGACCCCATCCCAATGGCACTACCGTACTGTCGGTGGTCATTGAAAACGACTTTCAGAATACTCTTTGGCGGGAAATCCAGCCCAGGCGTACCTTAAACGGCTTGAGCCGGGAAGCTTTGGTGGACATCATTCGCCAGGCCGGCATTGTGGGCATGGGGGGCGCTGCCTTCCCCACCCATGTGAAGCTCACCTCCGCCATGGGCAAGGTGGATACCCTGATCATCAACGCCGCAGAATGCGAGCCATACATTACCGCGGATGAACGGCTGATTGTGGAGCATCCCCGCCGGGTTCTCCGGGGCGCTGTGGTGCTGATGCAAATTCTGGATTTGCCCATGGTCACCGTGGCCATGGAGGACAACAAGCCAAATGCCGCCAATGCCCTGCTGGAGGTTATGGCCGATTATCCCAGCGTCTGCCTGAAGCTGCTGAAGACCCGTTACCCCCAGGGGGCGGAAAAACAGCTCATCCAAACCATCACCGGACGACAAGTGCCCCCAGGCGGATTGCCCGCCCAGGTAGGCTGCGCCGTGTTTAACGCCGCCACCTGCGCCGCCGTTGGCGACGCGGTGTGGGATGGGATGCCCCTGGTGCAGCGGGTGGTTACCGTATCCGGAGACATTGCCATGGAGCCGAGAAATCTGCTGGTTCCCCTAGGCACCAGCTTTTCCGACATGGTGGACGCCGCCGGATTCCGGCAAAATCCCTACAAGGTTCTCTCCGGTGGGCCGATGATGGGCCTTGCTCAGTTTGACCTATCTGCGCCGGTGATCAAAGGCGTGAATGCTGTGACCATCTTGGGTGACAAAAACCGCTATTTTGCCAAAACACCCCACTGTATTCGCTGTGGCCGGTGCATCCAGGTCTGTCCCATGCATCTGATGCCCTTGAAGCTCTACAGCGCCGAGCGGCGCAATGACTTGGCCGCATTGGCAGAATTCCACGTCACCGACTGCATTGAGTGCGGCTGCTGCGCCTACACCTGCCCCGGCTGCCTGCCCCTGGTGCACAGCATCCGCACCGGCAAGCAGAAGGTGAAATCCTAAGGAGGCGATGAATATGCCGGGAAAAGTCAAATATTTCTACGAGCTGACGGTAGCCAGCTCTCCCCACATCCACAGCCCCAGCCGCACCTGGAAAATCATGGGCAATGTTCTGCTGGCCTTATTGCCTGCCCTGGTGTGGGCGGTGATTGTCTTTGGCTTCCGGGCGCTGACGGTAGCGGCGGTTTCCGTGGCGGGATGCGTGTTTTTTGAATGGGCCTTCCGGAAAATCCGAAAACAGGACTGCACCGTAGGGGATTTGTCCGCCGCCGTCACTGGCCTACTGCTGGCTCTGACCTGTCCGGTGACCATACCCTACTGGATCATCCTGGTGGGAGACTTTTTTGCCATTGTGGTGGTGAAGCAGTTGTTCGGCGGAATTGGAAAAAACTTTGTAAATCCCGCCCTGGCCGCCAGGGCTTTCCTGTTCTCCTGGCCGGTGGACATGACCACCTGGGCCGCCCCCTGGACAAAGCCGGGGATCATCAGCGCCGCCGACGCGGTGACCTCCGCTACCCCCCTAAACAGCCTGCACACCGGCCAGCTGCCGGCGGAGAGTCTTCTAGACCTGTTTTTGGGGAAAACCGCCGGGTCTATGGGGGAAATTTCTGCTTTGCTGCTCCTGATTGGCGGGCTGTACTTAGTGATCCGGCGGATCATCAGCCTCCGGATTCCCCTGGCCTTTTTGGGCACCGTGGCCATTCTCACCTTCCTGTTCCCCCAGGGCAACGACCGCTTACCCTGGATGGGGTATCAGCTGCTGTCCGGTGGACTGATGCTGGGCGCCTGGTTCATGGCCACAGACTATGTCACTTCTCCGGTTACCGGCTGGGGAAAAATTCTATTTGGCATAGGCTGCGGGGCAATCACCGTGTTTATCCGCTATTTTGGCGCCTATGCGGAAGGGGTCAGCTACGCCATTTTGGTGATGAACCTTTGCGTCGTTCTCCTGGATCGTGTTGGCCGGCCAAAGCGCTTCGGTGTTGAGAAAAAGGAGGGAGGCAAATGAACAAGCAAAGCGGCCTTCGGGCTGTTGTTACCCTGCTGCTGATCACCGTGGTCATGGCGGGATTATTGGCGGCGGTAAATTCCATTACGGAAAAGCCAATTGCCCAATATCAGGCGGAAAAAACCCAACAGGCCCTGGCCGGTGTGCTGGCCGATGGGGTGACCTTGGGGCAGGCCTTGGACGCATTTCCCGATGAAACCGGGTTGATTACCGGGGTATATGCTACTTCTGACGGGTATGTGATGCTGGTCACCACCGCCGGTTACGGCGGGGATATCGATATGGCGGTAGGCGTCAGCAGCACAGGCAGCGTCACCGGCGTGGAGCTCATCAGCCACAGCGAAACCAGCAACTTAGGCGCCAATGCGGAGCGGCCGGAGTTCCGGGAGCAGTTTGTGGGCCTGACGGAACCCGCCGCCGTCACCAAAGACGGGGGAACCATTGAGGCGCTCACCGGGGCTACCGTCACCTCCCGGGCAATTACCCGTGGGGTGAACGCCGCCCTAGCCTGTGCCGCCGCCCTGGAAGGAGGCAGTGGAGCATGAACTTTAAAAAACAGTTGAAAGAGGGCCTGCTCACCAAAAACCCGGTGCTGGTGCAGCTATTGGGCATGTGCTCTACCATGGCCATTACCACCACGTTGTTTAATGGCCTGGGGATGGGGCTTTCGGTAACCATTATCCTGATCTGCTCCAATGTGCTGATCTCCCTACTGCGGAAAGTCATTCCCGGCAGCATCCGCATTGCCGCCTATGTGGTGATCATTGCCGGATTTGTCACCATGGTGGATCTGCTGTTGCAAGCCTTCCTGCCGGATTTGTCCAACAGTTTAGGGGTGTTCATTCCCCTGATTGTGGTGAACTGTATCATCTTGGGCCGGGCGGAGGCCTTCGCCTCCAAACATGGGGTGCTGGCCTCTGCGGTAGACGGCCTAACCCAGGGCTTGGGCTATACCGCCGCCCTGGTGATTATGTGCCTGGTGCGGGAATTGCTGGGCAGCGGCACCTTTGGCGCAGGGCTGCTCAACGGGGGTCAGGGCATTCGGATTCTGCCGGAGCAATACCCGGCCATGCTGCTGATCCTCCCCTTCGGCGGATTTTTAACCCTGGGCTGCCTGATTGCCTTTGCCCAGTGGCTCACCAAATGGCTGGATAACCGCCAGCGGGAGAAAACTGCGAAGAAGAGAAAGGAGGCCCTGCCCAAATGAGCGTCACCAGCATTTTGGCCATCGCCTTGGGGGCAATTCTCACCAATAACTTTATCTTGGTGAAATTTATGGGCATCTGCCCCTTTATGGGCGTATCGAAAAAGACGGACACCGCCATCGGCATGGGTATTGCCGTGACCTTTGTGATGACCGTGGCCTCCCTGGCCACTTGGGCGGTGGATCACTGGATTCTTACCCCCCTAGACCTGGCCTATATGCAGACTGCTGCCTTCATTCTCATCATCGCCGCCATTGTCCAGGTGGTGGAGATGTTTTTGAAGAAAAGCGTGCCTGCCCTGTACCAGGCCCTGGGGATCTACCTGCCTCTCATCACCACCAACTGCGCCGTGTTGGGCGTGGCCCTGCTGAATATTCAGGAGGGGTATAACCTGCTGGAGTCCCTGGTTTATGGCTTTACCGGCGGGCTGGGCTTTACCCTGGCCATCGTCCTGTTTTCCTCGGTTCGCCAGCGGGTGGAGGAAGCGGAGTGTCCGGAGTGCTTTAAGGGGTTCCCCATTGCGTTAATTTCCGCCGGTTTACTGGCCTTGGCCTTTATGGGCTTTAACGGGCTGAACGTGTTTTAAGGAGGCGGGGACATGGAAATTCTCATTGCCATTGGGGTATTGGGGGGCTTAGGCGCTCTGTTTGGTCTGATTTTGACCCTGGCAGACCGGGTGTTTCACGTGGAAACAGACCCAAGATTAGACGCCTTGATCCAGTGCCTGCCCGGGGCAAACTGCGGCGGCTGCGGTTTTTCCGGCTGCGCCGCCTATGCCCAAGCAGTGCTGGACGGCAAAGTTCCCGTGGGTTTGTGTATTGCCGGCGGAGACGAATGCGCCCAAGGCATGGCAAACATCATGGGAGTCCGGGCCCAAAAGGTGGCCCGGCAGGTGGCCTTTGTCCGCTGTGCCGGTACCACCGCCAGAAATAAAGGGGAATATGAAGGCATTGCCGACTGTGTGGCGGCCACCAAGGTGGCCGGACGGGGTCCGCTGATCTGCAAATTCGGCTGCCTTGGCTTTGGCAACTGTACAAAAGCCTGCAAATTTGACGCCATCCACCTGGAAAACGGGGTGGCCAAAGTGGATGCGGATAAGTGCACCGGCTGCATGAGCTGCGCCGCCGCCTGTCCCCGGGGCTTGATTGTCCCGGTCCATTTCGGCAAAAACATCACCGTAGCCTGCGCCTCCAATGCCCGAGGCTCCGTTACCTTGCGGGGCTGCGACATCGGCTGCATCGGCTGCTTTAAATGCGAAAAAATCTGCCCCAAGGGGGCAATTCAGGTGAAACAAAACTTGGCCCGGATTAACTACGACCTGTGCGACGACTGCGGCCTGTGTGTCCAAGCCTGTCCTCGAGGCTTGATTTCCGATTCCCATCTGACCAAGGCCGACGACGGTCCGGCGTTAAAACCGGAAAAACGGCCGGTAAGTTAAAGCAGGCAGTAAGTTAAAAAAGACAGAGCAGGAAACACTGGATTTCCCGCTCTGTTTTTTACGCTTACTTTTTTCTCCGGTTGGCCGTTTCCTGGATTACTTTTGGCAACCATGGGGCTTGATAACTGTCCAGAGGCAAAACGATTTCTTGGATTTTATCCTGGGGTAACGGCCTTTTGATCTCTGCCGGCAAATCCGTCAGTCCCACTTCCCGAAGGGAAAAGGCGTTTTCACTTAACCATCCAACCGGCTGACCATCGCAGTACAGGCAATAGCAGCCAAACATTTTCTTTACACACACGGGCAAACCCTTCAAGGAATTTAACCACAACTGTACGATATTTTCGTCTGGATATGCCATTTTTCCTCCAAGCAATAAAGCTATGCGCCAACAGCCCATGGGTATTTTTCCCAGGCGTAGGCAATTACCTGGTAAACTGCCGGCACTGTTCCACAAACGCCTGAAACAGTACCCCCTGTTCCCCCTGCCAAAAATACTCCGGGTGCCACTGAATGCCCCAGACAAACTGCCTACCGGGGGCATAGACCGCCTCAATCACCCCATCCGGCGCCGTAGCCATGACCGCCAAATCTGCCGCCAAATCCTTTACCGCCTGGTGGTGGTAGCTATTGACCCCCATCTCCAATTTCCCCATGCTCCTGGCCAGGGGACTGCCAGGGGTCAAGGCCACCTGGTGAAATACCCGGTCATAAGGAGCTGTCATGTCATGCTCCATTGCCTGGGGATACTGGGCTGGAAGATGCTGATACAACGTCCCCCCTAAGGCAGCGTTAAACAGCTGCATACCCCGGCAAATTCCCAGCACCGGCATATTTTGCCGGTAGGCAAGGGTAAACAGGGGAAACTCCAATTCGTCCCGCTGAGGCTCGCTGGGCGCGCAGCCCGGCAGCCGCTTTTCCCCGTACAGCGGCGGGTCAATGTCCTGCCCGCCGGGAAACAGCAGCCCCTGGCACAGCGTCAACGTTTGGGCCTGCTCAGCTTCCGTCATTCGAGGGGGCAGAATCACCGGCAGTGCGCCGGCGGAAGACAATGCCTGCAAATACTGAGGTAGCATCCAATAACTGTTCTTCCGGGGGTCATACAGGGGCAGTACACCGACTACTGGCTTTCTCTCCATGAATAACGCCTCGCCTATCCATTTAAGCTAAACCGATGGATATCCAATTCCTGGGATATTTTGCCCAGTATTTTGGATATCATCACCAATACGCTACCACATGTCCCGGCAGAAATCAACTAGTTTATCTAGATTTTCCCCAATTTTTCCATTTTCCACCCTGGAAAGACAAATGGATTCACTGCCCATTCTTGGCTGGTTTTCCCGGCTTCCGTTGCAATTTATGCTTGTTGCCATGCTCATCTACAATGTAGGTGTTGTCCAGCTGGGCAGTGAGATTTTCCCGAATGGCGTCCAGATAAATTTTTCGCAGGCCGTCCCGCTCAGATTTTTCTGCCGGGGTCAACCCTTCCGTTTTTGCCTTCTTTGCCAGTTCATTAATGCGGTCAATTACCTCTTGAATCATTTTGCTATCTCCTTCCGTATCGTTCCATTTCCACCCAAATCCTGCCCTTCCGGCTCTGGCCTTGAACATTGGTCAGCCTAAGCTTGCCCAAACCCCGCACCGTGATCACATTGCCTGGCTCTACCCCTTTATCCGGTTTCTCACAAGGCAGGCCGTCAATGGCTGCAGCACCTGCGGCAATGTGCCGGGCAGCCACGGTGCGGCTGATGCGAAAACCAGCGCTTACCACGCTGTCTAAGCGTAAGGAAGCCAACGTATCCCGTACCGTCACTGCGTCCGGCGTTCCGTGATCAGCCATAGCCAAGGGAATTCTGGACACCTGCAGGTGCGTACGGCCGGCGCTCACTAAATTTTGCTCTACATAAGGGGCAATTTCCGCCAGAAGAAAAAAGTCGCATCTCCCCTGCCCCACCAGGATATCGCCCACGGTTTCCCGCTTAATTCCCGCACCCATAAGACTGCCCAAAAAATCCCGATGACTTAGCTTGTCTCTGGTATAAAACTCTGCCCGCAGGCAGACCACCGGTCCGTCTTCCATCAAGCAGTCCTCATCCAAATAATCCGGCAAGTAACAGGCAATGGCCCGTTCTGCCCCGGCATATCCCCCAAAAAACCGGCACTGGCCCATGAGCTGCCGGGTCAACGCCTGCTCCCTGGGAGACAAAAAGGCGGTATATGCCGGAATATTCCGCTGCATGCCCATGGTTAACCGTTCCCATACCCTGGCCAACAAAATCCGGTCTTCCGGCGTTTGCGCCAGGGATTCCAAGCGGCGTTTATCCTGCATTAACTTACCCTCCCGACCAATCTGTGGCAATACTTTTTTCATTATACCGAAAATTCCGGCAAATGCCTAGTATAAAATCTCCTTCTGAAAATAGCAGGCGCGCTTGGGGGAAAAATTGCCTTCAACATTCCATGGATAGGCGTTTTTTCCCGGATTACCGGCGGAAAGCGCCTTGTTTTTTTTTCAATCTTGTGGTAAAATTACGTTGAATATTTTTGTCGTTTTCGACTTTTCCATACTGCTGATAGAGAGAGGAGTACAGCCATGATTTCATCTGCCTACGTCTGGGCCAAGGTGCTCAGTCACATGGAAAACCGCCTGACCCCTGCCGTGGTTTCCACTTGGTTTGACGATGCGGAGGTAGTGGAGTTAAACGAGGAACAGTTGATTTTGTATACCGCTTCCCCATTCCGCAAGGATATTATCCAAAAACGTTGCACCGGTTATATCCGGGAAGCCATGCAAGAAATTTTTCACACAGATGTGGAGTTGGTTGTCTTTGGGCCGGAGGAATTGGCAGAATACAAATCCCGGGATAAGCCCAACACGGTCATGGACTTTAATCCTCAGTTCACCTTTTCCAATTTCGTCGTTGGCTCGTCTAACCGGTTTGCCCACTCGGCAGCCATTGCAGTAGCCAACAATCCCGGGCAGGTGTATAATCCCCTGTTTATCCACGGCCCGGCCGGCGTGGGAAAAACCCACCTGCTGTATGCGATCGCCAACGAACTGCGGCGGCAGCACCCCAATTTTCAGATCGTCTATATCAAGGGCGACCAGTTCACCAATGAGTTGATTGCCGCCTTGCAAAGCGGCAAAAATGTGGAATTTCGGAGCAAATACCGGGAAGCCGACTTGTTCCTCATCGACGATATCCAATTCATTGCCGGTAAGGACAGTACCCAGGAGGAATTTTTCCATACCTTCAACAAGCTCTATGAAGAGCGAAAGCAAATTGTCATGACCTCCGACCGGAAGCCCAGCGATATGCTCACCCTGGAAGACCGGCTGCGCACCCGGTTTGAATGGGGCCTACTGGCGGACATTCAGCCACCGGATTATGAAACCAGAATGGCTATCTTAAAAAATAAGGCTATTTCTTTGGGCCTGGATTTATCTGACGATATTTGCGATTACATTGCCAACAACATCACCAACAACGTGCGGCAAATTGAGGGCACCGTCAAAAAGATTCTGGCTTACCGTGACTTAAACGACATGCCCTTGGACCTACCCAACGTATCCCGGGCCATCAGCGACATGTTCAAAGTAGAAGGAAACGCCGTTCCCACGCCCTCGCTGATTATTAACCAAGTCAGCCGGTTTTACTCCATCGATGAGTCCGTCCTCCGGGGCACCCTGAAAAACAAGGGCACAGCAGAAGCCAGGCAGGTGGCCATGTACCTGATCCGCCAGCTCACCAACCTATCCCTACCGGAAATCGGCCGGGAATTTGGCCGGGATCACTCTACCGTCCTCCACTCTATCCGAAAGGTGGAAACCCACCTGAAAAATCCCTCTTCTCCGCTGATTGCCACAGTACGGGACATTACTGCCAACATCAACTCTTCGCTGTAAGGCGTATTTTTTTCCGGCAAAATATTTCCACAGGATTGCTCATCTGCGGAAAAACTGCCTGTGGAAAACCGTATATCATTTTTTCTTTCCCAAACCCTGTGGAAATTTCAAAATTCTTCCACCTTTGCCTGTGGAAAAATCATGGCTGATTTTCAAAGGCTTTCCCGGGATTTCCACACAAACAGCCTTCTACTGCTATTACGACTACCTATATATCTCCCTGTTTATCTATAGATGACATTTTTTTCACGAAGGAGGAGATTCTGTGAAGTTTACCTGTGAAAAAAGCGCCCTGTTTTCTGCCATTTCTGTTGCCAGCCGCACGGTAGCGGCGAAAAGTCCCCTACCTGCCATTGAAGGTGTTCTGTTCCAGGCAGGAAACAGCCTCCAGCTCACTGGATTTAACCTGGAAACTGCTATCACCGTCTCTACAGAGGCGGATATTTCCCGCACAGGCCAGTGCGTCATGCCAGCCAAACTGATTGCCGACATTGTCCGGCGATTGCCGGAAGGGCCGGTCTCCATGGACGTGGATGAAAACTATAAAGTAACCATTAAAGCCGGCCGGGCAAAGTTCACCATTTCCGCCCTGAGCGCCGAGGATTATCCAGAGCTGCCGGATGTGGAAAACCGGAATAGTGTCACCATGCCCCAAAGCAAACTCCGGGAAATGATCGGCGGTGTGATTTTTGCTGTTGCGGAAAATCAAAACCGGCCGGTATTTACCGGATGCCTGTTTGAAGTGGAGGAAAACCGGTTTTCTGTGGTGGCGGTGGATGGCTTCCGCCTGGCTCGCCGGTCCTACCGGCCGGAAGGGCAGATGACGCCAATGCATTTTGTGGTGCCAGCCGTTGCTTTGAAGGAAGTGGAAAAAATTCTAACTGATGATGGAGACGTCACATTCACATTAGGGCCGAAGCACATTCTGTTTTCTATGGGTAACGCTGTTTTAATTTGCCGTTTATTGGAAGGGGATTTTTTGGACTGGCGGAAAGTGGTTCCCCAGGACAGTCCTATCCGGCTTACTGCCAATGTAGCAGACCTGGCCTCCAGCGTAGACCGGGTTGGCCTAATGGTGATGGAAAAGGTAAAAAGCCCCATGCGTTGTCTGTTTAAGGAAAATGAAGTGGTGTTTCGCACAGTGACCACCATTGGCGCTGCCGAGGATCAGTGCGCCATTGCCGGCAATGGGGAAGAACTGGAAATCGGCTTTAACTGCCGGTATCTAGCAGATGCTCTCCGGGCCGTACCCACAGAAGAGGTTTGTCTGGAACTCAAAAACGGACTGAGCCCCATCGTGCTTACGCCAGTCACGGAAGACGATGATTTTTCCTATATGGTTTTACCCGTTCGCCTGCCTTCCTCTACTTGACAGAAAGAAGGAAAAGTATGCGCGTTGCAGTAAGAAAAAAAGATGACCGGATTAAGACGGTAGCCATCACCACCGAATTTATTCGTCTGGAAGCTTTACTGAAGCTGGCTGACGCCGTTGCCTCTGGAGGCATGGCCAAAACACTGATTCAGGATGGACAGGTCATGGTAAACGGAGAAATTTGTACTATGCGGGGAAAAAAACTCCGCCCAGGAGATGTGGTATCCTGTCTAGGCGGCCGGTACCAGGTGACAGCAAATGCAAATTGACCGGATGACGCTGGAAAATTTCCGAAATTACCAGTGCTTTTCCCAGGCATTTTCCCCAGGCGTCAATTTGATCCTGGGGGAAAATGCCCAGGGGAAAACCAATTTGCTGGAAGCCATTTATGCTTTGTCTACCGGCCACGGCTTTCGCACCCGAAAAGAGGCGGAGTTGGTGCGCTTTGGGCAGAATTTTGCCGATTTGCAAGCTCAGATCACCGGCCAAATCCGCCAACAAACCCTTCGTGTGGTGTTTTTTTCCGGCCGCCGGCCAAAACAGCTGTATTTGAATGATGTCCGGCGGAAAACCCAGGGGGAATTGACCGGCGTATTAACCACAGTCCTATTCTGCCCGGAAGATTTATCCATGCTGAAAGCTGGCTCCTCCGGCCGCCGCCGCTTTGTAGACAATGGATTATGTCAACTTAGGCCGGGCTATGCCTCGGCTTTGCAACTGTATAACCGGACTTTAGAACAGAAAAGCCGGATACTGAGAGACCGGTTTCAGAATCCCACTCTTCTGGAGGTATTGCCGGAGTACAGCCAGCGGTTGTGTCAGGTAGGAGCAGTGCTTATCGCCTACCGGGCCAGGTATTTAGACAGCCTGGGCAAAGCGGCCACCGAATATCACCGGGCTTTTTCCGGTGGGCGGGAAACCCTGGAAATTCCCTACCGCACGGTTTCCACCGTAACGGATCCCATGGCGCCAACCAAGCAGCTGGAGCAGCAATTGCTGGAGCACTGGCAAAGCCACCGGGAAGCGGAGTTGGAATCGGCCCAATGCTTAACCGGCCCCCACCGGGATGATTTTGATGGAGTCTTGGATGGGCTGAGCCTGAAGAGCTTTGGCTCCCAGGGGCAAACCCGTACTGCTGCCATCAGCCTAAAACTGGCCCAGCGGCAGATTATGAGCCGGGATACCGGGGAAGAGCCGGTACTGTTGCTGGATGATGTTCTGTCCGAGCTGGACCCGGGGCGCCAGGATTTTGTCCTGAATCAGATCCAGTCGGGACAGGTCTTCATCACCTGCTGTGAGCCGGGGCGGTTGACCAAAGCAGGGCAGACAATACGCATTGCCGCAGGGAAATTGGAATGAAGGAGGTTCGCATATGGCGGACGAACTGATGAATAAAAAAGTGGAGACTGACTATAATGCAGCCCAAATTCAAGTGCTGGAGGGGCTGGAGGCGGTGCGTAAACGTCCCGGTATGTATATTGGCTCCACTTCCGCTTCTGGCTTGCATCACCTGGTGTATGAGATTGTAGACAATGCCATTGACGAAGCGCTGGCCGGATATTGTAAGCACATTTCGGTGACCATCAATCCCGGCAATTCCATTACCGTGGACGATGACGGGCGGGGTATCCCGGTGGATATTCAACCCCAAACCGGCCGGCCGGCATTGGAAGTGGTGTACACTGTTCTCCACGCCGGCGGAAAATTCGGCGGCGGTGGATATAAAGTGTCCGGCGGCTTGCATGGCGTAGGTGCATCGGTGGTGAATGCGCTGTCCCAGTGGCTTAAGGTACAGGTGCACAAAGACGGGAAAATCTATCAAATGGAGTTTGCCCGGGGAGACATTACCCAGGAAATGACGGTGGTTGGGTCAACCAGCCGCACCGGTACAGTGGTCACCTTCCAGCCGGATCCGGAAATTTTTGATACCGTAGTGTATGACTACGACACATTGCACACCCGGATGCGGGAGGAAGCCTTCCTCAACGCCGGCCTCACCATCACCATTGCAGACCAAAGAACGCCAGACGGCCCCAGCAAAACCATGTGCTATGAAGGGGGCATTAAGGAGTTTGCCCAGTGGTGCAACCGGAATAAAACAACCCTTCACGATGATGTCATTTATATTCGCGGTACCAAAGGGGAGGCTTCGGCAGAAATCGCCATTCAGTATAACGACGGGTTTTCCGAATTTCTGTTGTCTTTTGCCAATGATGTGCATACGCCGGAAGGGGGTATGCACGAAACCGGGTTTAAGTCTGCCTTAACCCGGGTAGTCAATGCCTATGGTGCCCGCACCGGTGCAATCAAGGGGGATGACCGGGTACAGGGGGAGGACTGCCGGGAGGGTATCACTGCCATTATCTCTGTCAAGCTCACCGATGCCCAATTTGAAGGACAGACCAAGGCCAAGTTGGGTAATGCCTATATCCGAACCCTAGTGGACTCTATTGTTTCGGATCAGCTGGCTACCTACTTTGAAGAGCATCCCAAAACCGCCAAGATTATTTTGGAGAAGGCCATGACGGCTAATCGGGCCAGGGCAGCTGCCCAGAAAGCCCGGGACTCCATCCGGCGGAAAACCGCTTTGGGCGGCGCGGCCATGCCGGATAAACTGAGAGACTGCAACGAATCCGACCCAAGCCTGACGGAAATTTATATTGTGGAGGGCGACTCCGCAGGCGGCTCCGCCACACAAGGCCGGGATTCCCGGTTCCAGGCGATTTTGCCCCTGTGGGGAAAAATGCTCAACGTGGAAAAAGCCCGGGAGGATAAAGTGATTGGCAACGACAAATTGCAGCCGGTGATCACTGCCCTGGGGGTGGGAATCGGCACGGAGTTTGATCTGTCCAAGCTGAGATATCACAAAGTGATTATTATGGCGGATGCAGACGTAGACGGCTCCCATATCCGCACCCTGCTGCTCACCTTCTTTTTCCGGTTCATGCGTCCGCTGATTGAGCATGGGTATGTCTATGCTGCCATGCCGCCGCTGTATAAGCTGGTCAGGGGAAAAACTACCCGCTATGCCTTCTCCGATGAGGAGCGGGACCAGATCTCCGGGGAGATGCGGAAGGATAACCCCAACGCCAAGGTGGACATTTCCCGGAACAAAGGCTTGGGCGAAATGGATCCCCATGAGCTGTGGGAAACCACCATGAACCCGGAGACCAGAACCCTGAAGCGGATAGAATTGCAGGACGCCGTCCGGGCAGATGAAATTTTCACGCTTCTCATGGGGGAGAAGGTAGAACCCCGGAAGGAATTTATCGAGCAAAATGCCAAATACGTGGCGAACCTGGACTATTGATGGGTTTTTGTCTGCTGACAGGGGATGCCCCGGGGTGAGGAGGATTAGTTTTGGCACAACACAAGAAAGATTACCGGCCTGAGGACATTATGTTCCCCAATCAGGCCATTATTACCACCGAATTGGTGGGGGAAATGAAGCAAAGCTACATGGAGTATGCCATGTCCGTAATTGTGGGACGGGCGCTGCCGGATGTGCGGGACGGGTTGAAGCCGGTCCACCGGCGGATTTTATACGCCATGTATGAGGATAATCTCACCGCAGACCGGCCGTTTCGAAAGTCTGCCACCTGTGTAGGCGACGTACTGGGCCGCTACCATCCCCACGGGGATCAGTCGGTGTATGACGCGCTGGTGCGTCTGGCCCAGGATTTTTCCATGCGCTATATGCTGGTGGACGGCCATGGCAACTTCGGTTCGGTGGATGGAGATCCTCCGGCGGCTTACCGGTACACCGAGGCACGGCTGGCCAAAATTTCCAACGAAATGCTCCGGGATATTGAAAAAAATACGGTGGACTGGGATCCCAACTTTGACGAAACCCGGAAAGAACCCCGGGTGCTGCCCAGCCGGTTTCCCAACCTGTTGGTTAACGGCTCATCTGGCATTGCCGTGGGCATGGCCACCAATATTCCCCCCCACAATTTACGGGAAGTGATCAATGCCTGCATTTGCGTGCTGGAGGATCCGGAGGCTACCTTAGGAGATCTGATGGAGCATATTACCGGGCCGGATTTTCCCACAAAGGCCATTATCCTGGGCAGGGCCGGCATCCGGGCCGCTTATGCCACCGGCCGGGGCCGGGTGATTCTCCGGGCCAGAACCCACTTTGAGGAGTTTGGCCAAAATCGTACCCGGATTATCGTGACCGAAATTCCTTATCAGGTGAACAAGCGGATGCTCATCAAAAACATGGCCGACCAGGTGAACGATAAGCGGTTGGAGGGAATTTCCGACATTCGGGATGAATCCGACCGCAGCGGTATGCGGATTGTCATTGAGCTGAAGCGGGATGCTAACGCCCAGGTGGTGCTCAACCGCCTGTTTGCCCAGACCCAGCTGCAGACCACCTTTGCCATCAATATGCTGGCCCTGGTGAAAAATCAGTCCCAGCCCAAAATTCTCACCCTGCGGCAAATGCTGGATGAATACCTGGCCTTCCAGGAGGAAATCATTATCCGCCGCACCAGATATGACCTGGAAAAAGCCCAGGAGCGGGCCCATTTGCTGGAGGGTTTGCTGATCGCCCAAGACAATATTGATGAAGTGATCCGCATTATTCGCTCGTCCTATGATGATGCCAAGGAAAACTTGATGAGTCGGTTCAACCTGTCTGCCGTCCAGGCCCAGGCCATTTTGGATATGCAGCTCAAGCGGCTCCAGGGATTGGACCGGGAAAAGCTCCAGGCTGAGTACAAAGAGCTGGAAGAGAAAATTGCCTATTACCAAAAGGTGTTGGGGGATATTTCCCTGGTAAAAAGCATTTTGAAGGAAGAGTTGACAGCCATTCGGGACAAATACGGCGATGACCGGAAAACGGAAATTCAGGATGTGGAAGATGAGATTGATGTGGAGGATCTCATTGAGGAAGAGGACTGCTGCTATACCCTATCCAGCCAGGGCTATATTAAGCGTATGCCGGTGGATACCTACCGGAGCCAGCGCCGGGGCGGCCGGGGCATCAGCGGCCAGAATTTAAAAGAAGAGGACTATGTGAAGAGCATTTTCGTGGCCTCTACCCATGATTACGTGCTATTTTTCTCCGATCTTGGCCGGGTATACCGGAAAAAAGGGTACTTGATTCCGGAATCATCCCGCACCGCCCGGGGAACGGCGATTGTCAACGTGCTGCCCCTGGAGCCTGGGGAAAAAGTGACGGCCATGCTTCTGACCCGGGATTTTTCCCCAGAGGAATATCTGGTGATGGTGACGAAAAACGGTACAGTAAAGCGGCTTGCCATGAGCGCCATCAATACCAACCGGAAGGGCGGTATTCGTGCCTTGAGCTTGGAGGATGGGGATCATTTGATTTCTGTGATGAAAACCAATGGCAACGATCGGATTGTCATTGCAACTGCTCATGGCATGGCCATTTGCTTCAGTGAAACCGATGTCCGCCCCATGGGCCGGGAAGCGGCCGGTGTGCGTGGAATTACCTTGAGCCGGGATGACTATGTGGTAGGCGCCGAACGGGCGGAAGAAGGAAAAAGCCTGCTTACCGTAACGGAAAACGGCTATGGCAAGCGCACGGATCTGGTGGATTACCTCCGCCGTTCGGAGGACGGTACCCGCCAGCCTCAGAGCAGGGGTGGAAAGGGTATGAAAAACTACAACATTACCCAGAAAACCGGTTTGGTATGCGGCTGCCGGGTGGTGGACGATACGGACGATGTGATGCTCATTGATTCCGGCGGCATTATTATCCGCATGCCGGCATCGGACATCAACGTCTACCGCCGGGATACCCAAGGGGTAATTCTCATGCGGGTGGAAGGTCAGGTCATTGGTGTGGAAAAAGTGGACGCCCAGGAAAAAAATCAGGAGGAAGAACCATGACCCAGCGGGAAAAGATGCTGGCCGGCCAGCTCTATGACCCCTCCGACCCGGCGCTGTGCCGCCAGCGGGATCTGGCCAGAGATCTGGCGGCAGAGTTTAACCAGACGAAGGAAAACGAAAAAGACCGGCGAATGGAAATTCTGCGTCAATTGTTGGGTTCCATTGGAGAATATTCTGAGCTTTATCCCCGGATTCAGTTTGACTATGGCTGCAACACCTATATCGGTAACCGTTGCTATATTAATTTTAGCGCCACCTTTCTGGATTGTGCAGAGATCCGATTGGGAGACGATGTGTTTGTAGGACCGAATGTGTCCTTCCTCACCCCACTGCATCCCCTGCTGGCCCGGGATCGGGTGATGCGCTTTGCTTCGGACGGTCATCCCTATACCCTGGAATCCTGCCGGCCCATTACTGTAGAAAACAACGTGTGGATCGGTGGAAATGTGACGGTTTTGCCAGGGGTAACCATTGGCCACGATGCAGTCATCGGCGCCGGCAGTGTGGTTACCCGGGATATTCCCCCAGGGGTATTGGCGGTGGGCAATCCCTGCCGGGTGCTGAGGGAAATCAACGAAGAAAAGGATATGGGGCTTTAACGATATACTGAAAATATTTAATTTTTATATTTAAAAAGAAACAGCAAAATAAAGCCAGATATAAAATTTAACTTGCTCATTATGCTGGGATCTGTTATACTAAGAATATGATTGGCCGGAAAGGAGAGGTTTCTGCCATGCAGTACGCGCAGCAAGTCATCAACGAAGTGCGCAAAGCCATCGTGGGAAAAGACCGCACGTTGCTTTGGGTGCTTGCCACCATCCTGGCCCGTGGACATATCTTGCTGGAAGATATCCCCGGCGTGGGGAAAACCACCCTGGCTCTGGCCTTTTCCAGAGCCATGGATTTGCGCTATGGACGGGTTCAATTTACTCCGGACGTGTTGCCCTCAGACGTAACGGGGTACACCATTTATAACAAGGAAACCGGTGCAATGACCTATCAGCCCGGCGCTATTTTGTGCAACCTGTTTTTGGCAGATGAACTGAACCGTGCAACCTCCCGTACCCAGTCGGCTTTGTTGGAAGCAATGGAGGAAGGGCAGGTTACCGTGGACGGGAAGACTCATCCCACACCCCAGCCGTTTATTGTGATTGCCACCCAAAATCCAGTGGGAGCGGCAGGCACCCAGCTTTTGCCAGACAGCCAGATGGACCGGTTTACCATTCGCCTATCCATGGGCTATCCGGCGCCGAAGGATGAGCGCAATATGGTATTGGGCCGGCAAAATGGGAATCCGCTGGCGGATATCCAGTGTGTGTTGAAGCGGGAACAACTGGTTCAGCTCCAAGAACAGGCAGCCTCCGTCTATGTCCAGGGGGAAATTGTAGATTATGTGGTGCGTCTAATGGGGGCAACACGTAGTCACGATCAAATTATTCGCGGCGGCAGTCCCAGGGCCACGCTGGCCGTCACCGCCATGGCCAAGGCCATTGCCTTTCTCAATGACCGGGACTATTGTATCCCTTCGGATGTCCAGACGGTGTTTTGCGATACGGTGGCCCACCGCCTGCTGCTGTCTGCCGAAGCGGAGGCCAGAGGCGTTCAGGCCAGAAAACTGTTGGAGGAGATTCTGCAGAATGTGCAGGCTCCTAAGCTGAAATAGGCCATGGCGCGTAATCGTCTGATTTATTTGGCGGCGTTGGTGGGGGCTACGGTATTTTACGGTTTTTTTTACGCCTGGTTTTCCGAATTTTTGCTGATTTTGCTGTTGGCTTTGCCGGTGCTGTCCTTGGTGGTGAGCATTCCGGCAATGCTCACCATGCAGTTACACTTGCAGGCTCCCCAGCAAACTGGCCGGGGCAATGCGGTCAAACTTCGCCTGTGGACAACTTGTCCCTTGCCCCAGCCCATGTGCCGGTTTTTCTTGACGGTACATAATCCCCTTACGGGTTTTCGGCAGCGGCGTAAGATTCGTCCCTCTGCCTTGCATATGGTGATGGAGCTGCCCACAGAGCACAGCGGCCAAATTGTCTGTCAGGTGAGCCGCTGTAAGGTGTACGATTATCTCGGCCTATTTTGCTTCCCCAGGCGGTGGATGGAGGAAAGCTGGACAGATATTGCGCCAGTCCCAATTCCACCGGAGCCGATGCCGGATCTCCAGCAGCTGCTGGCGGTAACCTATCGGGCCAAGGCAGGAGGCGGTTTTTCCGAAATTCACGAGCTGCGGGACTATCGTCCCGGAGATAGCCTGCGTCAGGTGCATTGGAAACTCACTGCGAAAACCGACCGTCCAATTGTGCGGGAACCTCAGGTTCCAGTGCGGCGGGATGTGGTGCTTACCTTGGATTTAAACGGCAAAGAGGAAGAAATTGACAATATTCTTGACCAAACCTGCTATTTATCTACTTGGCTTCTGGAACATCAGGTAGCTCACCAGGTGCGTTGGTTTTCCGGACAGAGCGTAAAGCAAATTACGCTGGCGGCAGAACCGGATCAGAAAAAACTGATTATGGAACTGTGCCGAAGTCGGCCAACCGCCGCAGGAATGACCGCCCGGTGTTTTTCTGCCGGCGCGGATTGGCATTATCATGTGGAAAATTGCCCTGCTGGGGCAAAAACGGACGAATTACCATGAAAACCAATACGAAAACCAGTCAGGGACTAGTTCCCTTTCTTTCCTGTTTTTTTCTGACCTTTGCGCTGACTGCCGGTGGAATTTTTTGTCTGGTTACTGCGTTTGATCTACCGGTGGATACGGTTAGCCTGCCTCTGATTTTAGCGGCATGGTGCGGTGCAGCTACATT
This sequence comes from Candidatus Faecousia faecigallinarum, assembly GCA_018712145.1. Classification (GTDB taxonomy): domain Bacteria; phylum Bacillota; class Clostridia; order Oscillospirales; family Oscillospiraceae; genus Faecousia; species Faecousia faecigallinarum. Next base: position 5,383 of record DVHJ01000013.1, on the reverse strand, counting down.
GGTATTTTATCTGAAACGGTCTTGGATCTGGTCCATTGCTCTGTGGGCAATTGGATTGGCTGTCTGTTGGATATGGTTCCGGGGGGAAATTGAACAAGGTATCCGCCTGGCCTATACCAGGCTCTCGGAGATTTATACCAATGCATACCCGGCTTTGCAGATCAATCCGTGGCCACCGGAGGAAGGGGCAAACTGCACGGCTTGCTTTGCTTTGTGGGGTGGATTGACGGCTTGGGTTTGCGCATGGACCATCAACCGGCGGCAATGTCTGGCGGCGGCGCTGCTGTTTTCCCTGCTGCCCCTAATGTTGTGCCTGGTCGTCATTGATACCCCGCCGGATACCGGCTGGCTCATGATTCTCCTGGTGGCTGTTTGCTTGCTGCTGCTCACCCAAGGCTGCCGCCACCGCAGCGGAATCGGGGGCGGCAAGCTTACCTTGCTGCTGCTTTTGCCTGTGGCCCTGTTGTTCGCCGGTCTGAACAGCTTAATGCCATACCGGTCAAATTATGTGCGTAGTGAAACCGGTCAGCGGGCATTGCAGGCTATGGTGGATTTTACCAGCCAGTTTGTCTCCATCGATGCCAGTTTGCTGGGGGAGTTGAGCATCTACGTACCGGTGGCCCAGTCGGAGAGCCTGGTGGTGGGCCCCCGCCGGGATTCCAACCGGGTGGTGATGGAGGTACGCAGCAGTATTTCCGGCCCGGTGTATTTGCGAGGCATGTCCTATGGAGAGTATACTGGTACGGCCTGGGAGCAAATTGATCCATCTGCCTACCCAAATCCCTTAAATTTTCCCAGCACATTGTGGGATACTGGCGGGGGTAGCTTGGAAAGTGTGTATATCCGTACGCGGAGTGTGCTGCCGGTACTGTATATCCCATATTATACCAGCGAGGAAAACGGATTAGGTCAGTCGCTTCTGGATTTGGGTACGGAAAATGTAGATGCCTTGGAAGAGTACCGCTTTTACTATACCACTCAGCCGCCGGAGTTTGACCAGGCCGTCAATATATCGGAAGATACGGCTCAGGGGTACTACGAACGGTTTGTGCATACTTATTACACGCAGCTGCCGGAAGCTACCAGACAAAGTGCCTACGGCATTGCTGAAACGTGGGGGATTACAGAGCTGGAAAATCCAAATGTATATCAAATTGCCAGCTATGTGGAACAAAATGTTCGGGATTCTGCCAAATATGATATTGAAACGGAACGAATGCCGGCAGGGAATGACTTTGCTCTTTGGTTTTTGCAGGAGTCGGATACCGGCTACTGTGTCCATTTTGCCTCAGCTGCAGTGGTGATGCTCAGGGCCATGGATATCCCAGCCCGGTATGTCACTGGGTATTTGGTCAACGGCAGCGCCGGCAACTGGATTGAAGTCACTGCCCACAATGCGCATGCATGGGTGGAGTATTATGTGGATGGCATTGGCTGGTTGCGGTTGGAGCCTACCCCCGGTAGCGGCGTTGTCCAGACGGCGGCGGGCAATGGTCAGGAAACCCAGCCTCAGGAAACAAGACCGCCCACAGAACCCACTGAGCGCCCAACGGAAGCAACGGAAACGGCTGCGCCAGATACGGAGCCAACTGTCCGTCCCACTGCGCCGCCAAGCACCCAGCCTGCCAGCGGGCCGGATGATGAGCAGGAGACGTGGTTCCAATTCCAGGTGCCGGCTTGGCTGTGGTGGTGCTTAGGCGCGTTGGCGGTGTTTTTCCTGCATCGCCCGGCGGTATTGGCGGTCCGGCGGCGGACCATGGGCAAAGATAACCGGGAATTTTTGCGCCGGTGGAAAAATGCCTGCCGCCTGGCCAAGTGGTTAAAGCAGCCGGAGCAATGCCGGGAATTGGCACTAAAGGCCAGATTTAGCCAACATGCCATGGATACGGCAGATTGGGCAGAACTGACCCGGTGGCAGGATGAACTATCCCAGAAATTGAAAACCGCCTCCTGGCCCCGGCGCTTTTTGATCACTTGGATTTTGGTGCTGGTTTAGTCTGGCCTATCCGATGGAGCAGCTGCTGCTGGCCCCAGACACAGGAACTTCTAAATTGAGCAAACAGAGGACCATAGGCTGGGTGATTTGGATCATATCTACGGCTTTGGGTAGATAAGCGGTTGAGTAATGCTTCCAGGCCTTCCCCTTCCCTTATCCGGCTTTCTCTCCATTGCTCTCCCGCCATTTTGCCCAGTCCCTGGAGCTGTGCTGCCCGGCTGTTGGCCTGTTGGTAAAGTTTACGCATCAGCGGTTGATATATTCCTTTGCTATATAACCGGTGGCACAACTTTGCAATGGCAATTTCTTCCTCGGCCAGGGTAAAAAATGCCGGGATGGAATCTACCTGCCCCCGCACCCGCCGCCACACGGCTTCGGTTTTGGCTTTATCAAAGGGATCCATAGACGATACCTCCTTCTGTGCCAGTGTATGCGCCAGAACGGGACAATGTCCGTGAAGAGAAAATTGGGAAAAACTTTTCTACAATGATACAAATTCGATGCAGAGTCAGAATAAATTTCAATTACACCAAAAACGGCCTGCTTCGCCGTATCTTGTGAAGAAGTGAAAAAAGGAGTGATTCCCATGTCAATGAAAAAACAGAGCTTCTTCCGCAGAGCGCTGTGTATTGTGCTGATTCTGGCAATGCTGCCTTTGTCGGGCCTAGCGGCAGAAACCGGCGGCATGAATGCGTTTACTCTGCCGGATCCTCTGCCGGAAATGCCGTTTACCGATGTGGATAGTAATCAGTGGTACTATGAAAGCGTGCAACGGGTGTATGCCCTGACGCTGATGGAGGGTACGGATAGCGTTACCTTCACTCCCAATGGCACGGTTCCCTTAAGCCAGGGTTTGGCAGTGGCGGTGCGCATTTATGAAAAATATTATGATATTGACGATACTTCTGAAGGGTATGGCGGCCAGTGGTATGCCTACTATGTAGACCGGGCCAGAACATACGGCATTTTGCCGGATGCTCTGGAGGGTCAAACCGTAACCCGGCCGGCTACCCGGGCAGAGCTGGCGGAGATTTTGTCCAGGGCGCTGCCGGAATCTGAGCTACGGCCACTGACGGATGTGGAAACTCTACCGGACTACAGCCAGGAGGATGTATATTGGAACGGGGTGATTTTGCTCTACCGGGCCGGTGTCATTCAAGGCAACGACCAAGGGCTATTTCTGCCGGACAGCAATATCCGCCGCAGTGAGTTGGCGGCTATGCTTACCCGGCTGGTATTGCCGGAAACCCGGGTGGGGAACACGCCGTCGGAAGATGAACCGGTGGAGCCCAGTGAACCGGTGGAGCCGCCTGCCTTAGCGCCGGAGATGTCTGCCTTTACCCTGCCGGATCCCCTGCCGGAGATGCCCTTTGCCGATGTGCTGGCGGATCGCTGGTATTACGATGCAGTGCACCAAGCCTATGCCATGTCTTTAATGAACGGCGTCAGCATGAGCCTGTTTTCTCCGGATGGCACAGTGCTCATCAGCCAGGTGACGGCTACGGCAGTGCGGATTTATGAGCTTTACCACGGTCTACCGGATGAGTCGGAAGGCTATGGTTCTACCTGGTATGAATATTACATGGACCGGGCAAAAATATATGGCATTTTACCTCAGTCCCTGATGGAGGCGGCGCCTACCCGGGCGGCTACCCGGGCGGAGGTGGCGGCAATTCTCCATCATGCCCTGCCGGGTAAAGAGTTTACAGGTTTAAACACGGTGGAAGAGCTGCCGGACTATGGTCAAGGCGATACATATTGGACAGAGGTTTGTGCCTTGTACCGTGCCGGCGTACTCAGCGGCAACGATAATTACGGCACTTTCCGGCCAAATAGCAACATCCGCCGCAGCGAGCTGGCGGCTATGCTTACCCGGCTGGTACTGCCGGAAACCCGGAAAACCTTTACCCTCACCCCTTTCCCCAAACAGGTGATGGAGACCATTGTCTACGGCACCAGCGGCGCAGGACGGGAGTTGAAAGCCTACCGTTACGGCGACGGGGAAAATGTGATGGTGGTGACCTTTGCCATTCACGGCTATGAGGACAATTTTGCCCAGGATGGACAAATGCTGGTGGATACTGCCCAACAGCTCATGTCAGCGCTGCGCGCGGATTATGACAATTTGGTGCGGGATGGGGATTGGTCGGTATATGTACTGCCCTGTTTGAATCCGGACGGCTTGTATGACGGCTGGACCCACAACGGCCCGGGCCGGTGTACCACCTATGCCTTGGACAGCAGCGGTAATCTGATTTACGGCACTGGCATTGATATGAACCGCTGCTTCCCCTATTCGTTTTCTGTCAGCTATTCCAGCCGGTATTACACCGGTTCACAGCCCCTGATGGCCCGGGAAGCCCAGGCCCTGGCGGATTTTGTGTCCAGCGTGAAGGGCGAGGGGGACAATGTCCTCATCGATACCCACGGTTGGTACAGCCAGATCATTGTCAGCGGCGGCACCGGCGGAACAATTTACCAGACCTTTAAGGATTACTTCTCCAGATGCAGCTATGCCTCCCTGTATGGCGGCACCGGGTATTTCTCTTCCTGGGCGGCCTATGTGGAGGGGTACGACGCCTGCCTGTTTGAGTTCCCCAACGTGACCAGCGCATCGGATTTCCGCAATAAGGGCTATGCCCAGGATTATGTAGATGCAGTGTGCCAGCTGTTGAGAACCTACTAAGATTAAGGGGCGTAACCGCCCAATCGAAATTTCTTTGGCAGAGTTTGCCCACCACTGCGGCAAACTCTGCCAAGTTGTTTTTCGGCATGTTTTTGAAACAAATATTTAGTACACTGGCAAAAAATTCCTTGACAAAAAAAGAGATCTTCAGTATATTTAGAACAAGGAAAAGATCGCAATCCTGGATTTTCGAACAGCGCACGATCACGAAATTAACGGGGGGATATGTGATGAAAAAAAGGAACTATTTCAAGTGGGCGGCGATCGGCATTGTTTGCCTTTTGCTGCTGGGTATATTGTGGATTTATCTGTTTACCTGGCCGGTTTATCCGGATTTCCGGAAGGATGTGGACTCCTACGAGGCCCTCTTGGCGGGATTGGCAGATGTGCCGGACGTGTGCATACCGGACATCTCCGGGCTGGAGCTAAGGGACGGAAGTTATCAACTGGTGCTGGAAGACAGAACTCTATTTTCTCCAGCTGATGGATATGATTTTCACGGCTATATACAAATGTATGGGATAGAAGTAGGATATGGATTTCATGGAGAGGGAACATCCCAAACATATTTCCAGGGAGATGAACGATATCGGGATATTCCGTTGAGATATAATTATGATATGAATAGCAATGAAAGCGGAATACAATCACATAAATTCGATATAGATTTTTACATAGGGAATCATATATACCGATTTTAT
>DVHJ01000012.1 GCA_018712145.1 Candidatus Faecousia faecigallinarum | reverse complement strand
AGTACTTCGGGCGAATTTGCAGCTTCTACGAATTTGCCCGAAGTAGTACCAGCTTGCCAGGCTTCCCTGCGGGGAAAACGGATTGCCACGCCAGTGTGCGCACTGGTTCGCAATGACAATCCTGGTAGGTGTGTGCGCACTGGTTCGCAATGACAATCCTGGTAGGTGTGTGCGCACCGGTTCGCAATGACAGGCCTGGTAGGTGTGTGCGCACCTGGTATGCCCCTTTCTTTACGTTCAGTGTCTTTTTCCCTGTTCGCTCGAAAGGGAGCATACCAAATGACATGCAGAAACTTGCTGCTTTGCCGCTTTTGTGACGCCGTGCTGCAATTGCCGCCTGCTTAACGCCCATGTCCTGTGTTATCTCATTCATGGTAAATCGGGTGCCTTTCCGCTTTGTCTGGACAACTCAACTTTGGCCGCCCCGATTTGCCATCTTTTTCTCCATCCGGAAAATCGTGCCCCAGGATTTCCACAGCCCCTACACCCTGTCACCCATCATTAGTACATCCTACATAAGTGTGCGCCATTTTTTTGCCTGCATGGGTTTACTTTCCCTGGCACATGGGATATAATTACTGTAGAGATAAAGAAAACTTGAGTTCTAAAGAATAGAAAGGGTGACTTGTATGAACTTGGCGAAAATTTCTGCAAACGGGCAAATTACTGTGCCGGTGGAAATCCGGCGGCAGCTTGGTTTGAAATCCGGGGATAAGATCCTGTTCCTCCAAAAGCAGAACGGGGAGATTGTTGTCAGCAACGCCTCCGCTGTGGCCATCCAAAAAGCGCAGGCGGCCTTCGCCGGAGCCGCTGAAGCGATGGGGGTATCCAGCGAAGCGGATATTCAAGCCCTTGTAGACAGCGTGCGCTACGGAAGGGAAGGCTAAAATGCGGATATTGGTAGACACAAACATCCTGTTTTCCGCCTTGGTCTTTCCCCATTCCAAACCGGCGCGGGCCTTGCTCTACATTGCGGACAATCACGAAATTGTTTTGTGTGACCGCAACATTGCAGAACTGCGGGATATTCTTGGCCGGAAAGCGCCCCAGTATCTCCCGGATGCGGAAGTGCTACTTGCAGAAATGTCCTATGCGTTAATTCCTGGGGTAGACCATGCGGAAAAACTGATACGGGACGCAAAAGACCAGCCGATCTTGAACGCAGCCATTGTGTGGGATGTGGATATCATCCTCACCGGCGATAAAGATTTCCTTAGCCTGAATATGGAACATCCAAAGTGTATGAGCGTTGCACAATTTCTCGAACGTGAGGGCATAGCCGAATAATCTCAACGCCCTTCCCCCTGCCGTGGCTAGGGGAAGGGCGCCGGTACCCGGCCCCTTGGATTTGCCGGAAAAAAGCCTTGCATAATCCTCCGGGGTGTGGTAAAATGCCGTTGAATAAGAAAAAGCTGAGAACGGGCTGTCTGATGCCGGATTGGCGCTCTTTTAGAGAGGGCGGGATGGTGAAATCCGCCTGGCGCTGGGCATCGGGCTTTCTCCCGGGAGCTGCCGCCTGAACCATGTTGAGTAGGGTGGGCCGGCCGGCCGCCGTTACCGGTCAGGGGCGTGGCTGCGCCCCGGTAAAGTGCGCCGTTTGGCGAATTGCGGGTGGTACCGCGGAAGGTCTGGCCTTTCGTCCCCAGTGGACGGAGGCTTTTTTATTTTGGAAAAGGAGATTAGACCATGAAGCAACAATTGGCAGAGATCAAACAGCGTGCCCTGGAGGCTCTGGCGGCGGCGGAAACGCCTGCTGCCCTGGAAGCGCTGCGGGTGCAATTCCTGGGCAAAAAAGGGGAGCTTACCGCCGTTCTGAAGCAGATGGGCAAACTCTCTCCGGAGGAGCGTCCGGCGATGGGCCAGCTGGCCAACGCCGTCCGGGGGGACATTGAAGCTACCCTGGAGGCCAGGAAGGCCGCGGTTCATGCCGCCGCCCTGGAGGCCCGGCTGGCTGCCGAGGCCATCGATGTGACCATCCCCGGCAAGCCGGTTTCCCTGGGGCACCAGCACCCCATGAACCAGGTGCTCCAGGAGATCCTGGACATTTTCGTGGGCATGGGCTACACCGTGGTAGACGGCCCGGAGGTAGAACTGGCGGACTATAACTTTACCAAGCTGAACATCCAGCCCGGCCACCCCTCCCGGGACAGGAGCGATACCTTCTACTTTACCAGCGACGATTCCGTGCTGCTGCGCACCCAGACCAGCCCCATGCAGATCCGCACCATGGAAACCATGCAGCCCCCCATCCGCATTGTGGCTCCCGGCCGGGTTTACCGGAAGGATGAGGCGGACGCCACCCATTCGCCCATGTTCCACCAGATTGAGGGTCTGGTGGTGGACGAGGGGATCACCATGGGGGACCTGAAAGGCGCCCTGGAGACGCTGATGAAGGAACTCTACGGCCAGGATGCGGTGATGCGCTTCCGGCCCCACCATTTCCCCTTCACCGAGCCCAGCTGCGAAATGGACATGCAATGCCACAAGTGCCGGGGAGCCGGCCAGGTGGACGGGCAGGTGTGCTCTACCTGCCATGGCGAAGGCTGGATTGAGCTGCTGGGGGCGGGGATGGTGCATCCGGATGTGCTCTCCGGCTGCGGCATTGACCCTAACCGGTACTCCGGCTTTGCCTTTGGCATGGGTCTGGAGCGGATGGCCATGCGCCGGATGCAGATCAACGACCTGCGGCTGATTTTTGACAATGATGTGCGGTTCCTTTCCCAGTTCTAAGGAGGCAGAAAATGAAGCTGAACAGAAAATGGTTGAATGAAGATTTTGTGGATCTATCCCAGGTATCGGACCAGACATTTGTGGATACCATGACCATGGTTGGGCAAAAGGTGGAGACCTACCAGCGGTTGGATCAGGGGATCCGGAACGTGGTGGTGGGCAGGGTAATTTCCATTGTGCGCCACCAGAACTCTGACCACATGTGGATCTGCCAGGTGGATGTGGGCCAGGCCGAGCCGGTGCAGATTGTCACCGGCGCCCAGAACGTGCACCAGGGGGATCTGGTGCCGGTGGCGCTGCACAATTCCTGGCTGCCTGGGGGCGTGCACATCACCAAGGGGAAGCTCCGGGGGGAGCGGTCCAACGGCATGCTCTGCTCCCTGAAGGAGCTGGGCCTGACCTTGGGGGATTTTCCCTACGCCGAGGAAGACGGCATTTGGATTTTGCAGGAGGACTGCCAGCCTGGCGATGACATCAACACCGTCATTGGCAACGACGATACGGTGGTGGAGTTTGAGATCACCAACAACCGGCCGGACTGCTACGCCATCATCGGCCTGGCCCGGGAGGCTGCCGCCGCCTTTGCCCTGCCCATGCACCACCACACCCCGGTGGTGAAGGGCAGCAATGCCGGCTCCATTTTCCAATATCTGGATGTGGAAGTGCCGGCGGAGGCCCTGTGCAACCGGTACACCGCCCGGATGGTGGCCAATGTGCGCATTGGCCCCTCCCCCAAGTGGCTGCGGCAGCGGCTGCGGGCCAACGGCGTGCGGCCCATCAACAACATTGTGGACATCACCAACTATGTCATGCTGGAATATGGCCAGCCCATGCATGCCTTTGACTACCGGTACGTGTCCTCCGGCAAAATCGTGGTGCGGGAGAGCCGGGAAGGGGAGGCCATCACCACCCTGGACGGCACGGTGCGCCGGCTGAAGCCTGGGATGCTGGTGATTGCCGACGGGGAAAAGCCCATTGGCCTGGCGGGCATCATGGGCGGCGAAAACTCGGAGATTGTGGCGGATACCGCCACGGTGGTGTTTGAGTCCGCCAATTTCAACGGTACTTCCATCCGGCAGACTGCCCTGGCCTTGGGCCTGCGCACCGAGGCCTCCGGCAAGTTTGAGAAAAACCTGGACCCCATGCTTACCGTTCCGGCGGTGCAGCGGGCCTGCGAGCTGGTGGAGCTGCTGAATTGCGGCGACGTGCTGGACGGCACCATCGATATCCTCCATTTTGTGCCCCAGCCCCGGCAGCTGCCCCTGGAGCCGGAGCGGATTAACCGGCTGTTGGGCACGGAGATCTCCCGGGCGGACATGGTGGCCTACCTGAACCGGCTGGAAATTCCGGTGGAAGGGGACCAAATCCACATCCCCTCCTGGCGGCCTGATCTGGTGTGCATGGCGGATATCGCCGAGGAAGTGGGCAGGCTGTATGGCTACAACAACATTGGCACCACCACCATCCGGGGCGCGGCCACCCAGGGCGGTTACAGCGAAACGGCAGCGCTGGAGACCGAGGCCGGCCGGCTGTGCCGGGCCGTGGGCTACAGCGAAATCATCACCTATTCCTTTGTCTCCCCCGGGGTGTTTGACCGGATCCGGCTGGCGGCGGATTCCCCCCTGCGCCGGACCCTGGCCATCCAGAATCCCCTGGGCGAGGATACCTCGGTGATGCGCACCGTGGCCCTGCCCTCCATGCTGGACATTTTGGCCAGAAACCACGCCTACCACAACAAAGCGGTGAAGCTCTATGAGCTGGCGAAGGTCTACCGCCCGGTGGAGGGCCAGACCCTGCCCCAGGAGCCCAAAATGCTGGTGCTGGGGGCTTACGGTCCGGGAGAGGACTTCTTCACCATGAAGGGGCAAGTGGAGGCCATTTTGGCCGGCCTCCGGGTGAAGCAGCCGGTGTACACCGCCGTGACCGGCCACCCCACCTACCATTCCGGCCGGTGCGCCAAGGTGACGGTGGAGGGGGTGGACCTGGGTTACCTGGGTCAGCTCCATCCCTTGGTGGCGGGGAATTATGACCTGGAAGGGGAGGTCTACTGCTGCGAGTTGGACTTCACCCGGATGATGGGCCTGCGGAAACCGGCCCCCACCTATGTGCCCCTGCCCAAGTATCCCGCCGTGACCCGGGACCTGGCGGTGGTCTGCGACGAGAGCCGCACCGTGGCCCAGGTGGAATCCTGCATGATCCGGGCGGCCGGCAAGCACCTGCGCCACATCCGCCTGTTTGACATTTACCGGGGCAAAGGCGTGGCGGAAGGGAAGAAGAGCATGGCCTTCTCCCTGGAGCTCCGGGCGGACGACCGCACCCTGACCGACGGGGAGGTAGAGGCGGACGTGGCCAGAATTCTGGCGGCCCTCCAGGCGGAATTGGACACGGTTTTGCGGTAAAGGGTAAAGATTTTGTGAACCTTTTCCCCGGCCCCTTTACTTTGCCTGGCATCCGGTATATGATGTAGGGGCATGGCGCATAAGGAGGAATCCAGTGTTGAACGAAAGTACCATTAAATTTACCGTGCCCAGCGATGACAAGGAAAACATGCATCGGATTCTCCGCGCTGTTTTCGACGCCTTGACGGAAAAGGGATACAATCCCATCAATCAAATTGTGGGCTACCTGCTCACCGAAGATCCCACGTATATCACCAACTACAACAATGCCCGCGCCATGATTTGCAAATTGGATCGGGATGAGCTGCTGCAGGAGCTGGTTCGCTGCTACCTGTTTAACGACCGCTAGCTGCCCGGCTGGGCAGTGCTTGTCCCACCACCGGGGCTGCCGCTAAACTACGGTTTTGCGGCAGCCCCTCCTGTTCCTGATCATACCACCCCTCCGTCTTACTTCTTCCTCAACATCCAGTATTTTCCCCTTTTGAATCAATTTGTAACTCTTGCGGCAAAATTCTGTTTTTTCTTCCCGGCAGGGGTTGACATTTCCGTAACGACGTGTTACAATTTGGTTACATTTTCTCAGGGAGGTTTCAAATGGCCACGCAAAGCGCAGGTCTGACCTACAAGGGACGCCCCCTTATGCGGAAAGACAACATGATCTACTACGGCTCCATGGCCGATTCCCATATCGTCCTGCTCCAGGTGCTGGAGACTAAGCCGGTAAACGGCTTGGATGTGGCAACGCGAGTTTCCGTTCAGCTGCTGCTGAATGACCCGGGGGCCAGATCCCGGGACCGGATTGTGAAAAAGAGCGAGAAAGACGGCTTGTACGCGGCGTTGGATGTTGGCTGCGTCTGGCTGGAACGCGCTCTGGTAAAATAAACCAGTAAGACGGAGGGTAAGTATGAACTGTACAAAGAGATTTATTAGTCTGGTACTGATCCTGGCTGCGCTGACTGGCACCTTGGTGCTGACCACCAACGCATCCGACTCAGTGAAATCCGCCATTGGCATTGTGGATGCCTCCGCACTGCGCCTCCGGGCCGAGCCCAGCACAAGCAGCGAAATTCGCGGCTTGGCTTACCGGGATGATTTCGTGGTGATTTTGGAGGCCCAGGGCGACTGGTATAAGGTTATCTACAACCTGAAAGAGGGCTACATGCACAGCGACTACCTGATTGTGAAAGAGCGGGAAAATGTGGAGCTGGGCTACGGCCAGGTGAATGCCTACTGCGTGAATATGCGCAGCAAGCCCACCACCTCCAGCAGCGTGGTGACCCAGCTGTATAGCGGCGACGAAGCGTACATCATTGGCTTCAACTGCGGCTGGTACAAGGTGAAGTTTGATGGGGAAACCGGCTACATCCGCAGCGACTTGCTGGACCTCACCGAAATTCCCTATGAGAATTCCGGCTCCAGCAACAGCCCCAAGTATTTTGTGGGCGGTGATCCCATTTCCTCCGGCAGCGGCTCCTCCTCCGGTAGCGGTTCCTCTTCTGGCGCTTCGTCCGGTTCTTCTTCCGGCGCTTCTGCGGCTCCTTCCTCCAGCGCGGGGCAGGAGATTGTGGATGAGGCCATGAAGTATCTGGGCGTGCCCTATGTGTGGGGCGGCTCTTCCCCTTCCGGTTTTGACTGCTCCGGCTATGTGCAGTACGTGATGCGGGCCTGCGGCTATTCCATTAACCGTACCGCTTCGGCCCAGCTGGAAAACGGCTATGCCGTCAGCTACGATGATTTGCAGCCTGGCGACCTGGTGTTCTTCCACAGTACATACACCACCAGCGCTCCGGCTTCCCACGTGGGCATCTATATCGGCGACGGAGAGTTTATCCACTCCGGCAGCAGCTATGTGAGCATCTCCAGCCTGAGCTCCAGCTACTACGCCAGCCGTTATCTCTGCGCCCGGCGGATTGCCGATTAGTCTTGAATACATTAACAATGTGTGGGTCTGTTGCAAAATTTGCAACAGACCCACTGTGCTTGCCCGGCAAAACAGGGCGTGGGGCGACGAGGTGCGGCCATCCTTTCCCCTGGCGGAAGTGTGGTACATTCCGCCTGTGCCGGAGGTGCACAAGCCCATTAGGTTTATGGATGTCATATTGTGAGGCGCGGGGCGGCTGCCCCGCGCGACGTGGCAATCCGTTTCTCCTGCGGCAGCGCGGAACGGAAAGCAGCACCTAGGGCAAATCCATCTACGAATTTGCCCTATGTCCTACTTGTTTCTACCCGTCTCTGCGGGGATGCGGATTGCCACGCCTCGTCGCCCCAAAGTCCGCCATGCCCTGCTCTGGCCTTTGGCCAGAGCAGGGCAACGCTCCCTTGGGGCTCCTCTCCCCGCAAAGGGTTCCCCTTTGCGGGGCCCCCATGCACTGGCGCGCAATGACATCCATAAACTTGCTGCGTGTCCGCACTGCAAGAACGCACTACCGGGGCAAATTCCTACCCGTCTGTGGGTTCACCCAGCAGCACCTCCTTGCAACCGCAGAAGCCCCTCCGTTTTCTGCATGTCATTGCGAGGAGCGGGGCGCGGGACGTGGCAATCCGTTCTCCTCGCAGTAGTACTAAACGAAAAGCAATACCCAAGGCAAATTCGCAACCACCTACGAATTCGCCCTGAGTATTGCGTATTCTTTCCTATCTCTGCGGGGCACGGATTGCGAACCAGTGACATCGGTCACTGGTTCGCAATGACATGCTGAAAACTTGCCAGGCGTCAGCATAATACCAGGGTACTGCCGGGCTGAAACTTGCCGCCCGTCCGCACAAGCCCAGCGCCCTGCCGGGCTGAAATCTGCCGGGTGTTTGCACAATTCCGGCGCGTTGCCAAAATCCTCCGGGAGTTATTATGCCAGCCGGGCCATTTCTTGAGACAATCTCCGATAAAACGCCCCAATGTGGGTGCCGTCCACCAGGCCGTGGTGGCACAGCACGGAGACAGGAAGCAGAATTTGACTGCCCTGGGGGAAGGTTTTCCCCCAGGTAATTCTCGGGTTGCTGTCTGCCGGGCAGGGGACAGGCTGCACCAGGGCCGTATAGGACACCCAAGGCAGCGTGGAAATAAAGAATTTATTCAGCACTTCCTCTTCTTGGATAGAGCCCTTCTGCTTGGCCTCCGCCTGAGCCTGCTGGGCGTAGGGAAGAAACGCAGGAAAAGGCATGTTGCTGTCCAGGGTGCAGTAGCCATATGTGCCATCGTCCAGGGCTACCGTGTGGGAGGTTTGGCAGCGGGAAAATTCGATGATTTTGCCGTCCAAAATCCGCTGCCGGAATTCCGGGATCCCATTGGCAGCCTGAGAAACGCAGTAGCAAACAGAGAGGAAAAACGGCCACTTTTCGGTTTTGCTTTTCTCCAAAAATTGGGTAATGTCTATGTTGGCCGTCAGGCCAACATAGGGATAGGCCAGGCCGGTGAAGTAGGCAAAGTGTTCCTTCCTGGGGTAGTGCGCCATGTCAATATACCGGTAATCCATCGGTGATTCCTCCCTGTGCGGCTCTGGTTTACATAAACAGAAGCAAGCTCGCCGCCATCACCGCCATGCCGGCGATTAATCCGTAGATGGACAGGTGGTGATGTCCATAGGCCCGTGCGGCAGGGAGCAGCTCATCCAGGGAAATAAACACCATAATGCCTGCCACGGCGGCAAACAGCAGACCGAACACCGTGTCGTTCATCACCGGCATGAGCACCAGCCAGCCGATGAGTGCCCCCACTGGTTCTGCCAAGCCGGAAAGAAAAGCGTAGCCCAGCGCTTTCCTTCGGGAGCCGGTGGCCTGATAAATGGGGCCGGATACCGCAATGCCCTCGGGAATATTGTGCAGGGCGATGGCAATCACAATGGGGATGGCCACTTCCGGGGTCTGCTGGGCGGAGACGAAGGTAGCCAGCCCTTCCGGAAAGTTATGGATGCCAATGGCCAGGGCGGTAAGCAGCCCGATGCGCAAAAGGCCGGCGGGTTTGCTGGTTTTCCCCGAAAGTTCGTGGGGATTTTCCTCGGCAGGGATCAGCTGGTCAATGGCGGCGATGAACAGCATACCGGCAAAGAAAGCGGCAGGGGTTGCCCAGCTCCCCCGGACCTGACCCAGGCTGGCGGTGAGCATGCTCTGAGCCTCCTGGAAGATTTCAATCATGGAAACATAGATCATCACGCCAGCGGAAAATCCCAGGCTGGCGGACAGAAATTTTTGATTTCCCCGTTTGGCCAACAAGGCGATACACCCGCCGATGCCGGTGCTCAGTCCCGCCAGCGCGGTGAGCAACAGGGAAATGCCAACGCTACCCATTTGTGCAATTCCTTCTTTCGTGTGGTTTTTCTATTCCCGGTGCTGCCGCAACCGGCGGATATATTCCGGGCCGGTACCGCAGCAGCCCCCCAACCAGGTTGCCCCCATCTGGGCCGCCTGGGCTTGCCATCCGGCAAATTCCTCCGGCCCCATGGGATACTCCGCCAGGCCCGCCGGGGAGATGGCCGGGTTGCCGGCATTGGGTTTGGCAATCAACGGTCCTTTGACGTACCGGCGAAGTGTGGCCACCAGACCTGGCAGCAGCATACCGGCGGCCACGCAGTTAAAGCCCACCGCCGCCGCACCGGCGGCTTCCAGCTCCTGCAGCACCGGCCCTGCCGCCTGGCCGGAAAACAGGCTGCCGTCCGGCTGCATGGTGAAGGTGAGGGCAACGGGAATCTGGCCGCCCTCCAATTCCGCCGCCGTGAGAATGGCCTCCCCCTCCTGGGGGTACAGCAAGGTTTCCCCCACCAGAAGATCTGCTCCGCCGGCCAGTAAACCGGCAATCTGCCGGCAGTACTGCTCCACCAGTTGGGGGAAGCAGTCCGGGTTCCAGGACGCCATGGCCCCGGCCAGCGTGGACAGATCACCGGCCACCAGAGCCTTTCTTCCGGCAGCCTGGCGGCTCAGGCCCACCAGCCGGGCGTTCAGCGCCTCTACGCTCCCTGAATACCCCGCTTTTTCCAGGGGGGCAGGCTGGGCCTGAAAGGTGGGCGCGTAGAGGATTTGGCTGCCGGCTTGTACATATTCCTCCTGCAATTGGCGGATCACTTCCGGGTGGCGGTCTACCCACAGTTCGGTGGATGTTCCCCGGGGCATGCCCCGGCGGAGGAGCTCCGAGCCGGTGGCTCCGTCCAGCAGCACTGTTCCGGCGGTCAGGGCGGAAAATTCCTGCCTCGTCATGGACTGCTCGCCTCCTTATCTAGAATAGTATAGTCGTTTTCTTCCCGCCCGGCAAGGGGGGGTTCGTGGAAAAATTTCCGGCCAATGGACAAATTCACCCGGCCCCAAGGTCACGGGCCGGGTGATATGCTTTAATGTTTGTCCGGCAGCAGGGTTTCCCGCAGCCGAAGGGCGGCCAGAATCACCGCGTCCATATCATAGTATTTGTATTCTCCCAACCGGCCGCCGAAGTGCACATTGGTCTCCGCCTTGGCCAGTTCTGCATATTTTGCGTACAATGCGCTGTTTTTTTCGTCATTTACCGGATAGTAGGGTTCATCTCCCGGTTTCCACTCGGCGCTGTACTCCCGGCTGATTACCGTTTTCGGCTGGATTCCGAACTCAAACCACTTGTGCTCAATGATCCGGGTCCAGGGGGTTTCCCGATCCGTGTAGTTGATCACCGCATTGCCCTGGAAGTTGGGCTTATCCAACACTTCCGTTTCAAACCGAATAGAGCGGTATTCCAAATTCCCAAGGGTATAGCCGAAGTAGGCGTCCACCGGCCCGGTATAGATCACTTGGCCGGCCAATTGGTCCAGCTCCCCCTTGTGGGCCAGGTAGTCCACCTGCAGCCGGACCGGGATCCCGTCCAGCATGTTGGCCACCATCCGGGTGTAGCCGCCCATGGGAATCCCTTGATACCGGGCGTTGAAATAATTGTTGTCAAAGGTCAGGCGGACGGGCAGCCGCCGGATGATAAAGCTGGGCAGCTCATGGCAGGGGCGTCCCCACTGCTTTTCCGTATAGCCTTTGATCAATTTTTCATAAATATCCGTGCCCACCAGGGAAATGGCCTGCTCCTCCAAATTGCGGGGCTGGGCAATGCCGGCCGCCTGCCGCTGTTCTTCGATTTTGGCGGCAGCCTCTTCCGGGGTAACCACTCCCCACATCCGGTTAAAGGTATACATGTTAAAGGGAAGGGAATACAGCTCGCCGTGGTAATTGGCAACCGGGGAATTGGTATAGCGGTTAAACTCGGCAAACTGGTTGACATATTCCCACAGGGCTTTGTCGTTGGTGTGGAAAATATGGGCGCCGTATTTGTGGACGTTGATGCCGGCAATTTCCTCCGTATACACGTTCCCGGCAATATTGGGCCGCTTGTCTACCACAAGCACAGATTTTCCCCGCTTCTTTGCCTCGTGGGCAAATACCGCGCCGTACAAACCGGCGCCAACCACAAGATAATCATACTGGCTCATATTATTTACCTCCGCCGTTTTACGGCTTTGTTGTAAATTTGACTGCATAGTTCTATGACAAAGGATTCCTTTGTCAGCAAGAGAACGGCGCCGTAACCACCAAAAAATGCACACGCCCCCAGAATCAGGGTTTGCAGGTTGCTCAGATGCAGGGACAGGACGCCAACTGCGGCAAGCCCGGCGGCGGCGAGCCCGGCCAGGACCTTGCCATACTGCACTTGCCGGAAAAGATAGGGTACTTCCTCCCGGAGGGCCAGGCACTGCACCAGCAGCACCACCAATTCCGCTGCTACGGTTCCGATGGCTGCGCCCACTGCGGCAAACCGGGGGATCAGGATAATGTTAAATATTAAATCCGCCACCGCGCCGGCAATCTCCGAGTACAGCACTACCCGCTCCCGGCCAAGGGGGACAAGGACCTGAATGCCCAGGATATTGGACAGGCCGATGAACAGCAAAGTGGGCATAATGATCTGCATCGGCAGTACCGCCGGGGCATATGCCTGGCCGCCGGTGAGGAAAGAAATGCTCTGGTTGGCAAACAACATAAAAAAGAGCATCAGCGGCAGGGCAATCAGGAAGACAAAATGCATGGCCTTGCCACTGATCCGTTTGAATTCCCGGTACATTTTCTGCTCGATATAATACGACACCCGGGGCAGCAGGACGGTGCCCAGAGAAGTCACCACACTCACCAAAATATTTTTCACCTTTGCTGCGGCGTCATAGTACCCCACGTCGGTTTTGGTGGCCATCATACCCAGCATAACCGTGTTCAAATTGGTGTAGACGGTGGTGGCGCAGGACATGGCAAAGAAGACCAGCACCGCTTTCATATGCCGCTTCAGGCGGTATCCACCCACAGGCCGGATGCCAATATACCGCCGGGCGTGGAGGAAATTCACCAAGCAGGCGGCATAGGAAGCAAATACGCTGATTCCGCCATAGATGACGTAGTCATCTTTTTGGCGGATCAGCAGGAACATGGCCACCAGGGCAATGAGTTTGCAGGCAATGGAGCAAAGGGTGATATAGGTGTACTGCTCCAGGGCTTTATACAGCCATTCCATCCCGATGGCGGAAAGGAGAATGGTGGAGCTGACCACAACGCACAAGGCGCGGTCGGTTTGCAGGGACGGCACGAACAGCAGCGCCAGGGCCAGAGCCACATAGGAAAATGCGCTCATGATCAGGTTGATGCACAGCAGCTCGTGGGCGGTCCGGGTCAGCGCCTCCCGGTTATCCCGCACCATGGCGCAGGCCCGGATGCCATAGGTGGGGATGCCCAACTGGGCAAACAGATTAAAATAGGTGATCAGGGAAATGGCGAAGGACACCTTTCCGGTTCCCTCCGGCATGAGGATTTGGGAAACATACCGGAAGGTAATCAGGGGGAACACCATGGACGACATGGTCAAAATGGCGTTCATGACAAAATTGAGCTTTAGGGACTGGGTTTTCTTCACGGTTTCACGCCTCCCGTTGCCTGGGGCGGGGCAGCTAGGCCTTCAGGCCCAGCTTTTTCTGCTGCCGGGCGGCAAACCAGGGGAACAGGGCAAACCGGGACCAGGCCAACAGCCGGAAAGTGGGGGCCTGGTTGACCTGCCGGTAGAGGGCCGGGCTTTTCTGCCGGATTTCCGCCATCATCTGCCGGGTCACGGTTTGATACCCCTTCACATCCGCCAAAGAGAGGTAGATGTAAAGCTGCATTCCCGCCATGCCGGCAATGCTTCTTGCCATGAACCGGGCGGTATTGGGCTGGGCGTTGGGGGCAAAATTGGCGAATGCCTCCACCAAATGGTTCAGCACCGTCCGGTGCATCTCCATATTCTTTTGCAGGCTTTTGATATTCATGCTCTGGGTGGACAGGGATACCCGGTATTGGTAAATGTCCAGGTCCAGAATCCCGGCGGTTTTCACAAAGGGGATGGGGAACAGCAAATACTCCGCATCGGTGTAAAAGCCGTTGTCCAGATGGATATGATTTTCCTTCAACAGGGCCGTGCGGTAGGTTACGTTGTGCATGCTCAGGGAAAGGCCGGGGCAAAGGACTTCAAAAGGCGCCATGCTACAGGGTTCACGGTTCAGGGTAACCGGCTGGATTTGCCCTGTCTCGTGGTCCACCTGGCAGTAGTTGGTGCAGACCATGTCCGCCTCGGTCTTTTCCAGGGCATCCAAAAACTTGCCCATTTCCTGGGTGTTTACCCAATCGTCCCCGTCTACCATACGGAAGTATTTCCCGGTGGCGTGGGCCAGGCCGCTGTTCACCGTGGAGCCGGGGCCGGCATTTTTCTGGGAAATCAGCCGGAAAGTGCCGGGATATTGTTTTTCATAACCGGCCACAATCTCTGCCGTCCGGTCTTTGGAGCCGTCGTCGGTGACCAGCACCTCCACCCGGTCAAGAATTGCTTCGTCCAAAAACGAGTCCAGGCACTGCCGGATGAATTCTTGGACGTTGTACGCTGCAACAGACACACTCAACACTTTCTGCATCGGGATTCTCCTACGTTTTTTCCGTATTTTCCACTTGCGTGGCTTGCATCAGGCTGCCCAGCGCCATCCAGAACAGGAAGGACATGGGGGAGCACACATAGACAATTTCCGACAGGAAGAAGCTGGCCGCCACCATGGCAATGAGGATGGCAAACAGGGCGTAGCTTTCCCCGTTGGTTACCTGGCAAATTTTCTCCCAGTGCTTGATGATGGTGACGAAAAAGCCGATCGCCATCATCAGATAAAGGATAAGGCCCACGGCGCCCTGAGCCACCAGCACATCCAGGAAGGTGTTGTGCATGCTTTCAAAGCGCATATGGTCGTTGTTGATGAGATAGGAGTCCGGCAGGTTTTGCTCCACATAGGCAAGAATGGTGTTGTGGCCCACGCCAAAGGCCGGACTGGTGGCGAAGATGTCCAAGGCGCTTTTCCAGATATCCAGCCGCCGGTTGGAAATATCCCCCTGGTACTCTTCTTCCCGGCCCACCACTACCGCCGGTTCGGTTGCCGGTTCGGCGGCCGGTTCTTCCGGTCCGCTGGCCGTTTCCTCCGGGGCCCCGGCGGGCTCGGATGCTGTGGTGGTGGCCAGGGCATTGTAGCCGGCCTTGATGCCCACCGGCAGGAGGGCGGACACCGCCAGGGCAACGGCCACACCCACGACGGTATATTTTTTCCATTTACTCCGGGACATCCACAGCAAGACATAGGCCCCCATCCCCACGGCCAGGGCCACTTGCCCGGTGCGGGAGTCGGAAAAGGCAATGTACAACACATCCAGGGCAACCAGGAAGCCCAGGACAAGGCGCATCCACAGAAGTTTGCGCCGCCGGAAAATATCCAAGGCCAGTACCGCAGACAGGCAGCACATCAGCGCCCCAATGTTGGGGTCCCAGTAGATGCCGTAAAGCCGCCCCCAATGAAAACCGGTATAATACAGGGGGACGGCCTCCTCCGCCGGGAAAAAGATTTCGCCTTTGCCCAGGAGCATGTATCCAAAGCCTACCAGGGACATTAAGGCGCAGACAATCAGATAGTAACCGGTGAAAATGTGATTCCGCCGGAGGGTTTCTTCCCGCCGGTCAGGCCGGTAGCAGTAGATGAGGAAGAACAAAATGCCTTGCATCACCAGGGTCCGGAGATTGTCATACCAGCCATAGGCCATATTGAGCACCGTAGAGAGCAAAAAGCTCAGGCAAAAGGCAACGATTACCCAAAACTGCCGGCTTTTCCAATAGCGGGGCAGGTGGATCAGCCGGTACAGGCACAGGATGGCGGACAGTCCAATGGTGGGCCACAGCACCATGGAGATAATGGATTTGCCAAAGGTCAGGGAACAGGCTTGTAAAAACCCTACGGTCATCAGGCCCAATCCGGCAATCAGCTCACCCCACCAAGCGATTCGTTTCATACGCATCCCTCAATTCTGTTCAAATATAGCAAGAATGGCATCCTTTTGTTTGTCCAAATCAAACCGCGCTACGGTTTCCCGTTCCTGGCGGAAGTCCTTCCGGGGGTATGGCCAATTTGCCTTCAGGGCCTTGGCCCAGACTTCCCCGCTGTCGATGGGGAGGAACTGGCAGTAGCTGCTGAGCTGCACTTCCCGGGTCACCCGGTCGCTGAGCAGTACCTTCAGCCCAGCCATCTGGGCCTCAATGGCGGATACCGGCAGCCCCTCAAACCGGGAAGGCAGGACGAAAAAGTCCATGGCCTGCAATAGCTCCGGCACATCGTCCCGAATGCCCAGGAAACGAAGGGCAGGCAGACCCCGGGCGGCCGCCTCCACCGCCGGGCGCTCCGGCCCATCGCCGATGGACAGCAGCACGGCGTTGGGGATGTATTGCCGGACGCTTTGCGCAATGTCCAGCAAAAAGCTGCTGTTTTTGGCCGGCTGATAATTGCCGATGTGGCCGATGACACAGGCGTCTTCCAGGCCGAGGGCTTTGCGTACCCGCTCCCGGCAGGCGGGTTGATAGGCAAATTCCGCCACATCCACCGGATTGTACAGCAGGCGGTAATCCCGGGAGCGCAGAACCGCTTTCGGAAACAGCCACTGCCCGGCCTCAGCCGAGCAGGCATAAAATGCGTCGCCGTACCGGTACAGGGCAGGCCTGGCCAGCCGGTTCAGGACGGCTTTGATTTTTCCGTTCAGGCTGCCGGTTTCCCCTTGGCAGGTGCTGTGGCTGTGGAGAATCACCTTGGGCACGCCGGCGTGCCGGGCTGCCATGGCCCCCACACAGTTCATGGGTTCGGAAATGTTAAAATACGCCGCATCGTAGTGCCGGGCGATGACTAGCCGCTTCACGGCGGCGTATTGGCCCAGGGGATGCTGCAGGGAGGGGACTTCCTGAAGCTCTGCGCCGTAAGGGCGCAAAATACCGGCCAGGGCAGCATTGTGCCCCCCGGTTAAAACGGTGGCCTGGATACCGGCGCCCTGCAGGACGCCAAGCACCCGCAGCAGGTACTTGTCAATGCCGCTGTTCCTGCCGTCGATCATGTAGCCAATGAGTACCTTCATCCTGTCCTCCCCCGGCTTAAAGGCAGACCAAAATCAGCAGGATTTTCCGGCTAATGGGCATGCGCCACCCCATGAGCAGCCGGAAATCCTTCCGCACCTGGGCTTTCAGCGACCGGTGGACGGCAACCATCTGCCGGTCGTCCCGGGAAAATCCCCGGGACAGCATTTTACACAGCATGGTAAAATTGGCCCGCTTCCGGCTGATGACGGCGTAGTGAAGGTACTCCGGGTGCTCTACTCTGGTTCGCTCCACAATGCGGTCCCACACCGCCAGGTAATCCAAATCTTTTTTGGAGAATTTCGAGCGGGTAATCCCGGTATTGTTCACAAAATAGTGATACAGCTTTTGATTGGAAACCACCATGTGGCTTGCCCGCTGGAAGAATTCATAGCTGGCCTCTACGTCTTCGTTCAGGGTGGGCACAAAGGAAAACCCCTGGAGGATATCCCGGGCGTAGAGCTTATTCCAGACGGCGGTATTGCTGGCTTCGCCGTGAATCCGGAAAAAATAATCCAACATCCCGGTTTGGTCAAACACGGCGATTTCTTCCTGGGGCTGCGCTTGGGCAGGGGTCTGGTCTTTGCTGATGATTGCCTCGCACTGGGCAATCTGGGCTTCCGGATGGGCTTGGAGCAAGTTCCACAGATACTCCAGCATCTGGGGCTCAATCCAGTCATCCGAGTCCACAAAGCTGATATACCGGCCGGTGGCAACGGCAAGCCCGGCGTTCCGGGCGGAGCTGAGGCCGCCGTTTTCTTTGTGCAGGACACGGATCCGGCGGTCCTGTTTTGCCCAGCCGTCACACATCGCCGGGCAGCCGTCCGGCGATCCATCGTCTACCAAAATCAATTCAAACGCCCGAAAGGTCTGCCGGAGAATGGATTGCACACAGCGGTCCAAATACGGCTCAACCTTGTATACCGGGACGATAACACTGATTTCCGGAATTTGCTCCACCTCCCATCTGGCCGGCTACACGCCGCCATATTTTTTCAAGCCGTTGATGCCCCAGCGGAGGGTGTTCACCAAACTCCGCATGGGGCTCAGCTGCAAATACTGCCGGTAGAACTGATATTGTTTGCCGATTAGCTTTTTCTTATTCCCGGTGGTGGAGTTGGCCAGCACCCGGTAGCTGGCCAAAATCTTCGGATTTCCGTAGGCAATGTTTTCCAGCTTAACAATGTCCAGCCAATAGGCGTAATCGTCCCGGATGCTTTTCAGGGATTCCCGCAGGTAGATTTTCCCGTACTTTGCCGAATCATACAGGCCGCTTAAGCACCCGATGTAATTGGTGACCATCATCTGCTTGGTGGTCACCTGGGGCCGGCAGAGCACCGGCCGCAGAATTTCCCGGCTGTGTTCGTCGATGCACCGGTAGGAGGAGTAGACGCAAACGGCGTTTTTCTCCTTCAGCAGGGCGGTTTGCTCCGCCAGAAACTGGGGATCCCACAGGTCGTCTGCGTCCAGCAGGGCGATAAACCGGCCGTTGGCGTTCCGGATGCCGTTGTTCCGGGCGGCGGCGGAGCCTGCATTTTTCTGCTGCAAAAACCGAATGCGGGGCTCTTTTGCCATATACTGCCTTACAATCTCCCCGGAGTTGTCGGTTGACCCGTCATCCACGATAATCATTTCCCAGCGGCTGTAGCTTTGCGCAATTACCGAGTCGATGGTTTCTGCAATGTATTTCCCGCCGTTATAGCAGGGAGTGATAATGGAAACCAGATCCTCGACCACGAACAACACCTCTTTTATCCTTCAAAAATTACAGTATGCCTGGCGTATTTGCGTTTTCCTGGAAAAGGGAAAAGCCCTTTTACGGACGTTCCCCCAACAAATAGGTGAGGAGATTATAATACAAGAACAGGTAAATTTCAACCGTTCCCTAGGGGATTTTCCCGTAATTCGGGAATTTGGACAAAGAAACAACCTGGATGGAGGGATTTGCCTGTTTTTTGTGCCATTCTTCGGAATTTTTCATAAACCATATGGCCGTCCCCCTGGGCCGCAGAAAAAAGGCGGCCATCCTGTTGGCCATAACCGCCCAGCTCTGGATTCGCGGCATATTTCCCCTGGCAACGGCATAGGAATAAAACCACCCTGCCCACCACGTTTGGGCCGGGGGAGAGGAGGAGAACTGCATCATGCCAGCGGAAGGTTATATTCAGGTTCACGCCTATACCTCGGAAGCCCAGATCCCGCTGCCTGGGACGGCCATTGCCATCCTGGCCGATGACGGCAGGCTACTGGCGGTACGGCTGACCAATGCCAGCGGTCAGATCCAGCCCGTTCCCGTGGAAGTGCCCGACCTTGCCGAGAGTCTGGACCCCAATTTTGCCGGGCAGCCGTTTACCACCGTGACGATCCGGGCCCAGCACCCCAACTATGAGCAGATTCAGGTACACAACGCCCAGGTGTTTGCCGGGGTGACCACGTTGCAGCCCTTGGAAATGCTGCCCATTCCCCTGTATCCAGAAACGCTTGACCGGGTGGAATACTTTGACGTACCGCCCCAGCCCCTGTAGGAGGTGGAACTGTGCCGGAAGTGATTCCCTATGTGCCGGAGCGCATTACGGTTCATCTGGGGCCACCGGATGCCACCGCCGCCAATGTAACGGTGCCCTTTGTGGACTATGTGAAAAATGTGGCGTCCTCAGAGATCTATCCCACCTGGGATGAAAGCGCCCTGCGGGCCAATATCCTGGCCATCATTTCCTTTGCCCTCAACCGGGTATACACGGAGTTTTACCGCAGCCGGGGGTACAATTTTGAGATCACCAATTCCACTGCCTATGATCAGGCCTTTGTGAACGGTAGAAACACCTTTGAGAACATCGACGCCATTGTGGACAACATTTTTAACGATTACATCCGCCGCCAGGGCTTTGTGGAGCCGCTGGCTGCGAAATTCTGCAATGGTACCACGGTAACCTGCGAGGGACTGAGCCAGTGGGGCTCCCAGCGCTTAGCGGAGGATGGGTACAATTCTATTCAGATCCTGCGCAATTACTACGGCAACAACATTGAACTGGTGACCAATGCCCCGGTGCAGGGGCTGGTGCAGTCCTACCCTGGCACGCCCCTGCGGCAAGGCAGCCGGGGGCCGGATGTGGTGGTGGTGCAGGCGTCTCTGAACCGCATCGCCCAGAACTACCCGGCCATTCCCAAAATCAGCCCGGTGGACGGCATCTTCGGCCCGCAGACTGAGGCCGCTGTCCGCCGGTTTCAGGAAATTTTTGGCCTGTCTGCCGACGGCATTGTAGGGCCGGCCACCTGGTACGCTCTGGTGAGACTGTATGTAGGCGTGCTTTCTCTGGCGGAGCTGCGCTCCCAGGGCCAACAGTTTTACAACGTTTCCTGGAATTACAGCGGGGCGCTGCAGCAGGGCAGCACCGGGGAGTATGTCCGGCAGCTGCAATATATGCTTCAGGTGCTGGCCGAGTTTATCCCCGCCATCCCGCCGGTGAATGTGGACGGGATCTACGGCCCGGCCACCCAATCTGCGGTGCTGGCCGCCCAGCGGTATTTTGGCCTGCCCCAGACCGGCACCGTGGATGAGCGCACGTGGCAATTGTTGGAAAGCCAGTTCAATGGCGTGCGGGATACGGTATTTCGGGATGGGGAACTGTTCCCCGAGGGCCAGGCGGTTACCGCATCCACTGGCCCGGCGCCCCAGGGCCGGTATGAAAACACCACGACCTTGACCCAGTTTCCCGGATTTGACTTGCGTCTGGGATCCCGGGACGAGCCGCAGAGGGAGGCGTAACCATGAGTTCCAGAGATCCCAGCTATTTTGTTGGCCGGCCGGTAGAGAGCATGCAGTACATGCTGCGTGTTCTTTCCCAGGGGGATAACCGGTTGATTCCGGTGACGCCCGACGGCATTTACGGACAGAATACCATGGCTGCCGTGATTGCCTTCCAACGGGCAAACGGCCTACCGTCTACCGGTGTAATGAATTTGACCACTTGGGAGGCGCTGGTCCGGCAATACCGGCGGGAAAGCGTGCGGCAGGATTTTGCCGAGCCAATCCGGCCCATTTTGAATCCGGGGCAGGTGCTTTCCCCGGGCCAAGTAAACTACCATGCCGCTTTGGCTCAGGTGATGCTGCGCACCTTGGCCAGCATATACGGCGGCATACCCATGGTGCAGGTCAACGGGGTGATGGATGCGCCTACGGTGGCCGCAGTCCGGCGGTTTCAAAGCCTGGGGGATTTGCCGGTCACCGGCGCAGTGGATAGATCTACCTGGCAGAGCTTAGCACGGCAGTATACCATGGCAGCCGGAAACGGCGCACCGGAGAAGGGAAAATTCGGGGGTTAGGGCTACAGGGCTTTTGCCTCCCTTTTTCTGCCCATATTCCACCATAGGGCCTGTGGCAAAATGATTTTGCGGAATCATGAAGGGCGGCCCTGTTATGTTTTGCGGGGCTGCCTCTTGGTGAGGCGGCCCCTTTTTTTTGCACGCCGGGCAATCTTCTGCCCCCTAGGCCTATACCCCAACGCCGCACATGCCGGCCCGGCAGTGCGCCGGTACTGCGTGCACGCCCGACAGGTTTTTGCATGTCATTGCGAACCAGTGACCGATGTCACTGGTGTGGCAATCCGCGCCTTGCGGCAATACCAAGCAATCAGCAGTACTTAAGGCGAATTCGCAGATGGTGCGGATTCGCCTTAAGTACTGCTGACTTGTTATGCTTCACTGCGGGGATGCGGATTGCCACGCCACTTAAGCGCACTGGCTCGCAATGACATCCATAGACTTGCCGGGTTGCGCATAATACCGGGGCGCTGCCGGGGTACTGCTCCAGGGGAAGCTCCCGTCCTTATTTGCCAATGCCTGCCACGTCCATGGCGGAATGCAACTCCAACCTCTCGCCGGTGACCGGGTGGGGCAGGCGCAACCGCTGTGCGCACAGCTGCTGGTAGGTCAGCCCCAGTGCGGCGGACAGAGCTTGGCTGGCCCGGCTGCCGTACTGGGGATCCCCCAAAATGGGGCAACCCAGGTAGGCGCAGTGCAGGCGCAGCTGGTGTGTCCGGCCGGTGAGAGGCGTCAGGGCAACTAAGCTGGCGCAGCTGCCCCGGCGCAGCACCTGGTATTGCGTGCGGGAGGGCTTCCCCTGAGGATCAATCCGCCGCAGCAGGCTGGGCAGAGGACATCTGGCGATGGGGGCGTCAATCAGCCCAGCGTCCTGGGGCATGGCGCCAAAGACCAGGGCGGTGTAGGTTTTTTTCAGCTGCCCGGCGGCATGCAGCCGGTTGAGCAGCTGGTGGACATGGGCATTTTTGGCCAGCAGCACCAGGCCAAACGTATCCCGGTCCAGCCGGGTGGCCGGGTGAAAGGCGCAGTGCTGGCCGGTACGGCGGTAGTAACCCGCCACGGCGTTGGCCAGGGTGCCGGTATTCCGGCACCGGGAAGGGTGGATAAGCATGCCGGCTGGCTTATCCACCGCCAGCAGCTCCTGATCCTCATAGCGGATTGCCAGGGGGATGTCCTCTGCCGGATAGGCCGGCTCCGGTTCATCCAACGTGACGGTGATCCGGTCGCCAGGCATGACCGGGTAATTGGTTCTGGCCGGCGTGCCGTTGACCATCAGTGCGCCTGTCCACTTCAGCCGGTTGACCAGGCCGGTGGACATCCCCAGTTCACCCACCAGGAAACCCCACAGCTTGCCCGCTCTGACGGCTACGTGCTCCAGTTCCATCCGCCTGCCTCCTTGGGGAAGATTCTGGCCGGTTCCAGCCGTGTGCAAACACAGCCCTTTGCTGGAAAGGCCCGTCCATTTTTCCCATTATATCCCCTGGCGGAAGAAAATTCAACCGGCCTGCTCCCGCTGAGCCATGGCCCAGAGCTCCATGGCGGTGATGGTAAGCACCGGCGCCAGAATCATGCCCAGAATGCCCCAGAGCTGATAGCCCACATATAGCGCAGCCAACGTGATCAAGGGGTTTAACCCCAACTGCCGGCCCAACATCCTGGGTTCCAGCACCGAGCGTGTCAGCGCCGTAAATACATACATGGCAATCAGGCCAAACCCCAGAGCGGTGTCTCCTTGCAGCATGGCCAAAATGCCCCAGGGCACCAGCACCGTTCCCGTCCCCAGCATGGGCAGCGCATCCACCAGCGCGATGAGGGCGCCCAGCAGCGGCGCGTGGGGAATGCGCAGCACCATGAACCCTAAAGTCAGGGCCACAAAAGTCAGCACCATGAGTTTACACTGGGCCCGGAGCCAGCCGCCTAAATTTACCCGTAGGTTTTGCAGGGCTGGTACCACACGCTTGGCCCAAGGCTCCGGCAAGCGCTTCAGGAGCCATGGCCGCAGCCGGGGCAGCCGGGCGGAGATCAGAAAGCTGGAAGCGACTGCCGTTCCCAGAAAAACAAACACATCCGGCAGACTCAGCAGCAGCCGGGAGGCGATGTCCCAAATCTGGGCGGCAGCGCCCTCCGCCAGGGCGGCGCCGTTGGAAAACAGCTGGCTGATGCTGGCCTCCAACCCTGGCCGCAGCCGCTCCGGCGCCCGCCGGGCCAGCCGGTTCAACCAGCTCTGGATCTGCCCGGCCACCTGATCCAGCCCGTCCACGGCTGCGGGAAGCTGACGGAACAAGGTGTCCAGCTCCCCCAGGGCCAGCCGGATCAGCAGATAGACCAGGCCAATCAGCAATAGGTACACTCCGGTAATGGCCAGGCCGGTGGCCGCAGCCCGGGGGAGCCGCCCCTGGGCGGACAGAACCCTGGCCAGGGGTTCTGCCATCCAAGCCACGGCAAGTCCCAGCAAAAAGGGCAGCAGCAGGGGCAGCGCATAGGTGCCCAGCAGCCAAAGCCCGCCTATGCTCAGCAGGATCAACCCCAGCAGCCGGTATCGGTTTTTCGTTGCTTTCATGGCGGCCTCCCTGTGAATTTGCTTGCATTTTCGGCAAGATATGCTACAATGGCCATGGGACAATTCCACGAAATTTGGCGAAAACCACAACAGGAGGATGCCACATGGCAAACGATCCAAAATACTATATTGTAGAGGCTTCGGCCTTGCCCGAGGTGTTTCTGCGGGTGGCGAAGGCAAAACGCTTGTTGGACACGGGGGAAGCGGCCACGGTGAACCATGCTACCCGCCTTGCGGGCATCAGCCGCAGTGCTTTCTACAAGTACCGCGACGCCATTTTGCCGTTTCAGAATCTCATGGTGGGGAGAATTATCACCTTCCAGCTGACGCTCCATGACAAGGCCGGAATTCTCTCTTCCATACTCACCATTTTTGCCCAATGGGGCGCAAATATACTCACCATTAACCAAACCATACCCACCAACGGTTGCGCCGCTGTCACCATTTCCGCAGAGACCAACGAGCTGCACATCTCCTTAGAGGAGCTGCTCCGCCGGCTGAACGCCATGCCCGGCGTTATCCGGGGGGAGATTCTGGCCGGATAAGGTCGAAATTTTCGGGGCAACGGGTTGGCCCAGGGCATAGGATACCATGCGGCGGTGTGGGCTGCCGCATGGAGGTGAACACGATGCTGATTGTGCAAAAGTTTGGCGGTACGTCTTTGGCCGGCAGGGAGCGGATTCTGGCTGCCGCCCGGATCATTGCGCAGGCGGCCAAACGGGGCAGCCGGGTGGTGGCGGTGGCCTCCGCCCAGGGGCGTACCACCGACGAGCTGATTGCCCAGGCCATATCCATTAACCCCAGAGCCACCGCCCGGGAGATGGACGCCATTTTGTCTACCGGGGAACAGCTGTCCGCTGGTTTTTTGGCCATGGCTTTGCAGGCGATGGGACATCCGGCGGTTTCCCTCACCGGCTGGCAGGCGGGGCTGCGCACGGACAATGTCCATGGCAGCGCCAGGATTCTGGGGCTGGAGCACGACCGGATCCTCCGGGAACTGGCCGGCGGCAAGATTGTGCTGGTGGCAGGTTTCCAGGGCGTGGATGGCGCCGGAGATATCACTACCCTGGGCCGGGGCGGCTCAGACACCACGGCAGTGGCACTGGCCGGCTTCTTACAGGCGGACCTATGTCAAATTTATACGGATGTGGACGGGGTATATGACAAAGACCCCAGACTTTATCCTGATGCGGTAAAGTTCGACTGGATTTCCTACGAAAAAATGCGCCGGCTCATTGCTGCCGGCGCCCAGGTACTCCATGACCGGTCAGTGGAGCTGGCGCAGCAGTTTGGCATGTCCCTGGAGGTGCTCTCTGCCTTTACCGGCCAACCCGGCACCATTGTCTGTGGGGAGAGCGCCGGTCAGGCTGCCTTGCACGGGCTCTGATACAACAATATGCTCCCCCGGGGGAGAGTAGCGCTTTTTTGCTACTTCTCTCCGGGGGAGCTTTTTTTGGTGTGTCCGGCTATCCATTCGCCGGAAGTGCGGTTTACCGCTCTGCCCAGCCGCAGGGGAATCGGATTGTCCCTACCGGCCGAAGCCCATGGGGTTTTTCTGCTGCCAGTTCCAGCTGTCCCGGCACATGTCCGTCAAGGTGCGCTGGGCGGTCCAGCCCAGTACCCGTTGGCTCTTCCCCGGGTCGGCGTAGCACACGGCAATGTCTCCAGGCCGGCGGCCCACAATTTCATAGGGAATGTCCACCCCGGTGGCGGACATGAAGGCGTTGACCATCTCCAGCACGCTGGAGCCCCGGCCTGTGCCCAGGTTAAACACCTCGGTGCCTGTATTGTCCATGGTGTAGCGCACTGCGGCTACATGGCCTTGGGCCAGATCCATGACGTGAATGTAGTCCCGGATACAGGTGCCGTCTGGGGTGGGGTAGTCGTTGCCGAAGATCCGCAGCCGGTCCCGGCGGCCGATGGCCACCTGGGTGATGAAGGGCATCAGGTTGTTGGGAATGCCTTGGGGATCCTCTCCGATCTGGCCGCTTTCATGGGCGCCAATGGGGTTAAAGTACCGCAGCAAGGTCACCGACCAGGCCGGGTCAGCATAGGCGATGTCCGACAGAATCTGCTCGGTCATATACTTTGTCCAGCCGTAGGGATTGGTGCAGCCGCCGGTTTGGCTGTCTTCCTTCAGGGGCATGGGATTGCCGGCGGTATACACCGTAGCGGAGGAGGAGAAGATGATCCGCTTTACCCCCACCTCCCCCATAACCTTGGTCAGACTCAGGGTGGAGTTTAAATTGTTGTCATAATAGGCCCAGGGTTTGGAAACGCTCTCTCCCACGGCTTTCAGCCCGGCGAAGTGGATTACGCATTGAATGTCATTTTCTGTAAAAATCCGGCGCAGCAGCGTCTCATCCCGCACATCGCCAATGTAAGAGCGCAGGGTCTTGCCGGTGATGGCCTGAACCCGCTCCAGGCACAAAGGGCTGCTGTTGCACAGATTATCTACGGACACCACGCCGTAACCCGCTTCCAACAAGCGCAGGCAAGTGTGGGAGCCGATGTAGCCCATGCCACCGGTTACCAAAACAGTCATCATACAATCCTCCAAAATAAATCAGCCTCAACGGCAAAATGAATGGCGGGATTATTTTACCCGATGGCGGGGAAAAATGCAATAGTCAGGCAAAAATGGGGCAAAGTGAATCTTGCAACCCTCCCACCCATGGTCTATAATTAATGGGTAGAAGCGGCAGATGACTGCCGGCAATTAGGAGGAGCGGCCTCATGGGCAATACAGAGAAAAAGCATATCCTGCTCATTACCACCGGCGGCACCATTGCTTCCGTCCTTGGCGGCGAAGGGCTGGAGCCCCGGCGCAGCGATGTGATGGAGCGGGAGCTGAACCAGCTGCGCACCTATTACCGCATCACCGTTCAGGATCTGATGTGCCTGGACTCATCCAACATCCGGCCTGAGGAGTGGGTGATCATCGCCCGGGCCATTTTTGAAGCCCGGGGTACATGCGACGGCATTGTGGTTTCCCACGGCACGGATACCATGGCCTACACCGCCTCCATGGCCACCTTCATGCTGGAGAATATTGACCTGCCGGTGGTATTCACCGGTTCCCAGCTGCCCCTGGCGGATTTTCTTTCCGATGGGCCGGGGAATTTGCGGACGGCCTTTGCCATGGCGGCCAGCGGCGCCCCCGGGGTATTTTTGGCCTTTGACCGGAAAATCATGCTGGGCTGCCGGGCCGTTAAAGTACGGGCGGCCGGGTTTTCCGCCTTTGAGAGCATCAATAGCCGCTATGTGGGCAACGTCACCGCCACGGGCCTGGCCCTGGACCGGGATGCCCTGCCCAAGCTCACCGGCCCTGCCCGTTTCCGTCCCCAGGCCAGCCGCCAGGTGTTTTTGCTGAAGCTGACGCCGGGCCTGGATCCGTCCATATTCGACACCCTGGTGGATCAAGGCTACCGGGGCATTGTCATTGAAGCCTTTGGCCTGGGGGGGATGCACTTCCTCCAGCAATATCCCGGCCGGGGATTGGCCGGCGCCATTGAACGGGGCGTCAGCGTGGTGGTTTGCAGCCAATGCCTGTATGACAGCAGCAACTTGAACGTGTACCAGGTGGGCAAGAAGCTGCTGGACATGGGGGTGATTCAGGGGGGCGATATGACTTCCGAGGCGGCCTTGACCAAGCTCATGTGGGCCATTGGGCAAGGGATGTCCGGGGAGCAGATCCGGGCCCTATTCCGCCGGAGTTTGGCCGGAGAGATCACCCTGTAAATTTGAATTGTAAGGGAGGAGCCAGATATGGACCCGATTTATGTGACCGGCCACCGGAATCCGGATACCGACTCCATCGTCTCTGCCATGGCCTATGCCGCCTTGCGCAACGCCCTGGGGGACCGGGAGTACCAGGCTGCCCGCCTGGGCCATGTCAGTGACGAAACCCAGCTGGTGCTGGACCGCTTTGGCTTCCAGCCGCCTGTGCTGATCCATACCATGTACACCCAGGTGCGGGATTTGGAGTACGAAACCCCGCCTGTGCTCAGCGCGGCGGTTACGGTGAGCCGGGCTTGGAGTGTGTTCCAGGAGACCGGCAATTTGCCGGGGATTCCTGTGGCCAATGACGATGGCAGCCTGTACGGCATGTTGCTGCCGGAAGATATTGCCCAGTATGATATGCAGACCATCTATACCCCCCGGTTGGACCGGGTGCCGGTGTTTAACCTGCTCAGCGTGCTGGAGGGTAAGCTCCTCAACGAGGATTCCACCGACCTGATCAGCGGCGAGGTGATCATTGCCCTGCCCCAGAGCCGGGAGAGCCTGCTGTTTTCTCAGCCGGACTCTGTAGTGATTTGCGGCCATCAGCCGGACCTGATCCGGCGGGCGCTGGAGCTGAATGTAAACTGCCTGGTTCTGTGCCAGACAGAACTGCCGGAGGATCTGCGGAAGCTGGAGACAAAAACCTGCATTATTTCCACCCCCTGCGACGCCTACCGGGCGGTGCGGCTGATTTACCACTCCACCCCCATTGGCCGGATCTGCCGCCGGGAAAATGTGGTGACCTTCCACCTGGACGATCTGGTGGACGACGTGAAAGAAATTGTGCTGAAAGAGCGGGCCGCCTGCTACCCCATTTTGGACGGGGAGGAGAAGATTGCCGGTTTATTGTACCAGAATCACTTGCTCCGCCCCAGGCGTAAGCGGGTTGTGCTGGTGGATCACAATGAGAAGGCCCAGTCCGTTCCCGGCCTGGAAGAGGCCCAGATTTTGGAGATCATCGATCACCACCGTCTGGCAGATATTCAAACCACCAATCCCATTTATTTCCGCAATGAGCCGGTGGGCTCCACCACCACCATTGTGGCCAGCATGTTCCAGGAGCGGGGGCTGATGCCCTCGGAAAAAATGGCCGGCCTGATGGCCGCCGCCATTGTCTCCGATACGGTTATTTTTAAATCGCCTACCAGTACTCCCCAGGACCGGCGCATGGCAGCCCGGATGGCCCGGATTGCCAACGAGTCTCTGGACGAACTGGGCAAGGTGATCTTCTCCGCCTCGGTGGGGGAGGAGCGGCCGGTGGAGGATTTGCTGTTTACGGATTTCAAGGAGTTTCACATTGCCGGGCATTTCTTTGGGGTCAGCCAGATTACCTGCGTAGATTCGCCCCATCTGCTTAGCCGGAAGGCGGAGTTCCTGGCGGTGATGGAAAAAACCATGGCCGAGCGGGGCTACAGCATGATGCTGCTGATGCTCACCGACGTGCTTCTGGAGGGCACCCAGCTCATTTACCTGGGGGATGAGGAAACCATCCGCCAGGCGGTCAATGCGGACGTGCGGGATAACGAGGTATTCCTGCCCAAGGTGATGTCCCGGAAAAAGCAGATTATCCCCATGCTCACCGCGCTGTGGGGCTGAGATCCCGCCCCTTCGCTCCCCTTTTTTGCACCGCCGCCTTTAGGGGCTGCCTCACGATGATATGCTCCCCATAGAGTAGACACTCGAATTCACAGAAAATTTCGAGGCTACACGATGGGGAGCATATCCATTTGGCAGGCTATTTTTTAGGAATACCATAGCGAAGCGTTTTGTAAATCGTCATGCCTATTTCGAGCAGAGTAATTATAACAATAAATGCAAGAAGTCCGTTGGATACTATATCGGCGTTCCAGTAAGTGAGAAATTTTGCCCCTGAATTTGCGTTATCGCCCAATGCCAGTTCAAGCTCAAGTACAAAATTCGGATTCCAGATGGGCAGCACCTTCAGAACAACTATGCTCAGCAAAATCTGAATTGTACCGCATATAATATTGCTGATCATCACTAACTTACAATAGATCCCAACAACAAGACGTAAAATCTCGTCAACAAGACCGATCAGCAGGCTTAGCACAAAGACAGGAAGAATGATTCTCCATTGATCCAGATTAAAAATAGGCACAGTTGTTACGGTTTCGCCGTCCATAAAGACCGCAGCAAAGAAATGAGGGGCAAAAATCAGTAATACGCTGAAAATAACGATGAACACAATGCCAACAATGCTGTCACCCCGGCTGATCATTGCTTTTTTATCCGGTACGCGCTCCAGAAACTTTGGCGTCCATCTGGAAGTTGATGTTTTCGTTTCCGCCGACAGGTTTTCCACCGACCATTTTTCGGCCTTCTTCATCTCGAACTGAAATTTTTTTCGCTCCATGATGGCGAAAGTCAAGGTCACTGCGCCAAAAGCGGATATGCAGGACAGTAGCGCATCGGTAATCCCGGTAATCAGGCCGTCCACAATTGCTCGGATGATGACGGGGGCGGCATTCTGCGAAGTAATTGCCGGCATTTCTCCTATCGCATTGATCAGAGAAATAGCCAGAATTGGTACGGCGGCGCAGATTAAAACGACCTTTACAAACCACAGATAGGTTTCAAAGTATTCCGGACCAATCAGATATTTCTGGCCGTTCTGATATTGCTTTGCAAATTCGGCAGGATCGCCAAGCTCAGTCAGCAACGCATCCATGGAACCTTTATCTGCGTACATATCGCTTATCAATTCTTCTAGCTCCATACGCACTTCATCCCGCTGCGTCTTGGGAAGCCGGCGAATCACTTGGTAAATATATCGATCCATATAATCTTTTTCATTGGACGTCATGCTTCTTCCTCCCTTAACAATCGCTCCATTCCGGCGGATAAATTCTGCCAATATGCTTTCAACTGTTCGTATACCCCGGTCCCATACGCTGTCCGCTGATAGTACTTTCTCGGCTTTGCGCCATCGGTTTCCCAATTGCTCTCCAAAAGGCCCTGACTCTCCAGCCGGCGAAGCAAGGGATACAAGGTGTTGGGATCAATGCCAACGCCTTTTTCTGCCAGGCTCTGTACCAAAGCGTACCCGTATTTCGGCTCCTTCATCTGACTAAGTACACTGATTGTCAGCGTGCCTCTGCGAAGTTCCAAAATCAAGGTAGACAATAAATCTTTTTCTTCTCCCATCGGCGTCACCACCCAATGCCATTATACTGTATGACGCACGGTATTGTCAATACTAAAATAGAGGGTCAGACGCAAGAACCCTGGAAGAGGGGCGGTGCGGTTGTTGAAAAACTCCGGGGGCCTACCGCTGAAACGGAGCGTTTCTGTCTTTTCAGCATGAGAAAAGTTCGAGCCTCCTCAATTTTTCAGCGAGAGCAACAGAAAAAAAGCAGCACTTGAGGTAAATCCGTAGCCGGTTGCGGACTATCCTTAAATGCTGCTTTTTGTTGGGGGCTACGGCAGAAGGACGGATTGCGGGCGCGCCCAAAATGGGGACCATCTCACCAAGAGGCATTCCGAGGCAAAAAGAAACCGGTTCACCAAAGTGAACCGGTTTTGTGTTGGCATTACCTATCTTCCCGTGCAGTCGCCCGCAAAGTATTGTCGGCGCAGATGAGCTTAACTTCTGTGTTCGGGATGGGAACAGGTGGACCCTCACCGCAATCAACACCAACTCGTGAGGAAG
>DVHJ01000011.1 GCA_018712145.1 Candidatus Faecousia faecigallinarum | reverse complement strand
TGGCCTTCGGCCTGCCCATTTCCGGGGTGATGACGGTGCTGATCTACCGCATGGTGGCCGATACGGTAACCGATACCTTCCAGATTTCCTGGGGGGCGGTGGCTGTGGCGGTGTGCAGCATCTTTGTGGTGGTGTTTGCCACCATGCTGTATGCCATGAACCGGATCAAAAAAGAAAACCCCATTGAAGCGTTAAAAGACGAGAATGCCTGACCGGAAGGGGCCTGCTGCAAACGTTTTGTTGTGCAGCAGGTCTCTTTACAAAGTAAATCGGCTTCGATATAATTAATTTACATAGTTTTAAAGATATTCAGAAAAGGGTGTTTGCGGATGAGGAGAATGCTGAGTTTCCAGCTTTCCCGGATGGTGCGGTGCGGCGGTCACGGCCAGCTCCTTCTACCTTTCCCGGTGGAGGATTGGTACCATATACTCCGCTGGATGGCAACCGGACCGGTCCCTACGCCCAGTGGGCAAACTATCCCGCCTTTGCCGCCACGGCGGAAATTGCCGGGGCCAGGAATCAGATTACCCAGGAAATTCTTCGGGCCTATGGGCTCTATCCAGATTAAATGCAGCGCATCCGGGAGCCATGGCTCCCGGATGCTTGCTGCTGGTTCGCTTTCCGCCGGGACGATCACTGTGGGGTATATTGGCGGCAATCCAGGAGCATTTTTGTTCAAAACGTAGAAAATCTGTTTTCTGCGGTATCCTTGTTATTTCGTGGTTGACAATGCTAAGGGTGTCGACTATAATCGAATTAATAAATCCTGTATGTCTTCTGTTGCTTTATGCAGATAAAGCAACAGGATATAATTTTGTACAGGTTTTATTCAGATAACCATGTTGCCGGACAACGGGCATGTGAAGGAAAAGGTGGCTATCGATGAACAATAACTGCACGAGAGAAGTGGAAACGCTGTCCCAGCAGGCTAACCTGACCATTAACTTGGCAAAATTGCCCCACGGGGCAGCGAAAAAGGATTTCCAGGTAGAGCCGGTGGCGGCGCCGGGCGGCGGCCCGGCGTACCGGTTTGTGAAGCGGACGCTGGATATCGTGGTGTCCGCTGTTGCCTTGTTAATCGCCGGGGTGCCCATGGCCCTGATTGCCGTTTGGGTGAGGTTGGATTCCCCGGGCCCTGCTTTATACCGCCAGGAGCGGCTGGGATTAAACGGCAAATCCTTCTGGATTTACAAATTCCGCTCTATGCGGGTGGACGCGGAGGCAAACGGTGCCCAATGGGCCGAGGAGCACGATGACCGGGTTACCCGGGCAGGGCGGTTCCTCCGGAAGACCCGGCTGGACGAGCTGCCTCAGCTGCTGAATATTCTGCGGGGCCAGATGAGCCTGGTTGGGCCTAGGCCGGAGCGGCCCTGCTTCTACGCAGAGTTTGAAAAGTATATCCATGGGTTTTCTCAGCGCATGGTCGTTAAGCCGGGGCTCACCGGCCTGGCCCAGGTGTCCGGCGGATACGACCTTCTACCAGAAGAGAAGATCCAGTTTGATATGCAGTACATTCGGGAGCGCTCTATTGCGCTGGATTTAAAATGTATTTTGCGCACCATTGGGGTTGTGTTTGACCACAACGGGGCAAGATAGTGTTTTGGGGCTGCCTCAGAAAGAGGCAGCCCCGTTTTGCTGCGCTTGGTGTCTCTTGCCCCCCCGAAGCAACGCCCCCGCCTTTTGCATGTCATTGCGCCCACGCCCTTGCACCCGCAAAAGCGCCTCTTCCCTATGCATTCCACCGCGCTAAGCGCCCTTGCCCCTGCAAAAGACGGTGGGCCGCCTTTGGGTGAGGCGGCCCACGTTTCCTTAGGTGAGCATATAGACGCAGGGGCGGAAGGTGAGTTCTTCCAGCTCATCCATGGCTTTTTCCGGATTTTCTTCCTGGGTCAGCCACAGGCTGTAGTCAAAGGTGGCAAAACCGGACAGATCCATTTTAAAATTGGTTTCCCAGTTGTTGTTCATGACCCAGGCGTACACCGGGCGGTCGTTGTCTTCTTCCCGCCCTTGGCACAGGCGGATGGGGTGGTGGGCCATGCTGCCCATGTAGACCAGGGGCGTGTCCGGGAAGGCGATCAGCGCCCCGCCGCAGGGGGACAGGTAGGCCAATCCCTGGTCGGACATGTAGAATTCCATGCAGGTGCCGGGTATCTGATCCACACCGGGCCGGAAGGCTTCCGTCCCTTTCCGCAGGTACAGCCGGCTGTCCGGCAGCTGCAAGCTCAGGGGGAGGAATACGCTTTCAATGTCGGTGGAGATGGTCTTGCCCAGCTCCAGTTGGAAGTCCACTTGGGGCACCTGGGCATAAAATTTCAGGATAACATCGGCATGAACCGTACCTGGCAGGGAATAGATCAGACGCAGTTGGGTAAACACCGGACCCCGGTCCATCACCTGCACCTCTTCCAGCCGCCCAATGTGGGTTTCGGCGTGTTGGCCCCGAATGTTCCGGCCCAGCAGCCGCCGCTCATATTCCTGGGGGCAGGGCGCTTTGGTGTGGCGCAGGGGGGTGCACTGGTATACCGGGGTGAACAGGGGAACTTCCCCCTTGCCCAACAGATCCTGCCCGGTGCGCTTGTCCACAAAAGCGGTCACCCCTTCGTGGGGCCGGTATTGCAGGCGGAAAAACTGGTTTTCAAAGCCATAGGGCAGTGTGTAGGTTTCCGGGTCGTAGTCGTTGACAATGTCCCGGACGCCCTCCGAACCGGTGTAGCACTGCCGGGTATTCATGCCGGAGGGGGCAGGGGGCAGCTCCCGGTAGGTGTAGCGCTTTTCCTCATGGGCCTGGAAGCTATCCACAAAGCTGATCCGCCGGCCTCTGGGATGGGTGGAAACCTGGCAAGGGATGGGATTCCCGGCGGAATCCAGAATTTCCATGGCGGCAATTTGCCCGTTTTCAATATAGAACTCTACCGGCCGTTTGCCTTGGTAGGCGCCGGGGTTGCAAACCAGAATTTCCCCGCTGGTGTTGTAATACCGCAGAATGTCTCCTTTTTGGACGGAGATCCGGTTCAGCATTCTGGCGGCCGCCTCGTGGGCCTTGGAGGCGTAGCTGTTTTTCCGCATATCCAGGTTCAGCACCATGGTATCATAGGGGTTGGTGATGGTGGCGGAATGGCCCCAGGTGTGCTCGGCGTAGAGCAGCAGGTTATCCTGGGCAGCGCGCACCAGCTGGGGATAGTGGGCGTCCAATTCCGGGTCCAACCGGCGGCACAGGTGGTAGTTCTGCTGGGCTTCCCGGTAATGCTTCACGGCGTAGGGGGTGCTGCCTACCCCGTTGGCCCACCAGTCGGTGAGATCTCCCCGGTAAACCGGCGCGTCCTGCAAGGCGTCCTTCACCGCAGCATACAGCTCTTGCAGGGAAACCATCCGCAGTTCCACTTCCTGCCCGTGGAGTGCGTTGCAGGCTTGGATCATCCGCAGAATTTCCGGCTCCGGTGGGGCGTTGTCGCTAAACACACCGGAGACAGAGGTAATGATGAAATCATAGGGGTAACCCTGCTCCTCGCAGGAGGAGAGGTAGCCGTCCAGATTTTCCCAAAGGGTATCCACCGGCCCCTTGGGGACGGTGCTGCCCAGATAGGCCCGCTGCATAAAGTTATCTGCCCGGTTGGGCTTTATGCCCAGGACATTGCCCAGATTATAATGCTCCCCGTTCCACACCAACAGTCGCTGGCCTTTGGCATTTTCCCAAAAATAGGCGGTTTGGTTCTGCCGGAGGGGATACATGCCGTGGTGGCAGTGGATATTGGTGTACAGGAATTTTACGCCGTTGTCCAGCATAGCGTCCCGGCACCCCATGGAAATGCCGTTAATGTCGGCAAACATAGCCGTTTCCATGGTAAAGCCCCGCTTGCGGAATTCTGCCTGCCACTGGGCAAGGCGCTGGCGGTAGACCTGGCTGTCCAGCAGGTCGGTAAAGTTGAGGTAGTTGGCGGAAAGGCCCAGCTTTCCCTGGGCGGCCAGGGCACAGAATTGGTCCTTTTCTGCTTCTGTGGCCTCCTGGAAAAAGGCTTCCACACAGAACAGGGTCTCGCAGTTCCAGCGGAAACCGGCATTTTCCGGCCGGGCCATGATGGACAGCACCGTGCGGAGATAATCCGCCTGGTTTTCCATGACCCGCTCCTGCAAGTCGGTGTAACCAATGTCTGTGTGGGAATGGTGGATGACGTAGACAGTCTTGATTTGCCGTGCCATAAGTAACACCTCGCGGTCAAACTGCCGGCCTGGGGCCGGTGGGTTTAGCTTAGTACAGGGCCTTGAATTTGTCAATACATAATTAGAAATTTGCGAGAAATTCTTTGATATGTATTTACATATTGGACGGTTTATGCTATACTTTTCCCCGAATGGAGGGATGCTGCATGGGACAGACACGATATGAACAGGTGTCCGCTTATCTCTACAGCCGGATTGCCGCCGGGGATTACCCGGTGGGGGAAAAGATTCCCACAGAAAATGAACTGGCCAGCCTGCTGGGGGTTAGCCGGCCAACGGTGCGCCAGGCCCTGGACGGCTTAGCCCGGGCCGGGTACCTGGTGCGGATCAAGGGGAAGGGGACGTTTGTCACCCAACCCAAGGTGATGCACGAATCCACCACTTTCCTCACCGGCTATCGGGAGGAAAGCCGAAAAAATCACCGGATTTTACGCACCCGGGTGTTGGCCTTGGAGACGGAGCGGGCATCGGAGCGGGTAGCCCAAGCCCTTGCTCTGGAGCCGGGGGAACGGGTGACCCGCCTGACCCGGCTGCGCTGGCTGGAGGACTATCACAACGGCGCGCCGGTGGTGTACACCACGGTGTACGTGCCGTACAAGCTGTTCCCGGATATGGTCCAAATTGATTTTACCGACACATCGTTTTACAGCGTGCTGTCGGCCCGGAACCTGGAGGTGAAGCACGCGGTGCGGAATCTGGAAGTGGCTCTGCCGGAGCGGCAGGTGGCGGCGGGGTTGGGGATCAGTCCCTTCGAGCCGGTGATTTTTATCGCTTCTCAGGGATGGACGGCTGCCATGGCGGCGGTGGAGTATACCGAGAGCTACTACCCCGCCGGCTCCAGCAGTTTCCGAATTGAGATCCACCGGTGAGGCTCAGACCTGCCGCTTCAGGATAAACTGGTTTTTGTGGAAATCCAGGATACCCTGCTGCCGGAGGCGGCTCAGCTCGGCGGAAAGGGCGCTGCGCTCCACGGACAGATAATCTGCCAGCTGCTGGCGGTTGTAGCCGATGACAATCCGGCTGGACCCCTGGCGGAGAGATTCTGCCGAGAGGTAGGAGAGCACCTTGTCCCGGGTGGTTCGCTGGGTCAGGTGAATGAGCTTTTCGTTCATGGTTCTGCTTCTGGCGGCCAGGGTTTCCAC
Source organism: Candidatus Faecousia faecigallinarum (assembly GCA_018712145.1). Taxonomy (GTDB): domain Bacteria; phylum Bacillota; class Clostridia; order Oscillospirales; family Oscillospiraceae; genus Faecousia; species Faecousia faecigallinarum. The sequence continues at coordinate 5,361 of DVHJ01000011.1, read as the reverse complement.
CAGGTTTCGGATGACCCGGGTGTGGAAGGTGCAGGCCGATGGGCAGGTGGTGAGAATGCGGCGGACATTGAGAAACAGAACGGTGGCCGGTTCTGCCGCCACCGCCCCCAGGGGCGCAGGCCGGTCCGGCAGGCAGGCGTAGGCCTCGCCGAAAACCTCCCCGGGCCGGACGGCGGTGAGCAGATTCCGGTTCCCCCAGAAGTCCGCCCAGCACAGGTGAACGGTTCCGGCCAGCACCAGGCCGATGTCCTGGATCCGGTCCCCGGGGCAGAAAATATCCTGTCCCTTGCCATACGACCGCTGGACGCCGCCCAGACAACCCAGCATGGCTTGCAGATCCCCTGCCGCGACCCCGGCAAATAGTGTGCTGGACAATGTAATGTGTTGTGTATCCATGGAAAGGGCCTCCTGTTCGGTAGAAATTTCGGTGCAGGGGAGGGGCGGTGCGGAGGGACAGCGGCCCGGCGCCAGAGGAATGGGTGAGCAGTTGCGGGTTTGCCATCGCGCCCTGACTCTCTGCACCCGCAGAAGCTCATCTGCCTTCTGCATGTCAGGGCGTTCTTGCAAACGCTGACACGCGGTAAGTTTCTGCATGTCATTGCGAACCAGTGCGCACACTGGTGTGGCAATCCGTACTCCTTGCGGTGGGGCGTGACGGGGAGCAGTGCCTGAGGCGAATGGGGGAAAGCCGTGAATTTGCTCCGGGAAAGCATAGTTGCTTATGCGGACAGGTGCATATTTCTGCATGTCATTGCGAGGAGCGAAGCGACGGGACAATCCGTTCTCCTTGCGGTAATACCAAACGAAAAGCAACTTTTTCCGGCAAATACGCAGCTACTACGAATTCGCCCTAAGTATTGCCAACTTGCTAAGTTTCCCTGCGGGGTTACGGATTGCCACACCAGTGTGCGCACTGGTTCGCAATGACATGCAGAAGGAAGGACGTGTGCGCGGATGCAAGACACCGGTTCGCAATGCCACCTCCCCCACTGTCATTGCGGGGAGCGAAGCGGCGTGGGGAGTGGGCATATGGGTTGGGGCTGCCTCAGTTGCGAGGCAGCCCCGATGGTTTATACATTTCTGGGCCAGCCGCTGAGCAGCAGGCTGGGCACGGACCAAATGAGCAGGTATAGCCCCAAATTTACCATGGACATCATGTTCCCGGCAGCCAGATTGGCCAGAACCCCCATGATGATCAGGCCCATGACGCTGCCAATCCCATTCACCAGGGTTCCCCACCGGACGGCGGTGCACAGCGCCCTGGCGCCGGCCACGGCCAGGGCAACCGCACTGAACCGCCCGTCCCGCAGCAGCACGCAGGGCTTTGCGCTGGCGGAGGGCTTCCGCTGGGCCAGTTCAGCCCGAACGGAAAGGGGGGGAATTTTGATCCTGGACGTGTTCACCCGGAATTTTGACCGGATGAAGGACTCGGAAATCAGAAAATCTCCCGCCACAATCACCGGGGTAACCCCCCGGCTGGCGGCTAACGCCCCCAAGCTTTCGGCGGCGCTGCGGGTTACGCCGTAGTGAATGGCAAACACGCCGGCCAAGGTGCCGTTAATGGCCACATAGACTGCCTGACCGACACGAGTACCGGCGGGCATGTCCACCCCCATGGACTGCATAAACCGCAGGGAGCCTGCCAGGACGGAGTCGGCGCCGATTTCCCCGCCCACACCGCCGGATTCATACCGGCGGAATTGGGTCAGGGCGTAGCGCCGCCCGCCCCGGGCCTCCATCAATTCCTGAAACAGGGGGGCAAGGCTGCATCCGGTGGCGGAAATCAAGGCGTAGCCGTATCCCACCACCCGGTCCGGGTGAAAATCGCCGTAGTATTTTACGCCATTGAGTTTCAGATTTTCCCGGGGGAACAGATCATTGTCACCGATGGGGACGGCAATTTTTCCCCGCAAGCGGCAAGCGCCGGCCCAGCCATATACCGATGCGCCCCGCTCTTGCAAGCGCCGGTTGAGAATTGCCCAGGGCCGGAACCAGGTGACGGAACCCAGCAGGGGCGTACCGGCCAGGAGCATTGCCGCCCAGTACTGAAGAAATGTGTCCGTTTTCCCGCCACAGGTAAGGCCGGCCAGAATGGGGGCCGCTACGGCTGCAAGGAGGGAAAAGCCGTTGGCAAATTTTTGCGGGCCCGCCACAGTGTTGTTTGCCTGTAAAAATTCGGTGAGGCTGCCGCTGCCCCGGAGGACGCCGGCGGTTTTCTGAAACAGATTTGGCTCCTGCACCAGAGCGGTTTCGCCGGAGGTGCGCCGGGCCGGATCCATGGCGGCGCAAATGCTTTTGCTTTGCAGCTGCATACCCCACAGGGCGCAGACCAGCAGCAGGCAGACCAGCGGACAGTAGGTGCAGCGGGGCGCTTGAGCGGCCAGTACCCCGTCGGCCAGACTGACCAGAACATTTATGGTGACCAACGTGTTGAACCCAAAGCCAGGCCTGAGCAGCTGCCGCAAGCCGTCGGCAATGACGCCGGCAGCAGACAGCGCACACAGCGCCAACAGCACCAGCTGGGCCAGCACCAGCAGGGCTTGCCTGGGGTATTGAGCCAGCATGCCCTGGCTATGGAAGAAGCCCAACACCAAATTGCCCAGGGCAAAGAGGATGCATAGCACCAGGCGGATGTTCCGGCTACCTTGCCGCTTTTGTGCCTGGCGGAATTGCGCCTCCGGCGTGACAATGGTCCGCCTGGGTTTGGGCGGCTTATTTTTTGCCGGAGAAGGCGTCTGGCGCACTTCCGCTGTTGCCTGCCTGACCTGATGTGTGGGGAAACTGGGGCGGGTGGGCTGCTGATGGAAAACCGGTTGCTTCCCACCGGTGGGAAAGGGGCTGGCGTTGTCTGCCTTATGCCGCCGGGGCTTTTCTTGGGGAAGCGCCTTTACCGGGCTGGGGGCAGTGGGATCGGATGCGTCCGGCGCTTTGGTATTATGGGAAGCTGCCAAAATATCTGGCGCTGCCGGTTCCTCCACCGGCGCCTCCACAGGCGTATCGGGGGGAAAACTGCCGGTTTCCGATGGTAGCTGACGCTCCGGCAGATCGTCCATGTCCGGACGGTAACGGAGGTTTTCCCGATCCTCCGTCATGTGCCGGGGGACGGGAGTTTGTAGGGCGGGGTCCGCCTGAGCCTGTTCGCCGCTGCCAAATTCCTGTATAATGTCTTCTAAGGTAAAGGATTGTGCTTCTTCTGCTGGTGTTTCCGCCGGCAAAACAGGCTGTTTTTTCTTTTTGCGTTTCAAGCGGGCAAGCACCTCCCAAGCGCCGGTATCCCAGGCAGAAAATGATTCTAATTGCGGTTTGTTGTCAAATAATCATGGAGATGGGCGGCCCGTTTAGCCGCCGGATGCGCCTTGCCGCTGGCGCAGGGCTTCGTACAGCAAAATTGCCGCCGTAGCCGAGGCGTTCAGAGACGAGACCCTGCCTTTCATGGGCACCCGCACCAGAACGTCGCAGGTTTGACGCACCAGGCGGCTCATGCCGGCGCCTTCGTTGCCGATGACAATGACTGACGGACCTTGGAGATCCGCCGAATAAAGCTGGGTTTCCCCGTCGGCAGCCGTTCCGTAGACCCAGAGTCCCTTGGACTGCAATTCTTTCAAGGCGGCGGTCAGGTTGGTTACCCTGGCCACCGGAATATATTCCACCGCGCCGGCGGAGGCTTTGGCCACCACCGGGGACAGGCCCACGCTCCGCCGCTTGGGGATCACCACGCCGTGGGCCCCGGCGCACTCGGCGGACCGAAGGATTGCCCCCAGATTGTGGGGGTCGGACAGTTCGTCGCAAACCACGATTAGGGGTGGTTCGTTCCGGCTGGCCGCCAGAGCCAGCATATCCTCCAGGGTGGCGTAGGTGTGGGCAGCCACCTGGGCAATAATGCCCTGGTGAGCGTGGGTGAGACTCATTTGATCCAGGCGGCGGCGGTCCACCGGGGTGACCACTGCGCCGGCCTGCTTGGCCAGGGTAGCCAAACGAGCCAGATTGCTATCGGTATCCCCGGCGGCAATGAAGACCTTGTCCACGGTCCGGCCGCTGCGAATGGCCTCCTGCACAGCGTTCCGGCCTTCCAAAATACATTCTTCCGGCGCCGGTACGGGTATCTTATCCTGTTTCATGCGGGATAATCTCCTTAGAAAAAACATGGTTGGCTTCGCATAAGCCCAGGGCGCAGGCGGAAAGCTATTCTACCCTTCGACGGCAATCCCCTGGCATTTTGCGACCATTATAGCAAATATTCCCCAGGTGAACAACTACACTTTGTAACTTTCCCAAAAAACCGGAGGCATATCCGGGGAAATTCACAGAAAATTTACGGCGCAGTTCAAGAAAATTCATTGCCGGAATTTGGTTCATGTGTTATGATACTCAGGCATGCACAGCGGCTGCAGCGTTTGATGGTTGCTTCGGCAAGTCACGCAATAGAGGAAAAGGAGGCCTGGGAGCCGAATGAATAATGATCTAAACGATAGAAATAATGACAACAAGGGCAGGAAAAATGGCCGTGATCCACTACGCACCGGTATTCCACTGCTGATTTTGGCGGTGGTCATCGTTCTACTATTTAATTTGGTCTATAACTCCATTGCCAGCGCTCAGCTGAAAATGGTGAGCTACACAGACTTCCTGAACATGGTGGATAGCCAGGAACTGGAGGAAGTGCAGTTTGAGGCGGATCGGGTAACTTTCATTACCAAGGAGGAAGCCCAAAAACCCGGCTCTGCCCAGACGGTCTACTACACCGGCCTCATTACCAATACGGACAATACCGAACTGGTTGCCCAGCTGAAGAATCAGGGCGTGACCGTCTTTCAGGAACCCCAGGAAGGCAACTCCATCATCAGTTATGTGTTATTTAACTTGGTGATTTTTGTTCTCACTATTTTCCTGCTGTCCATGCTCATGCGGAAGATGACCAGCTCCATGGGCGGCGGCCTTGGCGGCATCGGCCAGAGCAAGGCCAAGGTCTACATGGAGCGGCGTACCGGCGTCACCTTTGCCGATGTGGCCGGCCAGGACGAGGCGAAGGAATCCCTGGAGGAGATCATTGATTTTCTCCACAATCCCCAGAAGTACGCCGCCATCGGCGCCAAGCTGCCGAAGGGCGCGCTGCTGGTGGGCTCGCCTGGTACCGGTAAGACCTTGCTGGCCAAGGCGGTGGCCGGGGAGGCGAACGTTCCGTTTTTTTCCATTTCCGGCTCGGATTTCGTGGAGATGTTTGTGGGCGTTGGCGCCAGCCGGGTGCGGGACCTGTTCCAGCAAGCGGCGAAAGTTGCCCCGTGTATCATTTTCATCGATGAAATTGACGCGGTGGGCAGAACCAGAGATTCCCGCTTTGGCGGCAACGACGAGCGGGAGCAG
>DVHJ01000010.1 GCA_018712145.1 Candidatus Faecousia faecigallinarum | reverse complement strand
GTTAAGAATGGCTCAAGTGCAGTATATCAAAGATCTCTACGAAAATGAAGAGAAAAGTTTGCGGGAAATATCCCGCATCACGGGTCACAGCTTTGAAACTGTCCAGAAATACGCCCAGAAGGAAAACTGGAACGAGGACAATCTCCCGGATACTGAGCCAACGAGTTATCCGGTGCTGGGTGAGTTCATTCCCATTGTGGACGGCTGGCTGGAAGCAGACCGCAAGGTTCCAAGAAAGCAGCGGCATACAGCCTGGCGACTGTTCTGTCGCCTACGGGACGAGTACGGATTTACAGGCAGCTACTCCAGCGTGAAGCGATATGTCCGCAAGAAGAAGTATGTGAGGGCAGGAGCAGAAGGGTTACGCCCTGACCATCTCCTTCCCGCACTCTAACATGGGGTATACGCAAGCATTCCCCTCGCAGAACCAGGAGTGCCTGCTGGAAGGGATGAAGCGCATCTTTGAACACATGGGCGGTGTACCTCCCCGGCTTCGTTTCGATAACATGACCACCGCTGTTGCACAGGTTTTGCGGGGCACTGAGCGATCTCTCACAGACGGTTTCAGCCGTTTTATGCTGCACTACCGTTTCCAGGCCGAGTTCTGTAATCCGGCCTCTGGCAACGAGAAGGGCAATGTGGAAAACAAGGTTGGATACAGCCGCAGAAAGCAAATCCGGTGAGTACCCACACCGGAGCTTGCCATTCTGGCAAGCAATGCACGGCGGTACCCACTCGTGCGTTTTGCAAAATTTCAGCCTTGCTGACCTTTTGCAAAATCTTGTTGGGAAACATCCCAAACCCTTTAACAATTTCGGAGAAATTGGCTGCGCACCGTTGGTGCTGTTCCTCGTAAAAATCGTAATAAGGCAGTCACGACTTTTGTGTTTTTTCCTGCTTAAAACTTTTCTCGCAATCGGCAGTTGGGAAAGTCCCCTCCATAGCCATGGTGCGAAGATAGGCACTAAGATTATCCGTGCCAGACTCCATCATTCGCTGCTTGATGGCAGCAAGCTCTTTTTCGTCTACAAAGAATTTGACCTGTATCGGTCGCTTGCGATTTCTGTTATCCGGCATAAAATTTCCTCACTTGCTTGTTCTATAAAATACAAAGCAGCTCAGATAGCTTGTTGATCTGATAATCCACAATCCCTTTACCGAACTCTGCACCTTGATATTTTGCAAGCCCGTTCTTAATCCAAACAGCTTTCATACCCAGTGCTTTGGCAGGGATAATATCATTGTCCAGCCGATCACCGACCATCACGCTTTCCTCGGCACAGCACCCTGCGATTTCAAATGCTCTTTCAAAAATTTTCTTGTTCGGTTTGGCATATCCGATTTCTGCGGATGCAGCAATCACGCCAAAGAATTTCCGTAAGCCCCAAAGCTCTAGGCGTTCGGCTGTTCCAGAACTCTGATTTGCGATAATCCCAAGTTGATACCCTTTACCACAGAGAGCAACCAGTGTGTCGTGTGCATCTGAGTAGGGAACTTCATTTTCCGGGTGCCACGGCGTTTTCGTTAATCCAAAATGCTTGATCGCGGCAGAATTGCCATCAAGACCTTGCTTTGCGAAAGCAATACGGGCATTGTCAAATTCCTGAAAGGTGATACTGGTGCCGGAAATCATATCTCGTACCCGATGATCGTAGGCGGCTGCTTCATCAACGAGTGTCGAGCCGACGTCAAAGAAAATCCACTGAGCCATGTGAAATCCCCTTTGCTTGTGCTAGTTCATGTTCCAGCACATCTGCAAAGCGCTGTATCGGCACTGCAAGTGTTTCTGCATAGTCAAAGGTCAGTTTATCCTCCTTATATTTCAGCGGATTTCTGCGAACTCTTAACGCATATTGCATTGCGTCTGCATCGGGGCAAAGATTATTTCCCAATGCCCATTCTGCGGCAGCGGTCTTTGCGATGATCCTGCCGGTGCGAAGGGTATAAATGCACCGTGCAATATCCAGCAGCCAGCCAAATGTGTAGAAGCTCCGTCCGGTGCTCTGTGCATATTGTCTGATTGTTTCATAGTGGTGTTTCACATCGGCATACAGCTCTTTGAAAGCGGGATAATTCAAGCTGTTTCTAATATCCGCCCCATACAAAAGAACGCCGCTCTCGACCAGCTCTGCCATGCAAAAGCTGTCAAACACATAACGGTCGGTAACTCTTTCTCCGCTGGTTCCCCAATATACGACCCGGTCAGCCGCACCTGAAAGGAACGCATCTAACGTGAGCATACCGCCTTCAAAGGAACGGTAATAGAGGTTGCCCGGCTCATCTGCAAGCATCGCTTGCCGAAGTCCCACAAGCGATTGTGCCTGTCCCTCACTCATTTGGCTATCCGTCAGAACGAGAATATCAATATCACTCCATCCCAATTTGAAATCATCTAGGACGGATGAGCCATACAAATAAATCGACGGCTTAACATCTGAAAGAATACTACTGATTTCGAGAACCATCTTATCTATTGCACATTGCACAACATTGCGCCTCCATTCATTCCAGTCTGTCCGAAGGAATAAACTTGTTGACCGCTGTCCATATTGGACACAAAAGACAATAAATTCTCCCTCCGGCAAACCTCTCGCTCGCCTGTGTGTACACACATTATATCACAAAGATAGCCGCGTTTTCAATAGGACTCGCAGAAGTTATCATCCTAATAATGTAACTTTTCTATGAGCATAAGCCGATTTGATGTTTTTTACGTTGCCGGACATACTCCACATTGAAATACCTACCTATCGGTTTTACCGTTTTGTGGTGTAATTAACGCAATCGCAAATATTCATGCTCATCAGGGAACGATATTCATCATAGCGTGATTTGCTGTTTCGTGGGGGTTTACCACGAGAATGGCAACTACTTCACCCGTTTCACTATCCTTGTCTTACAGAGCAGAAAACAAGCGTTTTTCGACCCTTAAACGCACGAAAACAGGCGACATCCAACCGAAGTTGAATGTCGCCTGTTTTGTCCAATCCTGTTTCGCAGTTGCCGATTTCGTAATTTTCTCAAATTACTGTCTTATCGGCACACGCCTCTCCTGCTGCCGCTTGCGGTTCTGCCTACGGCGCTGCCGGCAAGCCGGAAGAGAAGCCTGCCGCTTGCGGTTCCGCCTGCGGCGCTGGCGACAAGCCCGCTGAAACTCCCGCCGCTTGTGGCGCTGCCGATAAGCCGGACGGGAAGCCCAGCGCCTGTGGTTCCGCCTGCGGCGCTTCCGACAAGTAATGTTATCCACCCAAAAAGCGGTTCCCGGCGGGTGTGTTCCCGCCGGGAACCCTCGAACATTTTCTCGGTACACCCGACTTAATATAGAGCGAGGCCAGAATACATGAAACAATATTTTTCTTTTCAGTGGCACATTACAGACGAGTGCGACCAGCGTTGTAAGCACTGCTACATTTTTTCCGAAGACATCTGTAAACACCTAGACTCCATGACCTGGGAGCAGATGCGGGACACTTTCTATAACTGCCTGGATTTCTGCCAGGTGTATGCCCGCCTGCCCTACTTTTATATCACGGGAGGCGACCCTATTCTGCACCCGGATTTTTGGAAGCTGTTGTCTTTGATAAAGGAGCATAACATTCCGTTTACCATCCTGGGCAATCCCTTCCATCTGACGGATGAGGTTTGCCATCGGCTAAAAGATTTCGGCTGTGAAAAGTACCAGCTGTCCCTGGACGGTATGCGGGAAACCCACGACTGGTTCCGAAAGCCTGGCAGCTTCGACATCACGCTGGAGAAAATCGGCTGCATCAACCGGGCAGGCATCCGCAGCGTTATCATGACCACCGTTTCCGGCGCCAATATTGATGAGGTGCCGGATGTGATCGACGCAGTGGTGAAAGCAGGGGCGAATGTATTTGCCTTTGCCCGTTACTGTCCCACCAGTGAAGAGAAAGACGTGGGCATAACACCCCAGCGTTACCGCCAACTGCTGGCCGGCTGTGACAGAAAATTCAAGGCGTATGAGGCGGCGGGCTGCCAGACCTATTTTAACAAGAAGGATCATCTCTGGACGCTGTATGAATATGAGACCGGAGCGTTCAAACTCCCGGAAGTTGTGGAAGAAGGGATGATTTACGGCGGCTGCAACTGCGGTAACTGTCATCTGACCATCTTGCCCACCGGTGATATTTACGCCTGCCGCCGGGTACAAAACAGTAAAGTAGGCAACGTATTTACAGACCGCCTTGCAGATATCTGGGTGTGCCAGATGGAAGCCTACCGGAACTACACGAAGTTTGAAAAATGCGCCAAATGCGAGCTGCTGGCGTTCTGCCGGGGCTGCCCGGCTGTGGCCAGCGGAAAAACCGGTAATTTTTATGGGGCAGATCCCCAGTGCTGGAAGGAGGTTGGCTAATCATGGGTGAACTGATGGAAACCATTTTGCACCGCCGCGCCATCCGGCGGTATGAGACAAGGCAAATTGCGGAAGATGCGCTGCAACAGATTTTGCAGGCCGGGTTGTATGCGCCCAGCGCGGGCGGACGGCAGGGGCCGTTATTGGTGGTCAGCCAGGACAGGACGGTAAACCAGCGGCTGGGGAGAATTAAGCGGGCAAATTCCCACCCCCGTATGGCAACCGCCACCAGTTATGTATCCAAAGAGCAGCCCAGCATTGCCGATGATCCCAATTTGCGCAACGCGTTTTATGATGCGCCCACCGTGATCACCCTGTTTGCGCCGAAGAATTTTTTGTTTTCCGCAGAAGACTGCGCCGTGGCGGCGGAGAACATGATGCTGGCAGCGGATAGCCTTGGGGTGGGTTCCTGCTACATTGGCCAGGGCTGGACCGCGTTTGCCGATCCTTACGGGCAGCAGATTTTGAAAGCCTGGGGGATTCCTGCTAACTACTATGCCGTTATGCAGCTCTTGCTGGGGTATCCCCGGGTGGGGGACCCCCACCCGGCCCCTAAACCCCGGAGAGAAGGCCGTGTACTGCGGTTTTGAGCGAGAGCAGTATTTGCAGTGAGACAGTTTATGCGCCAAAGTAAACAAAGGGGCCGCCTCATTGTGTGAGACAGCCCCTTGGTTAACGTAGTTTAGTTGCTTTGCAGCCGGTCTAAAATGACCAGCATCCGCACCATGTCCCGGCTCAGGTTCAGGCCGGTTTCATCCCCCAGCAATACCCCGGCGGCCACCAGCTTTTCTACGGCCGGCCGGCCCCATTCGGGCACATCCTCCAGGGTTTGATAGGTCTGCGCCGCTTGCCAGGCAGTCATGGCTGCGTCTACGGCGGCCTGGATATCTGCCATGGTGATCTCCTCCTCTCCCGGTGAATATACCGCTTGCCCGCCGCTGTCAAAGACGGTGTATCCTGGCAGGCAGGCGGCTTTGGCCAGCGCCAGACTGGCGTAGGCCCCCAGCTGGCTGGCTTTGTCCGGCCAGCTTTTCCGCACCTGGTACGGCGCCGGTGTTTCCATCGCTTGGGCAACGGCTTGGCGGAAATCCTCCATTTGTACCCCGAACCGGCGCCACCAGTGGCCAATATCGCTGTGGCTGCTGGCAATGCCCAGGGCGCTTCCCTCGGCGTGGTCCACCACCACTCCCGCAGCCAGGGGATCCAAGCCGTACAGGCGGCACAAGTTGGCGGCGAGATCTACGGCGGCTTGATAAGTCTGGCGGAAATACTCCTCATCTGCCAATCCATCTTCACAGATTTCAAAAGAAATGTGGGTGTCGTTTCCGCTGCGGCCGCAGTGCCAGCCCCGATAGTTCCAGGGCAGGGTTTGGTAGGTGTCCACCGTGCCGTCTGCCCGGCGGCCGATAAAGGCGTGGACGCAGGCGGCCAGCCCCGGCCGGTTCCAGTGGTTGCCGTATTGGTTTTCCCCCAGTAAGCCGTCGTCCGGGCCGACATAACGCCGTAACCATGGATTGTTGGCCCCAGTGGAGTGGACCATTATCCCTTGGGGCACGATGGTTTTCCCCTGCCGGTAACAGTCGTTTTCCGCCAGGAGGCACACATTCATTTTTGTCCCTCCTTTAACTGCTTACACGCTTGATTGACTCCGGTAGCGGCCAGTCCGGAGACGATACCCACGGCAATGGCCGTCACTGGCTCGGTGGCTGGGAAATCCGCCATCAGGTACAGTCCCGCGATGCCCAGGGCGCCGCCGGCCAGTCCGACGATTACCGGAATCCACTTGGCATTTAAGCCGATCGCCTTGACTACTTGCCCGATAAGGTAGCAAATCACAGTAATGCCCGCTACCCCGGCAATGCCGAAATCCATATGCTTTCCCTCCTCTGCCCGTCAATCGGCGGGCTGCCGTTTTTTCATGTCCTGGAGGGTGTGCTCCGCTTCATTTACGCGGCCCTCCAATAAATACGTACGCTCGACCAGATTATTGTGTGCCTGTACCCGCCGTTCCAACTGCTCCAGCCGGTAGTTGACGAGCCGGGCGCTGGCCACTACCCCCAGGCCGGAGCCAAGCACCGTACCGGCCAGACTCAGGGCGGCCACCAGCAGGGTCTCGCTCATGGCTGTGCGGCCCAGGCCTGGGGCAGGAGATCCGGGCCGTGTACTGTGGCATCCTGGCAACACAGCCAAACCTGTCCGTCGGTCCAGACCATGTATTCTCCGGTTTGATAGGCATCCTGGGCGCCGGTTGGGGCTATCCAGGGCAGAGCCCACCGGTAGCTCCGGCTGTGGTACGGGCCCCACAGGCTGGGGGCAATTCCTGGAGCCCAGGCGGCGTCGCCGGAACTGTCGTGGGCTTGTAAGCACCGCCAGGGCTGGCCGTTGTGGCTGACCACTTGTCCGGCGGTGTAGGGGCCTTGGGCCCAGGCCGGCAGCAGGGCGGCGCAGGAGATTACCTGGGTGCTGGTCATCTCTGGGGCATGTTTTTGCAGATTCAGCCGGGCCAGCCGGACGGCGGCGGACAGAGCGGCTTCGATTTTTTCCATGGGCTGTGTCTCCTCTCCTCAGTCAGTCAGACCGTTGGCAACGGCCAGGGCCAGGCCCTGGCCCATCCAGTTGGGAGTGAGCAGGGCGGCAAAACTGTTGTTGAATATCATAAACAGGTGAATGCCTGCCGTTAAGTTCTGGGCGGCAAAGGTTTGGTTCATGTAAGGCAGGATAATGCTGTACTGGCTGCCGCCAAAACTCAGCGCCGGGGCAGAGTGGATGTTGCTGGTGGTAAACTGAACTGCAAAGATCCCCTTAGTGGGCAGGGGATAGTCCCCGGTGATCACCTTCGCCTGGGCGTCGGCGGAGGAGGTGCAGGTAAACAGCGGTGTTACCGGGCTCAAGGTATAGCTGCCGGTTCCGGCCACGGGAACGCAGCCAGCGTCGGTGGCCGGTGGCATGCCCAGACCGTCTGCGCCATCCTGACCGTCTTCTCCGTCCAGCACGGAGAAGCTTTTGGTTCCGGCGGCGTCGGTGATGCTGACTTGGTGGCCGCCGGTGATGGCGGTCACGGCAACGGTAGGGGAGAAGCCGTCCTGACCGGCTTCCCCATCTGCCCCGGCGGCGCCCTGGGGGCCGGCTGCGCCATTTTGACCGGCCGGGCCCTGGGGCCCCTGGGGACCGGTTTGGCCGGCCGGCCCGACCACAGTCCCTAAATCCACCGCCTGCCCGTCGGTCATGGTGAGCACAAGGTGCCCTGCTGCGGTGACTTCCGCCGAGGCTACCCCCCGGCCGATGTGCCCCTGTAGCTGGGCAGTCAGCCGGGGATTCCACAATACTTCCATCATTTCCTCCTTTACTCCACAAGAATGGGATTGTCCCAGGCCAGGGTAGTATTCTGGCCGTGGGTCAGGCGCAGGGTATACCGGTAGGCGCCGGGGGGATATTTCGCCGTGCGGATTTCGTCTACGGTAAGGGTGATCCGGTTGCCCGTCACATTGGTGTAAGAAATCGTTTCCACCAGGGTTTGGCAGCTGTCGTATACCGTCAGGGTCAGGGTATCCGCTGCCCCGACGGTGACCGGTTCGCCGTCAGTATCGGTTAACTCCAGGAGTATATCCAGGGAGAAGGTATCGCCGGCATACCAGCATAGCGCACCGTTTTCAATTCTGGGGGACAGTTTTGCACCAGGCAGTTTACTCATGGTCCATCGCCTCCTTTCTGCTTCAGAGTAACACAGAGAGGCGGACCATGGCTAACCCCCTGGGTTTCCCCGGAAAACCGGTTTACTTTTTCCCCGGATTCCGGTATAATGCCGGTAGAAGAACGCCGGTAAATGCGGCATTGAGGTGAAGGCATTGACAGATTTATCCCATATCCGTAATTTTTCCATTGTTGCCCACATTGACCACGGCAAGTCCACCCTGGCCGACCGGCTCCTGGAGGCCTGCCACGCGGTGGATCAGCGGGAAATGGCCGACCAGATCCTGGACTCCATGGAGCTGGAACGGGAGCGGGGCATTACCATTAAGGCTCGGGCCGTCCGGCTGCAGTACCGGGCGGACAACGGGGAAAATTATGCCCTGAACCTGATTGACACGCCGGGCCACGTGGACTTTAACTATGAAGTCTCCCGTTCCTTGGCAGCCTGTGAAGGGGCGGTGCTGGTGGTGGATGCCTCCCAGGGGGTGGAGGCCCAGACCTTGGCCAACACCTACCTGGCCATGGATGCCGGGCTGGAGGTGCTGCCGGTGATCAATAAAATTGACCTGCCTGCCGCCCGCCCGGCGGAGGTAAAGGCGGAGATTGAGGATATTGTAGGCATTCCGGCAGAAAACGCCCCGGAGATCTCCGCCAAAAACGGCATCAATATCCATGAAGTTCTGGAGCGGATCATCTCCGACATTCCTGCACCCCAGGGGGATCGGGAGGCCCCCCTGCAGGCCCTGATTTTTGACAGCCAGTATGACGCTTACCGGGGGGTGATTGTCTACCTCCGGGTGAAGCAAGGGACGATTCGGCCGGGGATGGAGATCCGCATGATGGCCACTGGCGCAGTGTATAAGGTGGTGGAGGTAGGGGTGATGCAGCCTCTGGGCCTCCAGGCCACCGACGGTCTGGGCGCCGGAGAGGTGGGGTATCTCACCGCCTCCATCAAAACCGTTTCCGACACCCGGGTGGGCGACACCGTGACCGAGGCTGCCCGGCCGGCAGCAGAGCCGCTGCCTGGCTACCGGACGGTACAGCCCATGGTCTTCTCCGGGGTGTACCCGGCGGACGGCTCCAAGTACCAGGATCTCCGGGATGCTCTGGAGAAATTAAAGCTGAACGACGCCTCCTTTGTCTATGAGCCGGAGAGCTCCGTTGCCCTGGGCTTTGGCTTCCGGTGCGGCTTTTTGGGCCTGCTGCACATGGAAATTATCCAGGAGCGGTTGGAGCGGGAGTACAATTTGGATCTCATCACCACCGCCCCTAACGTGGTCTACCGGATCACCAAAACCGATGGTACAGTGCTGATGGTGGACAATCCCCAGAACTATCCCGACCCGGCGGAAATCCAACTGGCGGAGGAGCCTTACGTGAAGGCCAGCCTAATGGCGCCCCAGGAGTATGTGGGCAACATCATGGAGCTGTGCACTGCCCGGCGGGGGGAATTCCGGGACATGGTCTACCTGGACGCCACCCGGGTGGAGCTGCACTACGCCATGCCGCTGAACGAAATCATCTATGATTTCTTTGACGCATTGAAGTCCCGCACCCGGGGTTACGGCTCACTGGACTATGAACTGGACGAGTACCGCCCCTCCCGGCTGGTGAAGCTGGATATTCTGCTGAATGGGGATATGGTGGACGCCCTGAGCTTTATCCTCTTTGCGGACAACGCCTACCCCCGGGCCAGGAAGATCTGCGAGAAGCTGAAGGAAAATATCCCCCGGCAGATGTTTGAAATTCCGGTGCAGGCGGCGGTGGGGGGCAAAATCATTGCCCGGGAGACCATCAAGGCCCTGCGGAAAGACGTACTGGCCAAGTGCTACGGCGGCGACATCACCCGGAAGAAGAAGCTGCTGGAGAAGCAGAAAGAGGGCAAGAAACGGATGCGCACCTTCGGCACCGTGTCTGTTCCCTCAGAGGCATTCATGGCCGTGCTGAAGCTGGACGAGGATTAGAAAACCATGGCCCCCGGCGCTGTCTATCCCAATGGGCAGCGCCGGGGGTGTTTTTCTGGTGCCTGTTTGGAGAAGAAATGGGGCCGGTTTGAGAGGGGGATTGCCGGCAAAGGGGACAAATTTCTCCCAAGATATCTGGGCGTACCTGAAAGCTGCCGTTGCCGGAGAAATGGGACTGTGGTAAAATAAACCGTAAGACGGGAAGGTTTAGGGGGTATCCCATGGAAATTCGTGTTTTGCGTTATTTTCTCGCGGTAGTGCGGGAGGAGAACATCACCAAGGCCGCCGAAGTGCTCCACGTTACCCAACCTACCCTCAGCCGCCAGCTTGCCCAGCTGGAAGAAGAGATTGGGGTGAAGCTGTTTGACCGGGGGGCCAGAAAGATTACCCTGACCAATGCCGGCGTTCTGCTGCGCAGGCGGGCAGAAGAGATTCTGCGCCTGGTGGACAAAACCCAGGAAGAGTTGGATGCCCAGGAGGAGCAGATTGAAGGGGAAATTACCGTGGGCTGCGGGGAGTTGGCCTCAGTGCAGCTGCTGGCCAGGTTTATTGCCACCTTCCAGCAGAGCTATCCGGCGGTGACTTATGATATCCTGACGGAAACTGCCGATGTGGTGAAAGAGCAGATGGACAAGGGCTTGGTGGATGTAGGCTTGCTCCTGGAGCCGGTGGATATGGAGAAATACGATTTTGTTCGATTGTCCATGAAAGAGCGTTGGGTAGTGCTGATGCGTCAGGATGCACCGCTGGCTGGGCAAGCGGCGGTGACCCCACAGGATCTGGCCGGCGTTCCCCTCATCCTGCCCCGGCGGCTGACGGTGCAAAGTGAGCTGGCCAGTTGGTTTGGCGATGCTTTCCGGAAGCTGAATGTCCGGTTCACCAGCAATTTAAGCTCCAATGCCGCAGTGATGGTGGATCAGGGACTGGGCTATTGCATTTGCGTGGAGGGTTTTTTGCCCTTCTGGGATAACCGGCGGCTGGTATACCGTCCCCTTGCGCCGGAACTTACGGCAACCAGTGTGTTGGCCTGGAAGCGCAATCAGCCTTTCAGCCCTGCTGTGGCCAAGTTTATCCAGCACCTCCAATACACTTTGCGTATGGGTAGACCATAAAATATAAGTATTGGATTTGTGGCGCTTTGGCCGGTATACTGTGGGTGTAGGCGGGAGATTCCTTCTCTTGCCTGCACCCACATTTCCGATTTAGGGGGAGAAAAATGACGCTGGAGGAAGCCAGCCGGCGATTTTGCATTCCCATCGCCTATGCCGGGGCGGGCTTACTGACCATGCCTGATGGCCAAATTCAGGGCTACAGCGAAGGTCAGATCCGTTTGGCCGCCACGCATCAGGACTTACAAAAAGCAGGGTTCACCATGGATGACTTGAAGCGGTATGCGCAAGCTGCCACGGAAGGCGCCAGCGGCCAGGAGACTCAGATCCGGATGCTACGTAGGCAGCGGAATCTGCTGCTCTCCCAGATGCATGAACGGCAGCAGTGTATCGACAACCTGGACTATATGATCAACCTGATCAAAAATCCCAGGCGAAACAAAATCTGGTAAACAATGTTTAGAAAGGAAGATTACCATGAAAATCAACAACAAAGCAGAATTTGACCGGCAAAACGTATTTGGATTGGGCCAGGAGAATTCTGCCTACGCCCAGTACTTTATCGGGAAATCCTATTTGCACCCTTTGACTGGTCAGGGCCCGATTTTTATGGCCAATGTTACCTTTGAGCCGGGGTGCCGGAATAACTGGCATATCCATCATGCCAAGGCAGGCGGCGGCCAGATTCTGATCTGCACCGCCGGGGAAGGCTGGTATCAGGAAGCGGGCAAGCCTGCCGTCAGCCTGACCCCTGGCACGGTGATCACCATCCCTGCTGGCGTAAAACACTGGCACGGCGCCAAAAAAGACAGCTGGTTTAGCCACATTGCTGTGGAGGTTCCCGGAGAAGAAACTGCCAATGAATGGCTGGAAGCTGTGGACGAAGCCGCTTACGCCGCTTTGGCATAATCGCCATGTTTAGGAGACGGTAAACAATGCAATACACCACGCTTGGCCGGCCTGCATTGCGGGTGTCCCGCATTTGCATGGGCTGTATGGGGTTCGGTGATGCCCAAAACGGCCAGTACAGCTGGCCCCTGGACGAGGAGCATTCCCGCGCCGTCATCCGGCGGGTTGCCGAGCTGGCAAAAAAGCGGGGCGTGTTCATAGCGGAAGTGGCCCCGGCTTGGCCAAGCTAACTGCGCTGGTGGTGGGCGCAGTCAAGGCAGTGAAGCAGGAATAATCCCATAAGGAGGTTATGTAGATGAATTATTGGGAAACTGATCCGGAATTTATGGAGCGATTTGAACAGTTTACCTTTCATGAAGCGGTGAATGAACCTGGGCAGCAGTTGGACGAGGTAACCCGCCACCTGGCTATCCTGGCTACGCTGCTGGGCTGCCAGGGGGTGGAGGCGTTTAAGTTGGCCTTGCCCAGGGCCCTGGACGCGGGCCTGTCGCCAGTGATGGTCAAAGAGGTGGTCTATCAGGCAGTGGATTACTTGGGCATGGGCAGGGTTATGCCCTTCCTGGCGGCAACCAATGAGATCTTGACGGCTCGGGGGGTAAAGCTTCCTCTGGAAGGCCAGGCCACCACAACCATGGAAAACCGCCTGGCACGAGGGGTACAGACCCAGGTGGACATATTTGGAGACGGCATGCAGGAAGCCTGGAAAAACGGCCACATTAACCGTTGGCTGGCCGCCAATTGTTTTGGAGACTATTACACCCGCACCGGCCTCACCTTGGCCCAGCGGGAAATGATCACCTTTTGCTTCTTGGCGGCCCAGGGGGGCTGCGAGCCTCAGCTCACTGCCCATGCCGGTGGCAACATGAATCTGGGAAACGACAAAGATTTTCTCATTCGGGTGGTATCCCAGTGCCTACCCTACATTGGCTATCCCCGCAGCTTAAACGCCGTTGCCTGCATCAACAAAGCTGCAGAAGCCAGAAAAAAATGAGCCTTTGGCCCATTGATCAGGCAGCCGGACACCGGCTGCCTGATTTTGTTCTCCTGTTATCTATCCCTGATCTGCCAGGAAACTTTGCACCCTCTCTTCCAGCAGAGCCATCGTCTCTGCCTTGGTGGTTACCCGGTCGCTTTGCAAAATCGCCTGATAGTAGTTCCAGGCTGCCGCTGTAATCCCCGGTTCCGGACAAATCACGAAGCAGTCGCCGCTTTCCATCTTCCGCTGGATGTACAGCGCCGTTCCCGGAGTAAAGCATGCGCTCCATTTGGCGCTGAGCAGGCCCCGGTTCTCCTTCAGCAAATGCAGGCTATGCCAGCCATCGGCCATGGCCTGCAAAATCTTCCGCAGGAAGTAGCACCGGTCTGCCGGGGACAAGGAAGTGCGCATAAACAACCGGGGAAAGTCGGAAAAGTACCCGGTTTCCAACAGCTCATCTATGTTTTCCACAGCACAAATGTGGCAGCTACCGTACTTCTTGCAGTATGCCGTAATCTGGTCAACAAACACATCCACCACCTGCCGGCTGGCCCCATAGGCCGCTACGGTAGGGTTTAAATATTTATCCAGCAGGTACTTGTCCAAAAACGGGGAGCAGCAAAAGCCATATTCCATGGTGGTGCGGGTAGATTTGACGTGCTGATGATAAAAGCGTAGGCTATACTGGAAGGCATCCGGCGGGGCAACGGTGTAGGAAAGCAGGGGGCGGCATACGCTGGCAATCTGGTCAAACCGCCGCTGGAACAGGGCCACCGCCTCCGGCGCGCGGTAGAGCATCCCGCTGGTGGCATCCCCGGATATGGTCAGCGCGGCGCGATCCGACACAATGAGCCCCGGCAAAATATTGGTGGTGCCAAAATGATCTGGGATGCTCCCGTAGTAAAATATGGGGCTGTAGTTGCGCAGGGCCACGGAATGCCGCAGCAGCTCCTGCAAAATTTCAATGTTTTGCACCACTCCGGTTTTGGCATTGCTCTCCATGCAGATCACATGGCGCACTGGCGTATCCGTTCCCTCCGGCCGGAGTTGGGCAAGAATCAAAGCGCTAAGCAGCGATGCGCTGGGCTGCAGAAGAATGTCGCACCGGGCGCCGCCCATGGCGTCGGTCAGTACTGCACCGGAGATGCGGGCAACCTCCTGGAATCCGGTAAACACCCGGCCCTCGTCCGGCAGCTGGATTTGCAGATCAATTTCCAGCGGCGTTATTTGTTCCTCCACACGAGACAAGGAGGTGAACATGTCCTCCAGCTTTTCCCACTGGGCGTACTGCTCCGGACCAACAGCTGCCATGTGGAAAGCCCGGGTAATCTGCTGGTGCTCCTCCGGCGTGAGACGCAAAATGGCGCAAATGGCCTCCAGGTGAGCCCTGTTCTTGATCTCCCGCCGCCCGCGCAGGTACTGGTAAACCGTGGAACGGTCGATATCCACGCCTTGCACAATTTGGATGGAGGGTATCTCTTTTTCCTTCATAAAGCGGTTTAATAAATCCGAAAGTTCAGACATTGTGATCACTCCCCGCCGGATAGAATGAGCCTTATTTCATTTTACATCATTTTTTGTTCTTTTGCAACGGCATTTACTGAAAAATCTTTTTCTGCCACTTCTCTGCCACTGTTGGACACCGGATACAGTGTCAAGTAAAATAAAATGTGGCCTATGCCGGCGTTCACCATCGGAAGTGCCAAAACAGATCTTGATTTGCGCATATCTGGCCATTGCTGCCTTTGCTGCTGGCAATGCACAGCTTCCATGTTCACGGCATCTTTGGAAAACGGGGAGTCCAGATAGATTTTTTCCCACCGCCATAGGCCCGAGGGGAGACGGCAGATTCTGCCGCCTCCCCGTTTGTGGTATACCTGGGATACCCCCCAAATGCCGTGCTTTGGCGTATCACCGCCCCGGCGGAGAGCAGGAAACATCCCGCCCGGCCTTGGCAGATGATATTTGAAAACAGCAAAAAAATCCGCAGATAAGAGTAAAGAGCCTGATAAAATTGGGGATGCTCCGTTGCGGATGTGGTGAAGCGCGGCAAGTTTATGGATGTCATTGCGAGGAGCGAAGCGACGTGGCAATCCGTAACCCCGCAGAGATAGGGGAAAATAAGCAGCATTTAGGGCGAATTCGTAGACGGCTGCGGATTTGCCCAAAGTATTACGTTTCGTTATGTGCCACTGCAAGGAGAACGGATTGCCGCGTCGCGGTGCAGCTGCCCCGCTCCTCGCAATGACATGCAAATGACGGAGGCGCTTCTGCGGGTGCAAGGGTGTGATGACATCCATAGACCTGTCACGCTTACGCATAACCTGAGACGCGCCGGTGTAGGCAGGGAAAAGCGAAAAAATCCCCGGCAGCAAGGGCCGCCGGGGAATTGTATGTATTACCGATTCGTCCCTACGACATAGAGATTGCCGGAGACTGTGCCAATGGGATAAAGATTTTTCACAAATCCTTTCTCTACGGCTGCTCTTCAATCGGAATTGTTTCGTCGAAATCAATCCACATTCCATCTGGGATGGTGTAGTTGTCCACCACCAGATTTTCCGACAATTCCTCCGGAACAGACAAAACGTTGCGGATTACCTTGTATTCGCCATCCATCCGGGCCACAAAAGCAGTTCGGGTTCGATCATCTCCCGTGTTGTCTTCTAACCGATAGGAAATAGCAGTTAGGTTATCATTGATTTTCTCAGACCCCAGAATTTCATAAGATAGAATTCTGTCCGGGTTGGAAAGATATAACTCCTCATGTTCTGCACTTTCAAAGTAGATGTACGGGAAAGCCTCTTCGCTGCCGGCTTTCGCTGCTTCCAGGTAGTCCTGGAAGAACGCCACCGCAGGGTCCTCCTCCGGGGCTTTGTCACAGCCCCAGCAGCAAGCCACCAGTAAAATTAAGCACAACCCGGCACACAACAGTTTTTTTCGATTCATCACATCACCTTTCCCCTTCTTATGGCAGTGTGTTATATTGCCAAAGAAAATATTTCTACTTTGGCAAATTTTACATGTACAGCTTACCACGCATTTTGCAATATATCAAGTTCTTTTTTTTCGATTTTTTCACTTTTTTTCGCACGT